>CAMCRD010000044.1 GCA_945877185.1 Candidatus Finniella inopinata | reverse complement strand
GGTTGTAATGCAGAGTCAAATTAGAGGTTTTTCTCTAATTTGATGGGCTACTTATGTGGCTTTTAAGGTGCTTGAGCGGACTACAGGGAAACTTGTCTGGTCGCGTTCTTAGAGGACTGACCCCAGGTAACTGGGGTCGGTTACTCGACAAATAATGCGCTCTGATACTTTTGAATCTAAGTGCAAATCGATCTCTGCCTGACGAGCCAACTCAACCAAGGCATCTTTTAAAGGTATCTCTTCTGTTAAAGTAACTGAAACGAGTTTGTTCATGGCTGGCGGTAGAGGGGGAGTGGGACTTTTCTTCTTTTTAAGAAGTATTTTTGGAGGGGGATGAGCGTTTTCAGGCGCGCTTTTAAGTGACTTAATATGAGACCGATTTAAAATGTCAGAATCGGGATCAAAGGTTGTCCGACACGCCACCAAATTTATGCAACTGAAGAAAAAGACAAGAAACTTACACCCTCTTTTTTCTCAAGCTTTCTTCTTATTTTCCATTCTTGCTCCTTGCTTCTCTCATCACTCAGCTAGAAGTTTTTCTACCATGAGGTGCATGAAATAAGCAAGGTTATAAAAAATCCGCCAATTTTTTTAAAGGCACATTTCAAACAAGTGGCTTGAAAAGCCTAGACAAATTTCTTTTTGCCGCGGCCTGGTTTTAAAATTTTGTGGCCTTCCGATTCCCAAGTCGAAATGCGTCGATCATTCTGATTGTAAGCCCTAACAGCTTCCAAAACAGCGCCTGCCAACACTTCATCTGACATTTTATTAGCACCACACCTATTTAAAATAGTCGTAATTTGATTTTTTCTTTTTTCTTCAAGTTTTTTCTTACGTGACTGTAGCTTATTTATCTGAGTATCAATGGTTTTGAGACGTTCACTTGTTGCCATTTTTCTTTCCTTTCTTAATAAAAAATACACAAACAGCTGCATTTTATAATATTCAAAATAAAAAAATACAAGCAGCTGCGTTTTATAATATTCATAGCTCAACATTTGTCAAGAAGATAAAATTTTACCCATCTAAGAAAGGGGGAGAAATCATCTTGAAATGATGTTAGTATCTGTTTGATTTTCATAGAATGTATATTTTTCAGGGATTTATCATAAAATTTATATTTTTTCTATTTTAACTCTAGAGGGCTCCACCGCATGAAAATTCTAAGACTCTTCACACCACACTATAAAACTTATGTTTTAAACATACTATTTTTGCTTATTACGTCTGTTTCATCCTATGCGTCTCTCCAAAACGGAGAGTTATTTATGATCCAGGGAAAAACCGATAAAGCCATCGAAACCCTAGCCCCTTTTGTTGCTAAAAATGATCCGCATGCGCTTTATCTCATGGCCGTCATTTACCTCTCTCCAACCTCCTCTCATCATTTCGACCCAAAGAAAGGATTATCCCTTCTTGAAAAAGCGGTTTTCCAAAATTATGGCCCTGCCTTAGATGAACTTGCTGGTCTATATCTGGCCGGAGACGGTGTTGAAAAAAACGAGGCAAAGGCGCTGCACTATTATATACAGGCCTCTCATTTTGGCTATGGCCCCAGTCAATTTAACTGCGGCATTATGTACAAAAAAGGCCAGGGAACGGAAAAGAATCCCCAGAAAGCTTACTTCTATTTATCCTTGGCTTCCCTTAATTACAAGGATTTGGAAGGCGTCACCCTTGATGCCGCTCGCTACCGAGATGAGCTTGTTCCTCTTCTTACACCAGCGCAGCGGCAAGATGCTTTGCGATCCGTTAACGCCCTTACACTTCCCGTCGCTTACCCAAAAGAAAAGGAGTAACCCCATGAATTTGATCGCACTTTTATAGAAAATCTGCTAAAAACAGGTTATATAATTTTTCCTGCGAGAAGAGAGCAATGCGTTTGCCTATAAATTTAAAACCTGTAAGTTTAAAATATTCTATACTGATGGCTATTTTTCTAAATACTTCCATGCTCTACCCTATTTACGCAGGTGATTCTAATGCAACTATTGGAGATTTGAGCGCCCGGATAGACGAACTGGAAAATCAATTAGGTCAAAGGGGAGGAGATTCAGATGATGCCAATCCCGGCGCCAAAGTTTCTCGGGAAGATCTTGAACGTCTTAAGGATGAGATACGCGCTTTGAGAGATGCTCAAACCGGCCCGGAAGATCTTAATAGCCTACGAGATGAATTGCGCAGTTTACGTGAAGATATTAAGCACCTCAAATCAGAAAATACAGATCTGCGGTCAGAAAATACGCCTAAAAAATCAACTACTTTCATTACTGACTCATCCGAGGAAAAACCAACTGCAAAAAGAAAGCGAGAGACTTGGGACCAGACACCTTCTTCTTCAGACACGGATGAAGAAACAGAATCTGTCCTAAAACTTCTAGAAGAATCCGCACCATCAGAAGAGGATGAAGATGGTTCCCTAAAGAAAAAGCAAAAAAAGAATTTAGAAGAAGTTCGAGAAACGGCAACAAAGCAGGCTGAAGAAACAGCTCCGACGCTAAAAGCTGGCAATGCCCAAGCCGAATACAATGCGGCCATGGCTCTTCATGATAAAGGGGCTTACAAGGAAGCCGAGAAGGCTTTTAGTTATTTTATTAAGGCTTTCCCCAATGACCCCTTGGTTCCTAAAGCCATGTATTGGAAAGCAGAATGTACCATGAAACAAGGCAATAACAAGGGAGCCCAAATTCTTTTTGTTACCGCCTATAAAAAGAATCCGAAGGATCCTAAAGCCCCCGATTGTTTATTAAGGCTGGGGGAGACCTTCGCCCTACTTGGTAAAAAAGAGAATGCTTGCATTGCCTGGAAAAAACTGGAAACAGATTTCCCACATATGACGAAAGAAATGAAAACGGAGTTAACCGCCTTAAAGAAGCAATACGAATGCAAGCCAAAACCAGAGAAAGCCTCTACTCCTGTTCCAAAAGCTCCCAAAAGTTAGCCTTGGAGCCAAACAACAGATGAGAATTATTCGTGCCATGGCAACTGTCGGGGGATTTACCGGCGTCAGTCGTATTTTTGGACTGATCCGGGAAAGTCTCATGTCTCATATTATTGGGGCAAGTCCCATTACAGATGCCTTTCTCGTCGCCTTTAAATTCCCCAATTTTTTCCGCCGAATCTTTGCTGAGGGAGCATTTAACGCATCCTTCGTACCTCAATTTTCAGGACAACTCGCCAGTGAAGGGCCTGAATCTGCTAAGCTTCTGGCAGAGCGGGTGATGGCTGTCTTGGGGATAACCCTAATTCTGTTTGTGATTTTTATCGTTATTGCAACCCCTTGGGTTATGGGGATGATTGCCCCTGGATTTTCAGCCACTCCAGAGCGCCTTGACATGGCCATTACCTTTACCCGCATTACCTTTCCTTATATTTTGTTCATTTCTCTGGCCGCTCTATTGAGTGGTGTCTTAAATTCTTTAGATCGTTTTGCTGCAGCAGCTGCTGCCCCTATTATTCTCAATATTATTATGATAGGCGCTATGGTTACATTCTCTTATGCTGATTTGGCCACAGGAAAAGCTCTTTCCTGGGCCGTGTTTTTGTCAGGAGTTTTTCAGCTTGTCTGGCTCTATTGGACTTGCTGGCGTACCGGATTCCGCTTAAAAATCCGTTTGCCGCGCCTTACCCCAGAGGTTCGCAAAGTCATACGTCTCATGATTCCGGGAGCCATCGGCGCTGGTGTCATGAATATCAACTTGCTTCTTGATATGGTGTTTGCCTCTCTGCTTCCCTCCGGATCAATTTCCTTCCTTCACTACGCTGATCGACTCAATCAACTTCCTTTATCTCTGTTTGGAATCGCGATGGGAACCGCCCTCTTACCCTCCTTGTCTCGCCAAATTCGCTTAGGAGAAGAAGAAAAAGCCCGCGCCAGCCAAGGCCTCGCCGTCGAAGTATCCCTTCAACTAACAATACCCGCAGCCTTAGGATTGATGCTGCTCTCTTACCCAATTATTGACCTCCTCTATGGTTTGCAAGGCGAACAGATTACAGCAACAGCGGCAGCCCTTGCGGCTTTTGCAACAGGCATTCCTGCTTATGTGTTAAGTAAAGTCTTTGTGACAGGATTTTTTGCGCGTCAAGATACGAAGACGCCCGTTAAAATCGCCATCATTAGCATTGTTTGCAACCTCATGCTCAACGTCATCTTAATGGGCCCCTTTTCTCATGTGGGGCTCGCCATGGCGACATCCATTGCTGCCTGGGTTAATGCTGGATTACTCCTCATCGGCCTGCATCGGCGCAATTGGTTTTCCCTTACCCGGCAAATTCAAATAACAGGCGCGAAAGTTCTCATTTCAGCCCTCGCCATGGGCGGCGGTTTGATTCTCGCCCGCGATCAATGGTTGACGACACTCCCCGATACCCTTCTTCTTCAAATCATAGCTGTCCTCGGCATCATCATCTGCGGTATGGTCATTTTTGGCAGCATGGGACAACTAACAGGCGCTTTTAATTTGGCCCATATCCGCCAGGCTTTGCGGCGCAACTAACCTTGTAAATGGAGGCAAAAATGAAACGGGTTTTTTCTGGTTATCGCCCCACGGGAGACATTCATTTAGGCAATTATTTAGGGGCTATCCGGAACTGTGTTGCAATGCAACATCAGATGGATGAAAACCTGATTTGCGTTGTGGATCTCCATGCCCTAACGACCCTAGAAGACATTAAAAACCTTGTCGGCAATACACGCCTCATGGCCGCCTCTTTTATTGCGAGCGGTATTGATCTCACTCGATCCCATATCTTCGCACAAAGTCATGTCCCCGCCCATACGGAACTCAGCTGGATTTTTAGCTGCATTACGCCTATGGGGTGGTTGAATCGGATGACCCAGTTTAAGGAAAAAGCCGGCAAGCATCGTGAGAATGCCTGTCTCGGCCTTTTTGCCTATCCGGTTCTCATGGCAGCTGATGTCCTTATTTATAAAGCAACCCACGTGCCCGTGGGCGAAGACCAAAAACAACATGTGGAATTGATGCGGGACATCACCGGTTTATTCAATCGCGAATTTAATAAGGACGTGTTTGCCTTGCCTGAACCCATCATCACCGGCCCCGCAACCCGCATCATGAGCCTTCGCGATGGCACCGCTAAGATGAGCAAGTCCGATGCTTCCGACTATTCTCGCATTAACATGATGGATGATGCTGACACCCTGGCCTTAAAAATCCGCAAAGCCAAAACGGATGCGGAAGCCCTTCCGGATACCGCAAAATCCCTTGAATTTCGGCCAGAAGCAGCCAATCTCATTAATATCTATGCCGCCCTTGCGAACCAAACGCCGGATCATGTGTGCAAAATGTTTGCAGGTCAATACTTCTCGACCTTCAAAAAAGACCTTACGGATTTGTTGATTGCGCATGTTTTGCCCATTGGCCAGGAAATGCACCGCCTTCTACAAGATAAAGGAGAGCTGGACCAAATTCTGAACCGGGGCGCAAACCATGCCTCAGCCTTAGCTGAAACCCATATGAAAGAAATTCGGGAAGTTGTGGGGCTTTTGAAGCCTTTGGGAAGTTGAAGTTAAGGGTAATCTATATGAAAATCTTTACCAATAATAAGCATATCATCTGTAGATGATTCTTCATTAGCTTTAACATACGAGTCATATTGTTCAGAGGTAACTTGATAGCCTTTAAATTCATTGAATGACACTACATTGTCGTAAAGTTTCTTTGTTAAACAATAATGATGACCCTTAGGGCAGCGTATACAATAGATTGCTTCATTGTTCCTTGGATCAGTCCCTTGTGTATATTCTTTTTTCTCTAAACACCAAATACAAAGATCATCTGTCATAGCTATATTTTCCTTCCCTTTAATCAACCCTTTGATACAGAGTAGACCATAATATAATTAAAATTTAGTATAGCACGAGGATCTTATCTCTCCCCTTGTGGGGACTTTGTTTAATAATCGAATAAAACTCACTTAACTAAATTAACCTAATTCAGTCATTACGAGGAGCGGAGCGACGAAGCTGATTCAGGAGCCACGTTCAATATCTCTCCTATCGCCCCTGGATCGCCACGCGCTTCGCGCTCGCGATGACTGGTATTATTTTCACTTGTCAAATCTGGAGATCGTTCCTGTTACACAATTATTCAACAAAGCCCACCCCCTTGACAATCCCTCAAAATTAAGTTAGAAATATTAAGTCTTTAGCATTGCATTCCAACTTTTTCTTCAGTTACTATTTTATAGAGAGCACTCAGATTATCAGCGGCTTCTAACGTTATTTTATGAACGGGTTTTTATGACTCAAACCTCACAAGATCAAAATCGAAACGAATTAAATCGACATTACGTCCGCCAAATTCGCAACCTTCCTATGTTAACATTGGAAGAAGAGTATGAATTGGCCAAAAAATGGCGAGACGAGGGGAATTCTGAAGCCGTCGAACGCCTGGTTTCTAGCCACTTGCGTCTGGTTGCAAAAATTGCCGGCGGATACCGTGGCTATGGTCTTCCTTTGGGTGATTTGGTAGCTGAAGGCAACATCGGCATGATGCAAGCCATGAAGCATTATGATCCGGAGCGTGGATTTCGCCTCTCGACCTATGCCATGTGGTGGATCAAGGCCAGCATCCAAGACTACATTTTACGCACCTGGTCCCTTGTCAAGATCGGGACGACTTCATCTCAGAAACGACTCTTTTTTAGTTTGCGCAAAGCCCAACGACAGATTCATGCTTTCGAGGAAGGGGAACTCAATCCTGAAATCGTAACGGCCCTGGCTCAAAAACTTTCTGTGGATGAGAGCGAAGTTCTTCAAATGAACCAACGCTTAAGCGGAGATCGTTCTCTCAATGTTATGATCCGCTCTGCGGAAGAAGAGTCACCTGAATGGATAGAGTGGCTGGTGGACGACCGCGAAGACCAGGAAATGCAAGCCATTCATTCTGATGAAATGTCCAAACGTCGAAATCTGTTGGATAATGCCATGACTTGCCTCAACGCTCGAGAACACCAAGTTTTTATTGAGCGCCGACTCAAAGACCCCCCCTTAACGCTCGAAGAGATCAGCACAAATATTGGCATTTCCAGGGAGCGCGTTCGTCAGATTGAATATCGGGCTTTTGAAAAAATTCAAAAGCAAATTAAGCGAATAACGGCTGAATCGCATCGGACCCTTTGATGAGAAATAATTCCACTTATCGTTACTTTTTCTGGAAAATATTTTTTCTTCTCTTCCTATTCGTTGGAACAAACGATTTTGCACAAGACGATGAAAAAGTTCACCTATCCCTTATTTCCGAATCGACAACCGTTGGAACGAATACGACCCTTTTCTTTGGGTTACGTGCCCAACTTGTTCCCCACTGGAAAACCTATTGGCGCTCCCCTGGCATTGCGGGATATGAAGTTAAGCTGACTTGGGAAGGATCCCGCAATATTAAATCAGCCCGGATTCTTTGGCCATTACCTCATCATATTTCCACCCAAATGGGAACTGTAAATGCCTACGAAGGGGATGTCATTCTCCCCTTGTTGGTGGAAGTTGCCGATCTCACTCAACCGATTCATGCTTCCGTTCAGGTGGATATGCTCGTCTGTGACGAATCGAACTGCCTACCTGTCGTAGAAACGCTTACCCTAGATTTGCCTGTAGGCCCAAAAGTGGAAAGCACTGAGGCAACCCTTTTGCATCTCGCCCTCAGCAAAGTTCCCAAACAAGAACTTCTCGAACATACATCTTCACAACCTTTTCAAATCCAAAGTGTAGAAATTGTTGGAGAAAATGATCGCCCACCCACCCTTCAAGTTGTTTTATCCAAAACCGTTGACACCTTTTCTAAAGATGATTTGCCTGATTTATTCTTAGAAATGAAGGATCTTGTGATCGATAGTCCGCGCGTATCTTTATCAAAAGATCAAAAAACGGTCTCGTATTCTGCACCTATTTATCCTGATACCAATCGAATTCCAACACAATTGCCTAGCCTGGTTGGAAAATCAATTATGCTAACTATGGGATATCAGAGCCAGAGCATTGAGGTTGAAAAAGTTCTCAGCCCTCAAAATTCAAGTCTTGCAGTATGGGGAACAATGCTTCTCGTTGCCTTTATTGGAGGGCTGATCCTTAATATTATGCCGTGTGTCTTACCTGTTTTATCCCTCAAAGTTCTTTCTGTCCTACGTCATGGGGGGGGACATAACGCAACTGTTCGCCAAGAGTTTCTAGCAACCGTGCTGGGAATCTTATTTTCCTTTATCCTCCTCGCCTGCAGCGCTATTATCCTGAAAGTTTCTGGTCATGCCATTGGCTGGGGTGTCCAATTTCAAGAACCTTATTTCCTGATAGGGTTAATTGGTATTTTGACTTTATTTTCCTGCAATTTATTTGGGTTTTTTGAGTTCCGGTTGCCTTCCTTCTTATCGTCTCTCGGTGGAATTTCCCCTCGTCGAGAAGCTTTACTCGGATCTTTTCTCGAAGGCACTTTGGTGACAGCCTTAGCGACCCCCTGTACGGCGCCTTTTCTTGGAACAGCTTTAGCATTTGCACTCTCCCAAGGGATCCTTGAAATCCTAATCATTTTCACGATGATGGGACTTGGCCTCGCATCCCCCTTTCTCCTCATCGCTTTTTTTCCTAAATTTGCAACAAAACTTCCCAAGCCAGGCGCCTGGATGGTTAAGGTCAAATATGTATTTGCTTTTCTACTTATCCTGACAGCCATCTGGTTGGTTTATGTTTTGATTGCCGAAATTGGCAAAACAGGCGCCTATAGTGTCGCCCTATTGATGTTGCTCCTTTCCCTATTCCTGGGAAAATCCCGCAAAAAGTCTGAAGCTCGGAAAAGGGTCGCGTGGCTGGGAGCGAGCCTGTTGATTACCGCAAGTTTTGCCCTTCCAACTTTCTTGCCCCACCTTGGGGAAAAACACGCTTCTCAAAAGAATGGCCTCTGGCAATCTTTTGAGCCTGATCGTATTGAAGATTATGTAAAAGCCGGGAAAACTGTCTTCGTCAATGTTACGGCAGACTGGTGCTTAACGTGCCAGGCCAACAAGTACTTTATTTTAAAAAATCAGGCTGTTTTAGAGGCGCTGCATGACAAAGACATTATTGTCATGGAAGCCGATTGGACAAACCATGACCCCAAAATCACCGCTTACCTCAAAACCTTTAATCAATATGGCATTCCTTTTTACGCCGTTTATGGATGCCATACCCCCAAGGGTGAATTTTTAGGACAAATCCTAACACCCCAAAAAGTCTTGGATGCCCTTAAACGCGAAAAATGCCCTGCACCTCTTCCCAGATGAGGGAACCCTTAACAGCCGTATCCTTCTTTCATCCCATCCTTTAAATTTACAATAGACTTCTTTCGACACCAAGAATTTTGGTTCAGGGCTAGGAAACAATTTGTGAGTGACCGGAGTGTACATAAGCGTACATGAGGACTCGCCACGGCATAACCGTTAGGCGTAGCCGGATTTTTGACGACGCCATGGGCCAAAAGGCGACGGTTACGAAAGAAGTCTAATGAACCAAGGATGACTGGGATGTTCTGGCGGCCTAAAAAAATAAAGCGTACAATTTTCTGCTGGAAGGCTTGAATTTGCCAATAGTTTTGTCAGGATCCAAAAAATTCCGCCATGCCCAACCACGAGTGGCGGTTGTTCTGCACTTTCTGTAAGAATTTCAGTGAAGGCTCTGATGACCCGTTTTTCAAAAGCTTTATACGGTTCGGCTCCTTCCGGTAGATTCGCCTCATTTAACTCTTTTCCTCTAAAATCGAGTAGAGCCTCATGAAACTGTCCTTCCCCCTGCCCCCAACCGCGTTCCTTCAAATATTCTTTATAATCAATAGGATAAAATGAATTTTCCTTAACGATCTCAGCTGTTTGGCGCGCTCTTTGAAGGGGGCTTGACCATATTCTTCCAAACGCCATCTTCCTTAAAAGCTCTTTTGCTTCATGAGCTTGGATAATACCGGTCTCATTTAAGGGAATATCCGTTTGCCCCATAATGCGGTTTGATCGATTCCAGTCCGTCTCACCGTGCCGAATAAAATAAAAAGGGAGGTGCGGGATCGTCAAATGTATTTCCTCATAAAGTAGCACGTTAAACCATATTTCCAATGGGGAATGCTATGAACGACTTCAAACCCGCTTGCCTTAAAGAAGCTCTTTGCTTCTGAAAAATACGTATTTAATTGAAGGTTTTGTATATTGTTTTTCTTTGCCTCATCAATCATTTGTTCTAAAAGCATTTTCCCAATCCCTTGCCTTTTAAATTTCTCATCGACCCATATACCCTCAATCCATAGGATATCTGTATATTTTTGGAAAGTTATACCACCGATCAGTTGCGCTTCATGATGGGCATATATGCCCTGAGGTTGATCAATATAGGGAGCTTTTGTGTAGGATTCTAATTGGTTCCTTAATTCCAGATTGACTTTGTCTCTCCATACTGAGTTCTGAAATATCGTAAATGAAATACTCATTAATGGTTTTCTCCGAAGCAGGTATCTGATGACTCGTTAAGCTTAAACTTCACCCTATTTTTCAATGCAGGTTTAACAAAGCACGCTTCAAAGGAGGGGTCAATATGGCTGTTGACAAAATTTTTGAATTATTTTGGGACATACTCTTTTTTGATAAGAGTATCTACTCTAGAGAGCTAACGTTTTGATCTGCCAAAAAAGGCTCCCCGTTTCTGAATTTGTATTTTTTTGTATATTTTTTCTCTGTTTTCACAATATTGGCTGATTACCTGACTTAAACGCTGCTTATTGACTCGAATTGACAGATTCTCGCACAGAAAAGGCTATTTTTTTTACCTTAAAACTCTTTCTTTAAAAATTATCTATTTTTTGCCGTTTTTTGGAAAAATTCTTTACTTTTAACCACGTTTCACGTGAAACAATTATTTTTCTCAATTTTTCCGCAAATCAATTTCTTTCTATTAACAATTTCTTCTTTTGAAGCATGTTTTATGTTAAAGTTATATTTTTTTATATAGCATCAAAATTCTTATATCAATAAATCCTAATTTCAAGACAGTCACATTTCATTTTCTCTTTACGAAGGGCATCCAGAACTATTCAAGGCTATTTTGATGGCTTCCTGTTCAAAAGTTTCACGTGAAACAATAAAACATGTAAAGTTTTATCGTGATTTACACTTATCAGATGACAAACATTCTCAAAAAAACAAAATGTTTCACGTGAAACACATAAATTTATTTAATTTAAGTGATACAATAGAAATATTCTTTATAATTCGACTGTAAAAGCCGAAAATTTTACCAAAAGGTGGGGGTCAGATACCCTTCAAAATTAATTTAAATAAGAGGTTAAATTTTTGAGCTGCCCTAATCTCTTTTGATCAGCTCCTTTACAGTGAGGAGTGCGCCATCAACGGAGGTAACACTTTGATAAACCTGGATTTTAAAGTCCCATTTTTTTTGAGAGGACTTAACTTCATCATTCCAGTTTTTCCCTTTATGAAATATACCTAGAGACATGGCACCTCGCGAAAGGCTTTTCATAAGAAAACACAGATCTTCTAAAGAAGTGCACGCACGGGAAAGAATGATATCAAACGTCTCTTCAATATCTTCGGCACGCTTATTAACGATGGTAACATTCGTATTTGTTTGGCGAGCAACCTCTTCTAAAAAAACACATTTTCTATGATTGCTTTCGCATAAAGTCATGTTCATAAAACCACACATCGCTAAGACAAGCCCTGGAAACCCCGCACCCGTCCCCACATCAATGATCGAAGTCCCTGCTATCGTTTCAGGGAGACTGTCCAATCTCATTCCAGGTTGAATCATTGAAGAAATAGCGGAGATTGTTGGCAAAGTTCCTGACGACACAAAGCTTTCAATGAGAGGGATGATTTGGAGTGAATCCAGAATATGACGATTATAAAAATCTTGCAGTGTACTTTCCTGAACCAAAGCTGTTTGCCGGTTCCAGGCGCGCAAAAGACTTTCATAAGTTTTGAACTTATTGAGTGTTTCAAGAGAAACTAATTTTTCAATGGGAAAGGTCATTTCGTGAATCTATCTCAAAACTTCCCGCTTACCCACGTGATTGGCTTCACTGACAACGCCATTTTTTTCCAAAAGCTCAATAATACCAGCCGCTTTGTTGTAACCAATTTGCAAATGACGCTGAATAAAACTCGTTGAGGCTTTGTTTTCCCGCACCACCAATTCAACGGCCTGATTGTAAAGAGTATCCCCACCTCTGCCACCAGCTTCATCAAAGCTGATGAGGTCATCCTCATCATCCGTTACACCATCAACATATATAGGTTCTGCTTGTGTTTTGAGGAAAGCCACAACACGTTCAACTTCATCATCACGGACGAATGGGCCATGAACCCGGGTAATACGGCCGCCTCCTGCCATATAGAGCATATCCCCTTGCCCTAACAGTTGTTCAGCCCCTTGCTCCCCTAAAATGGTTCGGCTGTCAATTTTGGAAGTAACTTGAAAACTAATGCGCGTCGGAAAATTCGCCTTTATGGTTCCCGTAATAACATCAACGGAAGGACGCTGAGTGGCCATTATGAGGTGAATACCAGCCGCACGAGCCATTTGGGCAAGTCGCTGTACAGCTGCCTCAATTTCCTTACCCGCAACCATCATGAGATCCGCCATCTCGTCAACGACGACAACAATATAGGGCAAAGATTCAAGATCCAAAGGCTGATTCTCAAAAATAGGCTTGCCTGAATCCGGATCAAAACCCGTTTGAACCCGCCGAACAAGAAGTTCACCCGTTTGGCGCGCCTCCTTAATGCGGGCGTTATAGCCATCTATGTTCCGTACCCCCAGTTTTGACATCGCTCGGTAGCGATTTTCCATCTCACGCACCGCCCATTTTAAAGCAACAATTGCTTTTTTTGGATCCGTAACCACCGGGGATAACAGGTGAGGAATACCGTCATAAACGGATAATTCCAACATCTTTGGATCAATCATAATAAACTTGCATCGATCCGGGGACAATCGGAACAGAAGCGACAAAATCATCGTGTTTACGGCAACAGATTTTCCAGAGCCCGTTGTTCCAGCAACCAGGAGATGGGGCATTCGGGTTAAATCCGCAATGACCGGTTGCCCCCCAATGTCTTTTCCTAGAATTAATGCGAGGGTCGTGGTGGTTTTTTCATAACTTTCCGACTGCAGAAGCTCCCGCAAATACACGGTTTCTCGTGTCGCATTGGGTAATTCAATCCCAATAACATTTCGTCCCGGTATCACAGCAATGCGCGCAGATAAAGCACTCATGGAGCGTGCAATATCATCGGCAAGACCAATCACTCGAGAGGTTTTAATACCCGCCGCCGGCTTGAATTCATACATCGTCACCACCGGGCCGGGGCGTACGGTCACAACCTCCCCTCGAACACCGAATTCTTCCAAGACGGTTTTTAAATGATGGGCGGATTCTTCTAAAATCTCAGGATCAACTGCCTGGGCTGTTTTGCGCAAGGACGGATCTAATAACTCTAGGGAAGGGAGCTCGTATTCCTCCCACCCCATGGGCGTTAAATCTGAGGTTGAATCGTAAAAAAGAGAAGACTTTGGTGATTTTCTAACAGGCTCGAAAGACGCAACCTCTTCACCAACATCTTCGTCGTCTAAAGATTTTGACAATAAGTCATCCCCCCATATAATTGGGGTCTTCACCCGCCCCTCCGGTGATGAAGTTGCTTGATGAATTTCCCACTCATCAGGTGTAACCTGTAGAGACTCTTCCTTGTGCCCCGAAGGAACAACCAAAGTCGCTGCCGGATCCTTCCCAGCAGATTTAAGAAGGGATGAAGCATCTGTTCGCTTGGATAAAAAGACATTATCCAACTCTCTCATCGACTCGCCCTGAATTTTTTCAGATCCCCAAAGGAAAAGACGCCTAATGCCATGAACAAGAAGAGATACGGCGCCTCTAATGCCAAGTCCAATACTCAAAAAACCCTTCAGGACTTGCCTGAAAGAGACCCCCAGACCTAAGACGAGCAAACAGGCTGATAAGAGAGAAAACAAAACCCCGATTCCCACAAAAGAAAGAAGAGAGGTACCAACAATTTCATGAGCTTGGTGAATAAGGATATCCCCAAACGCGCCCCCTAAACTATTGGGAAGAAGCCACGCTTTTGGCGCTGTCCATTGGGCGGCAACGGCCGTTGCGAGAAGAACGGCACAGATCAAAGCAATCACCCGAAAGAAAGCCCAACGCAGGGGGAGTGCAACCATCGATCGGATGCCCCACCCCATAAGAGCGACAATCCAAAATGCCGCAGCAACTCCAAAAGTTTGTAACATCACATCTGCCAAAACAGCTCCTGGAAAGGCCAATATATTTTTAACAGGTCCCTCAATGGCCAAATTCCAAGAAGGATCTGAAGAATGGTGGGTCAGCAAAACCGCAGCCAAAGCAAGCCCTAAACAAACCATAAAAAAACCTGTGAATTGTGCGACTCGGCGTTTTAGAAATGCCGTTATTCCAGAAGGGAGAAAGGTATGTCTGCTGTGTGAATGTAAAGTCATAAATTCCAGCCCGGCTATGCCGTTTAAAGTGAGGTTTTTAAATGAGAGTATCCAGCAGCTCGTAACCTATGACAACGAACGGCTTCTCCATTTTTATAGCATGGCTTCAAAAATTTCTGAAGGAGAATTCGCCAATGCGTGCATGCCCTAGTTAAAATGAGTGGGGAGGGGATTCCAAGAACCTTTTGAAGTGACAGCCTGGCATTTGAAGATAAAAGATTATTTTTCTATGCTGCCAAAGCTATCAATTTTCATCTTAAATTTGTGCTTTGACTCCCAATCACCTTTAATGTTATCTACCTCTCTTACATCCAATATTCCTTCCTTAATAAGAGAAACCATAATGTTATGAGTTGATAAAATCTCTAAATCAGCACTTAATTCAGAAGCTGCATTTGTGGCTACCTTATCATCAATGGCAAGCATGTGTTGACGATGAGTAGCATAAACAATTGCCGAATACTCTTCAATTTCCAAGCTGCCATGGGATGCTATAGCCTAAATCACATAGGTTTGAGCACTTTAATGGAGCAACTTTGGATGCTATGACAAGTTTAAAAAACCGGGGATAGCCAAAGCTAACTAAGGCTTTTTTAAACAAAACCAGAGCGCCAAAGGGGCGAACAGAAAATGGTCAAACCTATGTGATTTAGGCTATAGCTTAGCAAAAATTTAGGCAAGTTATAAATGCATATCTAATATATTGTAAACAATACACGGTTTAAATTAAACGCCATGTTGGCAAAATGACTGAAATGTGTATACTAATGTGGAGATATGATGTTAGCAAAAAGTATGAAGTGTTTTACTGCTATGCCTATAATGGTTGATAAGTCTTTAGATAAAAATAAAATCAAACGTAGAAAGCGTTCCATCACTAATAGCTTTACTGCTTTATCTCTATTTTCTGGCGGCGGCGGTCTTGATTTAGGATTCGCAGCGGCTGGATTTAAGATCGGATGCTCTTCTGATATAGATCCTTTTTCTTGTAATACACTACTTCTCAATAAAGAGAAAAAAAACTTCTATACACATGCTTCTGCTATCACTGCAGATATTAAAAAAATAACAGCGAAAGATATTCTTAAAGAAGCACAGATGCAAAAAGGGAGTGTTGATATTATTATTGGTGGTCCACCTTGCCAAGCATTTTCGGTATTTGGGCAAAGAAAGGGGCTTACAGATCCACGTGGTAATCTGGTGTGGGAATATCTCAGGATAGTTAAAGAGGTTCAACCAAAGGCATTTGTATTTGAAAACGTTTCTGGCATTAAGACCATACATGATGGCAAGTTGTTCAAAGATATTTTGAAGAAATTAACATTAGACGGCACCTATGCTGTTTCAGCGCATAGTTATGAGGTAGCTGATTTTGGTATTCCGCAATTTAGAAATCGTGTATTTATCATTGGAGCCCAGAATGGGGTAATAGTCCCACCCATGATCCCTACGCATGGAGAAGGGAGACTTAAAAAACATAGGACTGTGAAAGAGGCCTTACGTTTTTTACCTGCTCCTGAAATTTCAAATCAAATACCAAACCACATTGGAAGAAAACACAGTGAACGGATTATTACAAGATATAGAGATCTTGAATTTGGTGAGCGAGATCCTAAAACAAGAATTAATAAGCTAAATCCTTCTAGGCCTAGCTATACTATTATCGTAGGGTCGGATAACGGTGGTGGAAAAGGACATGTGCATCCTATAGCTCCTCGTGAGGTAACTCCTAGAGAATCGGCTAGGATGCAAACATTTCCAGATTGGTGGGAATTTTATGGGGTAGGAAGGCATGTTATTAGACAAGTAGGCAATGCGGTTCCACCTTTATTTTCTGCCATAATTGCTGAGCATATTAAGCAGCATGTATTTGGGGAAAAGAAAAAGCGAACGTATGAGGATTTCATTAAAATATTGAGAGTGTTATCTTAAGATACATGGCAAATTAACTGTCTTGTTAACATGATAGGCTGCGAAAAGAGCCATAGTTAGATCGACCATTTCCAAGGATCGAGAAGGCGCAATGGATTTACGTTTAAATCTCAAGAACCAATGCCGCTGTT
>CAMCRD010000043.1 GCA_945877185.1 Candidatus Finniella inopinata | reverse complement strand
AGTCCTTACACTTGAATCGCTGGCACCCTCTCACAAATCCTGCTTTGACAACATTGTTTTTATTGCACTTTTTACACTTCATCTAAGCCTCCTATTGTTGCTTAAATGATTATATCACGTTATGTATCTTTTATTAACACTCTCAAATTAAAAAACTAATTTTAATTATTTAGGTTTTTAACATAGGTTTATTTTGGGCGCAAGGATTTATTGTTAGTATAAGAAAGTTCTCTTAAAGTCCCAACACATCCTTCATAGAATAAAGCCCTGGTTTTTGCTTTACGACCCATTCGGCCGCACGTAAGGCGCCTTTTGCATACACGGTGCGGGAAAGGCCACGATGGGACAGCTCGAGTATTTCTTCATCCCCAACAAAACGAACAGCATGGTCCCCAATGACCGTACCGCCCCGTTGAACAGCAAAACCGATTGATCCTTGGGTGCGCTCCCCTGAATGATTATGGTCATATTTAAGGTCATCAAGCATTTTGTTGCGTCCGTTAGCGGCGGATTGGCCCAGCATGAGGGCCGTTCCCGAAGGCGCATCTTTCTTATGACGGTGGTGAAGCTCTGCAATCTCGATGTCATAGGTTTCATCCAAATAGTGGGCGGCTTTTTCAACCAAGCTTGCCAAAAGCGTAATGCCAAGGCTCATATTTGACGCTACAACTAAGGGGATTTGGGTCGCTGCCGAAGCGGTAAGTTGATGATGAGGTGGCAGCAAACCCGTTGTTCCAATGACAAGAGGCTTCTTGTACTTTAAGCCCAGGTCCACATGGGTTGGTAGGGCATCAGGGGAGGTAAAATCAATGACAACATCGCTGATTTGAAAAAGGTGGTCTACATTATCCCGATGGCCAGGAATACTTAACTGGCATCGCGGATGGGTTTTGAGGGCTTCCATAATAGCTTGGCCCATGCGGCCTGAAGATCCTAAAACGCCAACTTTAATCATCATTAAATCTTTCGAATCGCTTTTAAGGCTTGAGGAAGGGATAAGTTTAAAGCCTTAAGCGTTTTTTCATTGACCACAACCTCAAAAGGTGTGTCATAAACCACCGGAATATCTTGTGGCTTTTTGCCTTTTAAAATTGAAACGATAATCTCCCCCGTTTTACGGCCCATAGCAAACCGGTCATAAGCCACAGCAGCTAAGACACCCCGTTCAACGGAGGCGGAATCATTCGCAAAAACAGGGAGGTGATGCTTGAGGGCTGTGAGCGCAATGGCGCCGACCGCAGCCATGGCGGTATTGTCATTGGGGAAATAAAGGGCATCGACTTTGCCGACCAAGCTTGTGGTGGCACTTGTCGCTTCAGAAGTATTGTTAAGGGGTGCATATATCAGCTCAATGCCTTTTTCTTTGGCAGCTTTTTCCATCTCTTTTAAGTAACTGACGGAATTAATTTCAGCAGGGTTAAACAAAACGCCTAATTTGGTCAACGTGGGCAGGAAGGCCCGCATCATGTCAAGCTGAGGCCCCGGTTCCATGAAGTCACTGACACCGGTGATAAGAGGGGAGGCTTGTGTTTTGCTGGGCACTAATTTTGCGGCAACGGGGTCGGTGACGGCGGTAAAAACAAGGGGGGTGTTTGTGGCCGTTGAAAGAGGAGACAACACTTGGGCAGACTGTGTGGCAAGGGCCACCATGATTTGCGGATGAAGGGCGGCAAATTTATTGCTAATCTGCGTGGCTGTTGACATGTTCCCATGGGCATTTTCATAAACAATCTTGGCCGTTTTTTCATCAAACCCTTGGGCGGCCAGTTCAGCCATGAGGCCAGCCCGAACCCGATCGAGGGTGTGGTGCTCAATGATCTGTGTGATGGCAATGATGGGCAAAGCCTCGGAGGGAGGAGGGGCGGAGGGCTTCTTCAAAAAAAGATAAGATGCTCCTGCTGCGGCCAGAAGCAGGGCAAAAGACAGCAATTTAAAAGATTTTGTCATGGGCCTTTAATTCTTATCGGTTTTTTTATGGTGTTGATCACGTTACGATGAAGGGTCAGGAGGTGTTTCACTCTTAAGGGCATCGAGTTGAGAACCATCTAAATCATAATATCCCCCAATATATTTATCATTGATAAAAACTTGAGGAACGGTTCTTTTCCCGCCTGTTTTGCGGATCATATCTTTGTAAACCTCGGGTTTGTTCTTAACATCAATTTCAATTTCTTCATAAACAATGCCTCGATCATCAAACATTGATTTTGCCAGTCCACATCCCAAACAACTGGGCATGGTATAAATGACCACTTTTGGAGGGGGATTTGCGGCGTCGGTAGAAGCCAAAAGTGTCATAAAGGCTAGGAAGAAGGGAGCAAAATAACGCATGTCTCAAATATCCTTTAATGTAATCTTATCTTATTCCTTAAAGTAGTCATTCTGGAATAAAAATTCAATGGGCGAGATATTGATCTAAGTTACCAGCTTTATGAAGGGCATAAAGGTCGTCAGATCCGCCGATGTGGGCATTATCAATAAAAATTTGCGGAACCGATGTGCGGCCTCCGGTGCGTTCCAGCATTTCTTGGCGTAAAGTATCATTTGTGGAAATGTCAATGACCGTATAAGGGACGCCCAGCTTATCGAACAATGCCTTGGCGCGATCGCAGTAAGAGCAGATTGGAGTGACGTAAATAATGACGTTTGCCAGGGTGGATTCTCCTTATTTATTGGGATGTTATAACACGGGCAAGGGTCAAGGCGCGAACTTCTTTTGCGCCTTCGTTCAATAAAACCCGGGCACACTCCGTTAACGTTGCCCCTGTTGTGAAGACATCATCGACTAACGTAAGGCGTTTCCCTGCAATAAAGGGTTGTATCTCCGGTGGGACGGCAAAAGCGTTCCGGACGTTGGCAGCGCGATCCTTACGGTTTTGACGTCCTTGTTTGGGCGTGGATCGATAGCGCTTGATGACGTCTGTATGGGTTGGGATGCTGGTTTGACGGGTGATGTGATTTGACAACAGGGTTGCTTGGTTATATTGGCGTAAAAAAAGGCGTCTCCAGTGTAAGGGGACGGGAATGAGTAGATCTGTCTGCGAGAGAATATCCTGGCCAACCCGGAGCATCAATTGACCCAAGCCCGGGGCAAGATAGGTTCCATCCCCATGTTTAAGCTTCAAAATAAAGGGGCGGGAGCTTTCATGGTATGCTAAAGCGCTTCGGCATTGGACAAATAGAGGCGGGAGACGATGACAGGAGGGACAAAGCGTTTGCTGTGGTGTGTCAAAAGGAAAGGGCCATCCGCATGAATCGCACCAGGGAGAGGAAAGGAAAGTGCAATTTTTCCAGCACACAGCGCATAACGTATGGTGGTCTGATGTTATCTCGCCACATCCAAAACAACGGGGAGGAAGAATGAGATCTAAGAACGCGTGGGACCAGGATCGTGCTGACATGAAGAACCCTTACGAGATATTCTCCGGGGCATCATGACAAAATTAAGCGGAGAAAGAAAGCCCTTAAACAGGCGCAGGTTCTTCTTCCCCTTCTTCTGCAGCAGGAGCGTTTGTATTGGTTGCGGCAGTACCCGCCCCCTCTTCGGTCTCTTCGGATCCCTCATCTGCCGCTGTTGCGGAAGCTTGGTTTGCTCCGGGGACGCCACCCATCATTTGAGGTTGCATACCTGGGGCCCCACCTACCATTTGTGGGTTCATCATTTGAGGATTAACCATAGGGTTTTGTCCCATCATCTGGGGATTAACCTGCCCCATCATTTGGGGGTTAATCTGTCCCATCATTTGGGGGTTAACCATGGGGTGCTGCCCCATCATCTGGGGATTCCCCCCCATCATTTGAGGGTTACCCATTTGGGGATTGCCCATGGGGTGTTGTCCCATCTGAGGGTTACCCATTTGGGGATTTCCCATCGGGTTTTGTCCCATCTGAGGGTTACCCATTTGGGGATTTCCCATCGGGGATTGTCCCATCTGTGGATTGCCCATTTGGGGATTTGCTCTACCGACTTGTGGGATGATTTGGTTTTGGGGGGCTATGGGGGGACGGGGCTCGAACATTGGGGTTATCAAGTTGCAATTCGCTTTGTCGCAAATATTAATGCTTTTGGACTTTCTATCAAAGATGGATACGAACGTTCCGTTCCCATTAACGATGAATTGATCTTGTTGATAGCCATAGAAAAGCAAGGCAAAAACGCTGGTTAGTATTGTGGCGCAAATCAAAAATGTGGCCCGGATGGTGGTCATGATTCCTCCTCGTCGTGAGACTTCTCTAGAAACGTAAGGGCTTTCGTCATATAATTCATCGTATTCCATGGTCGGTCTTTAAATTAATTAAATTTCACTATATTTTTATCTTAAAGAGGATTTATTAAAATATCGTAAAGGAAAAAGATAAATTTTATTGAATATTAATCTCCAAGCTCCTATCTGTTGAGCCTAATAAAAATTCATGCTACGATTTTAATAAACAGAATTTACATTTTGGAGCCCTTGAAATGAAACGTTTTTTTGCAATATTTTGTCTGATATTCATTACAGTCGTGTCGACATCGGGGCAGGATCGTGCCCCTTTGAGTTCTGTTTTGCCCATTTTTGAAACCTATATTGAGAAATCCAGGGTCGCTGAAAGTATTCCGGGGGTTGTTGTCGTTATTGTTAAAGATGGAAAGATTGTCTATCTTAAAGGGCTTGGCGTAAAAGTTGCGGGGAAAAACGAACCGGTCGATGGACATACACCTTTTGCCCTTGCTTCCGTTACGAAAAACTTTACCAATACGCTCATTGCCCGATTGGTCGACCAGGGGAAACTTCAATGGACGGATCTTGTTTCAAAGTATTTGCCAGATTTTCGGTTGAGTGATCCAAAGATTTCCCAAGATTTAAGAATTGAGGATTTGCTGTCCCATCGTTCAGGTTTGCCTGGGTTTGCAGGGGATTCTCTGATCGATTTGGGATGGGGCGCTTCAGAAATTATTTCCGCCATGAAAGCTTTTCCGATGGAGGGAGAGTTTCGTAAAACCTATAATTATCAAAATGTCCTTGTGGGTATTGTGGACAATATTATGGAAAAGGTAACGGGCAAACCTTTGGCCCAGCTTTATCAAGAAGAACTGTTTGGGCCAGTCGGTCTGAAAGAAACACGATTTGGGGAAAAAGCGCCCCCCACCTTCTGGCAAAAACTTTTGTCTTTATTCCAAAGGGGTGCTCCTCAGCCAACTTTTCATGACTCTTTCCAGGGAAAGACACGCTCCTTGCCAAAGGGAAATCCTGTATTATTTACGTTTCCCGCGTCCAGTGGCATCATTTCCACGGGGGAAGATATGGGAAAATGGTTGATTTTTCAGTTGAACAAGACCGTCATAAATGGAAAACCGCTGGTGAGTGAGGCAAATTTAAAAGAGACGCGCAGCCCCCACGTCGATATGGCGAAACAAGGTCGTCGCCAGTTCCCCAAAAACCGCGTTACCAAGGTTCAATATGGGATGGGCTGGTTTATCCATGATTATGCGGGTGCTCCGGTATTGAGCCATATGGGAGCCATGGCGGGCACCCGAGCGGCGTTTTTCCTTCTTCCTGAAGATAATGTCGGTATTGCGGTGATGACGAACCTTGGGGGAATGCGTAACAGCCTTTTTCCAGAGGCCATCTGCGATAAATTTCTAGATTTATATTTGAATGTTCGTGATGAGCAAGATTGGGCTAAAATATTTCGAGACGATATGCGGGGGTACCAGGAAAAGTATCAAAAGCAGCGGCGGGTAGATATGTTGCAAAACTTAGGGCCAGCCCGGGATTTGGAAGAGTATACGGGAACTTATGAAAATGCCCTTTATGGAAGGGTCGAGATCACAAAGTCCAATGGTTCCCTTGTCTTAACCTATAAAGATCGGACGCCGGTGACGTTAAGCCATTGGAACAGTAATACATTCCAGTTTGAAGGGTCGGACCTTACACCGGGTTGGACAGGGGCAGACCAGGGGGAAGTCCTCTTTTCCCATGATCGAGGAAAATCTGGCAGGATGATGATCAATCTTTTCCATGAGGGCCCAGATACTGTATTTTATCGGGTGAGTTGATGTAACGCTACGCTTGGCCTTCTCTGCTCCTTTGCCTCTCTCTTTACAGGGTTTATTAATTATCAACTTAGTACGGACAAGCCGTCACTTCAAACTCTTATGGACCTCATCCCTTAGTCACAGCTCGGGTTAATCTTACGATGATCGCGAACTTATACTCGTATTTTAGGTTGACGGGAACCAAAATTCCGAGGTAAAATTAAGCATGCTATAATGAGGAATAATTTCTATGATTCAAAGAGAACACTACCTTCAACAAGTTAAAGAAATCTTTGAGTCGCATTCTGTGTGTGCCATTCTTGGTCCGCGTCAATGTGGAAAAACAACGCTTGCAAAGCTTTATATGCGTGATTTGCCGTCTGTTCACATTTTTGATTTAGAAAATCCACAAGACCTGGCTGTGCTTGAGTCGCCTTCATTAACACTGCCTCATTTAAACGGGGTAATTATCATCGATGAAATACAAAGAAGGCCTGATCTTTTTCCTTACCTAAGGTTTCTTGTGGATAATTCGGATAAGAAATTTCTTATCCTGGGGAGTGCTTCGCAAGACCTTATTCAGCAGAGTAGTGAGACATTAGCAGGGCGTATTGCTTATATTGAGCTTCCTCCTTTTGGATTGAGCGAAGTAAAAGATATGCATAAACATTGGATGCTTGGGGGGTTCCCTCGGTCTTTTTTAGCTGTATCGTCCCATCAAAGCGAGAAATGGCGAACGAATTACATTAAAAATTTTCTTGAACGAGATCTTTCGATGATGGGCATTCAAATTGTACCGAGCAATATGAGACGGCTCTGGAATATGCTTGCTCACTATCATGGACAAATTGCCAACTTATCTGAACTATCTCGATCCCTTGAAATGACAGATAAAACAATAAAACGTTATATGGATATTTTAGAAGGTTGTTTTATGATTCGGCAGCTTAAACCATGGCATGAAAATATATCTAAGCGGCAAGTAAAACGACCCAAGCTCTATATTCGGGATAGTGGTATCTTACATGTATTGCTCGGTTTGACAGGAATAAGCATCCTTACGCACCCTAAATGCGGTGCTTCTTGGGAAGGATATGCTTTGGAAAATTTGATCTATTCATATGATAATGACCTGTATGAATTTTATTTTTGGGCTACCGAAAAAGGCTCAGAGCTTGACTTATTCGTTATAAAAGGCGGTCAACGCATCGGTTATGAATTCAAATACTCTGAAGCTCCAAAAATAACTAAATCTATGCATAATGTGATAGAGGATTTGAAATTAGACCGTCTTACCATTGTAACGCCAGGTGAACGGTCGTATGAATTAGCAGAAGGTATTACTGTTAAGAGCCTGAGAGAAGCGATATATCATTAATTTCCAATCGCCTATTCCCCATCTTCCTTATGATGTTTGATTTGACGCTGCCACATGGCGGCATAGAGGCCGCCTTTGGCAAGGAGGGCGCTGTGCTTGCCGCGCTCGACAATCACGCCGTGATCCAGGACGAGAATTTCGTCCGCATCAATAACGGTGGAGAGGCGATGGGCGATGATGACCGTGGTGTGGTTGGCGGAAAGCTCCTGAAGGTTGGTTTGGATTTGCTTTTCCGTATGGGTATCGAGCGCTGACGTTGCTTCATCAAACAAGAAAATCTGAGGTTTCTTCAAAAGGGTCCGCGCAATGGCGACCCGTTGTTTTTCACCCCCTGAGAGCTTGAGGCCTCGTTCCCCAACTCGGGTGGCGTACTTTTCAGGTAAACTCTCAATAAAGGTGTAGATGCGGGCATGACGGGCCGCGTCTTCAATTTCTGAAAGGGTGGCCGTAGGTTTCCCATAGCCGATGTTGTACGCGATGGTATCATTGAACAAAACCGTATCTTGGGGAACAACCCCGATGGCCTGGCGTAAACTATCTTGAAGGACATCGCGTATATCTTGCCCATCGATGGTAATACGTCCCTCGCTCACATCATAAAATCGGAACAAAAGCCGTCCAATGGTGGATTTCCCAGCGCCGCTGGATCCCACAATCGCGACTGTTTTACCGGCGGGCACGCGAAAGGAAATATGTTTTAAAATGGGCCGCTCAGAGCCATAAGAGAAACTGACATTGTCGAAGATAATCTCGCCGCTTTTCACGGTGAGGGGAGGGGCTTCCGGGCGATCTTGAATTTCTTGGGGAACATTCAGTAAATCAAACATGGCCTCCATACTCACCAAGGCGAGCTTCACTTCCCGATAAGCAAAACCAAGGGTGAATAAAGGAATATAAAGTTGAAGGAGGTAGGTGTTAACGGCGGCAAAGTCCCCGACGGTCATTTTTTGGGTAGCAACGGCGTCGCCGGCCAGGAGCATGACAACAACCAAGCCAACGGAAATGATAACCGCTTGGCCAATATTTAAAAAGGAAAGGGAAAGCTTACTTTTAACGGCGGCCGCTTCGTATCGCTTTAAAGCGGAATCAAAGCGGGAAGACTCGTGTGCTTCATTGCTGAAGTATTTGACCGTCTCAAAATTGAGAAGGCTATCAATGGCTTTCGTATGGGCCTCCGAATCGGTGGCGTTCATGGTCCTCACAAATCCGATACGCCACTCTGTGATGACCAAAGTAAATCCAGCATAGGCAATCATGGTCACAAGGGTGATGAGGGAAAATCGATAATCATAAAGGAACCACAAGACAACGCTCACCAGGAGTATTTCGATAAAAGTGGGGATGATGTTGAAAGTTAAAAATTGAAGGAGGGACTCTATGCCTTTCGTTCCCCGCTCAATGGCGCGGCTCAATCCGCCCGTTTGACGCTCTAAATGGTAACGCAGTCCCAGGTTGTGCAGGTGGTGAAAGACGGATAACCCCACCTGGCGAACGGCGCGTTGGGTGACGGTGGCAAAGATGCCATCCCGAACTTCAGAAAACAGGGCAGAGACCAGGCGGGCAATGCCATAGGAAACAACCAGGACCACCGGTAGCGTTATAAGGCCTTGATGCGTGGGAGATAGAGCATCTATGGCTTCTTTAAAAAGAAGGGGAACCAGGAGGGTCGCGCCCTTGGCAACAATCAGGGAGACAAAGGCAAATATTACCCGCATCCGAATTTGAGGTAAGTTTGCAGGCCAAATGTAGGGCAGCAACTTTCCAATTGTTCGAACGTCGGGTTTTAATGCACCATCCTTTGGCACGGGTGTCGATACCATCACTTACCTCTTTTTTTAGCCTGTAGCCTGAGTATAAGGCCACTTTTTGAATAAGACACAATATTTTTTCTTTTTTTTGGCGTTGTGTTAGGATAGGGTGTGGAGTTGTTATCAACAAGGATTGTTTGTGATTGCCATTTATGAATATAAGTTTTGCACACTTCAACACATCAATCTATTTTCAAATACTTTAAGTTAAAGTAGGAAAAGAAAGCATGAAACAATTGCAGAGTGTTAGCTTGTCTACCTTCGCCGATCCTTCGATAGCGCTACCTATCCAAGGTGAATCGGAAAAGACAGTAGAAGAACGTTACGCTTATTGGCGGGTGCGCATTCTTTACAGTATGATTTTTGGTTATGCCGCTTTTTATTTGGTGCGCCAGAATCTTTCCATGGTTATGCCGACCTTAATTTCCGAGTATGGATATTCTAAAACACAGTTGGGAGCTATTATCACCATCTGGTCGGTTATTTATGGGGTTGGCAAGTTTGTGAATGGCTACTTCAGCGACCGCTCCAATGCGCGTTATTTTATGACCATTGGATTGTTGGGGGCTGCCGTAACCAGTTTTTGCATGGGGTTTGGGGAAAGCCTTTATTATTTTGGTTTTTTTTGGGCCATTAATGCCTGGTTTCAATCCATGGGCTTTCCGCCTGTGGCGCGTCTTGTGACCCATTGGTTTAGCCCTGCTGAACTCGGGACGAAGTGGGGCCTTACCATTATTTCCCACCAATTGGGCAGCGCGTGTATTGCCTTATTAGCTGGATACCTCATCATCCACTATGGTTGGGAGTCAGCATTTATTGTCCCTGCGATCCTTGTCATGGGCGCTGCTATTTTCTTATTTAACCGCTTGCGGGATACCCCTCAATCTATTGGCTTGCCCTCTATCGAACAACATCATGGGTTGGCTAAAGATCAACAAGAAATTGAAGAAGAGCATCTCTCTCCTAAAGAATTGATTATGAAAGTCGTTAATAATCGATTGCTGTGGTATGTCTGCATGGCCAACATGTTCTTTTATGTGGTGCGGTTGGGTATTTTGAATTGGGCGCCGACCTTCTTGAAGGAATTAAAGGGGGCTTCTTTAATGTCCTCCGGATGGCAGGTCGCTGGGTATGACCTGGCGGGAATGGTAGGCGGCATTATGGCGGGATGGATTTCAGATCGTTACTTTAAGGGTCGTCGCGGGCCTGTTAGCGTTCTTTATATGACCCTTTTGATTGGGTGCCTTTGCTGTTTATGGTGGTTGCCAGCTGGCAATCAAGTCTTAAGCGCCATAACCATGGTAGCTTTGGGTTTCTTAGTCTATGGCCCTCAAGTCCTTGCGGGTGTGGCTTCTGCCGATATGGCTTCTAAGAAAGCTGTTGGCATGGCAAATGGGTTCATGGGAACGTTTGCCTATTTAGGAAGCGGGCTCAGCGGCATTTGTGTCGGTTGGCTGGCTGATAATTATGGATGGAATGGCGGCTTTATGTTTTTCATTGCCTCTGCTTTTCTTTCCACATTTTTCTTTTCATTGACCTGGAGCTATCGACCCAAAGTGCTTGAAGACGTGCCAGCTGAGTTACAGGAATGAAGAGGATGGGTATAACCTTTTTCCCATCGGCGTGATTGAGAGTTGTGCCTGTTGATTTCCTTCTTGAGTTAAAGATTGATGTGCTGTATATTTTTCAATCATGAAAGAAGATATTCATCATCGGTCGTCTGGCGCCCCTCTCAGTTTTCGTCCTCCTAAGACAATTGTTCTTGTTGGCCTCATGGGGGCAGGGAAAACCAGCATTGGACGACGTCTTGCCAAACGCTTGGAAGTTCCTTTTTTTGATTCCGACATGGAAGTTGAATCAGCTGCGGGATGCCACATCAAAGAAATTCTGGACGTTTTTGGGGAAGATGCCTTTCTCAATGGGGAATATCGGGTGATTAACCGATTGTTAGAACAAGATCCCCATGTCTTGGCGACAGGAGGAGGATCTTTCATGAATGCCCATACCCGGACGCAAATTAAAGAAAAAGCGATCTCGGTGTGGTTGAAGGCTGATTTGGATACCCTTGTTGCTCGTGTATCGCGGCGTACCGACCGCCCTTTATTGGAAGATGCAACCCGTCATCGCGTCACCCTCGAAGAACTTATTTCAGAGCGTTATCCCGTTTATGGGGAAGCCAATGTCATCGTCCAAACTTTTGATGAACCAACCAATACAACCGTGGATCGCGTCATTGCTGCGTTGGCAGAATATATTCGCGATAACTATCCCGCTCAATATGTCTTAAAGGCGTTTTAATCAAATATTATGCTTTTCTTTCAAGTTTACTCTTTAGCGAAAAGTTCTTATAATGATAAAGCGACGAAGAAGAGTGGCCTGGGCTTGGCAAAGGATAGGGTACTGATGGTGAAATGTCATAAAATCAGCTGGATTTCAGCTCTTTTTGTTGGGGTGAGCCTCTTTGTAAGTCCAGGCATTTTGGCAGATGGTATTCCCCTTTCCAAAGAAAGCCGATTTGTGAAATGTCAAACCGCGCTAGAGAAGTTTTCGCTTCGACTCGAGGAACGCTCCCGGGGGCGGCCTCATCAAACCTACTATGCGAACCTTTATCGACAGACCCAAGATTTCATCACGAGTTTGAAAAACTTTCCCACGCCCTCCACAGATAAATGCCAAAACTTTCTGAATGTGGTCCAAGGGATTGTTGGAAGCCACGGCGTTGATTTAGAGCCTATGCCCCGTTATTCAGATCGACGGGGTGGCGGGCGGCCCACAAAATCCTTGAAGATGATCCCAAAGAGAGAGCTGCGCAATGTGCGCTATGAGTACGGAGAAAGAGGCAAGCCTACAAAAGAGAAAAAAGAAATGGGCGAAGAGGAAGAAGACCTGGAAGAGCTTAATTTTACTTCAAGTCCCATACGTCGATCTTCAAGGGCCGGAAATCACTTTGGATCAGAAAATAGAGATAATGAACCAAAATTTTGATCACGGTAGGTCTGCTCGTTCATGATTTTATTATTAACGTGCATTATTCTTTTACTGCTTATTGGTATGGGGTTCTTGTCTGCATCTGAAACAGCGATCACGGCCGCTTCAAAACCAAAACTTCATCACATGGCGAAACGGGGGGATAGAAAGGCTGTCCTTATTCGTTTTTTACAACAGACGCCCGGTTTAACGTTGAGCGCGCTTCTGATGTGCGCAACCGTATTTGTCACCTTTGCCACAGCTCTCTTAACAGAAGTTATTGATCGTATGTTTCAGCAGGGCAGCGGCGTGATTTATGCGCCGATTATTGCGAGTACGTTGATCGTCATCTATGCCGAAACCATGCCTAAAATCATTGCCGTGAATCACCCGGAGCGTGTCGCGATCTTCTTGGCAATACCCATGGGGTTTATTTGTAGAATTTTCCGCCCCGTGACGGTCGCCATTAACTTTATCGCACGGGTCACCTTAAAGCTATTTCGTTTCGATGTGCGCGTCACCTCAACCTCCCATGCCACTGTGGATGAGTTGCGGGGGGTGATAGACCTTCACCACGGGCCAGGGCAAGACGTCCCCCATGAACGGGCGATGTTGAAAAGTATCCTGGATCTGGGGTCCGTTCAGGTGGGGGAAATTATGGTGCACCGTAAGAATGTGACCATGATTGATGCGAACGACCCCCCGGCGACGATTGTTGAACAAGTCCTGGCATGCCCATTTACCCGTGTTCCGCTGTTCAAGGGGGATCCTGACAACGTTATCGGGATCATCAATGCCAAGGCCCTCCTCCGTGCTGTACAGGCGCAAGGGGGCGTGGAGAAGCTGGATATTACCGCCATTGCCAGTTCCCCCTGGTTTGTTCCGGAAAGCACAGATTTGCTTGAACAGTTACAAGCCTTCCGCCATCGGCGGGAACATTTTGCCCTTGTGGTCGATGAGTATGGGTCCATTATGGGGATTGTGACGCTTGAGGATATCCTCGAAGAAATTGTCGGTGATATTTCAGACGAATATGACGTTATGGTGCGCGGTGTCAGGGCCCAGGAAGACGGTTCCTTTATCGTGGATGGCAATGTCACCATTCGGGACTTAAACCGGCAATTTGAATGGGATTTGCCGGATGAAGACGCGGCAACGGTTGCCGGTTTGGTGTTGTATGAGTTTCGCCTCATTCCGGAGGTTGGCCAGGCCTTCATGTTGGCAGGTTTTCGATTTGAGGTTTTACGGCGCCATCGCAACCAAATCACCCTCTTGCGCATTACACCCCCAATACGGGGCTAATTATATAACAAAACATGCTTTGAGGATATGGGTCAACTTAACGCGCGACATCAAGGACAAATTATTGTCAATACTTTTCAACGTATTGTTGTGGGCATTGCTATAACTTCACGCTGACTTAACAACAATTCATCTAAATTTTAGTATAACCTCTCTTTACTTTCAGCTAATTAAGAAGTGTGAGATTGAAGTGTTAATGAAAGTATCTCACGAATAGAATTAATAAATCTGGGAGGCGACTATGGAAAGAATGAATAGTGAAATCATAAATCGTGTTCGGTGCGAAGCCCCTATATATACTAAACAGTAAAGAACAATGGGTTGTGTACATCCGTCATTTGCAAGAGGTTTTGGGTAATCGTAACAAGTAAAACTTAAGGGGGGATTACATGAAGATAGGTAATTCCGATGGCTAGGATAGATCTCTTATATTTTTTGAAATGAGGGATGTTACACAACCTAGATAAAGATAAGCGGGTATACTAATAAAAATAAGTATATTTAATCTAGCCAGGTTTTGTAGTTAAGTTCTCTTTTTTTCTCTTTGTAGAAAAGAGATAGATCTTCCCAGAAAAAGCAATGAACAAGAGTTTCGTTTTGTTCCTTTTGCGGAATTGTAATTATTTCTTATAAAACAATCTCTTTTCAATTTATTTAATGTGATGTATAGAATCTTCACATGTTATCTATGATATTTTTGTAGCTATTTATTCTTTGATCTGCTAAAATCTTATTAATTTATTTATTATAGCTTGATTTATGGATGTATTCTTGTGCTTAAGAACTTACAAATGGATTTTAACTTAAATCATCTAAGGTCTTTCATTGTTGTTGCCCGCACGGGGAACCTGAGTGCGGCAGCAAAAGAACTTGGCACGACGCAACCCAATTTGGGACGCCAAATGACGGCACTCGAAAAAGAAGTCAATCTGGTTCTGTTTGTTCGGCATTCCCGTGGCCTTGGCCTCACAAAACAGGGGCAGGAGTTCCTAGAATTGTGTCAAGATATTGTTGGTCGACTGGCTCAAGGAACAAATGTTATCCGAGAAAAAGATTCTGATCCGGAAGGGAGTTTTCATTTTGTATGTGGTTTCGGCTTACTCGAAACAATTTTGGAAAATATAGCGTCATTTTCTATAAAATATCCAAAGCTCTCCTTTAGCTTTTCTTCTATCATCAACGTTTATCAATTGGAGATTGGAGAAGCTGATGCGAGTGTTATGCCTATGTCTCAAACTACTTCTAATCCGGATTTAATCCAGCGTCCTCTCTATGATAATACAATGCGAGTTTATGCATCTCCGAGTTATCTCAAATCACATCAGCCACCAAGGACTTTAGAAGATCTCAAGTCCCATAGAGTGGTTCTTTTTTCTGGTGAGAAGCAAGAAGTATTGAACAAACAAATCATAAATAAGGATACAATGAATTTCTTAAAGCCGTTTCTAGAAGTTGGCACGGCTCCTGGTATGCGTCTCGCTTTAATCAATGGTGCTGGAATCGGGTGTTATGCTTATAACAAAAAAATCATTGAGCAGGGATTATTGGTGGATGTTTTTCCGGATATGCCTGATCATATCGTTTCCTATTATTATACCTACCACAAGCGTCTTGAAGGTTCTCCTAAGATTGAAGCCTTTTATGAATTTTTGAAAGAAATTAACAAAGTTTGGGAATGGCGAGAGAAAAAGGATGTACCTGTTAAGTAAGGAGCATACTCACGTAAGTCAGGTCTTAATATCATTTTTTTGCATATGACCAATAGATGTCTCTAGATTTTTTTCCTCTAAGCTGTTAACTACTTAAATCAAAGGAATTTATGAGGGGGCTAAAAACGTGCAGATGGATTTCGATTTAAACCATCTTCGCGCTTTTATGGTTGTGGCGCGTAAAGGCAACATCAGTGAAGCGGCGAGAGAGCTTGGTGCAACCCAACCCAACTTGGGTCGTCAAATGACCGCTTTATCTCGCCAAGTCGGTATAGAGTTGTTCATTCGCCATTCCCGTGGCATAGACCTGACACGGCAGGGAAAAGAGTTCCTTGATTTGTGCCAAAATATTGTTGGGCGATTGGCTCAAGGAACAGACATCATCCGGGAGAAGGATGCTGAGCCACAAGGAAGTTTTAACTTTGTAACTGGCTTGGGGTTAACTGAATCAATTTTGGAAAATATTGGGTTATTTTCTGAGAGATTCCCTAAATTGTCTTTTACTTGCACAAGTAACTTTAACATTTATCAGCTCATCATAAATTCTTACCAACTTCACATTGGGGAAGCAGACGCGACTGTTCTACCTGAAGTGATTTTTGATGCAGATTTTATCCAACGTCCTCTTATTGACACAGTAATGCGCGTTTATGCGTCGCCTCATTACCTTCAATCGTATTCGATGCCAAAAACATTAGAAGATCTCCAGTCCCATAGAATAATCCTTTACCAAGGTGAAAAGCAAGAAGTACTGAATAAACAGATCATAAATGAGAGTACAAAAAATTTATTGCGCCCATTTATTAAATTGCTATCAGGTCCTGCGATGCGTATTGCTTTAATCAATGGCGCTGGAATTGGCTGCTATGCTTATAACAAAGAAATCATGGATAAGGGATTGCTTGTTGATGTCTTTCCGGATATGCCTGACAACATCATTTCCTATTATTATACCTACCACAAGCGTCTTGAAGGCTCGCCCAAAATTGAAGTTTTCTATGAGTTCTTGAAAGAGATCTCAAAAGTTTGGGAGCGGCCGGGGAAGGAAGCGGTGCCTTCTAAAAGCCTTTGATTCATTACCCTTCACTTAGACCCTAAGCAAATTTCCTTCCTCCAAAATAGAGGCGGTTCATATTGTGCGCTGTTTGGCCTTTAACAAGCGGATATTTGTTGCAATCGTTGGCACACAAGTAAGCTGTTCTGGGGAAAACTGCAATAATGAAGGCGTATTTTTTAAGCCTTGCCCGTCTTAAAAGGCAGTAAGCCAATGATTTTAGGGAAAACGCAAGCTTACTTAACCTCAGCTCGACGTAAGCAAAAATTTATGAGTAATAGTCTGGGCAAAAGAAACCGTTGGTTTTTTGGGTTTAAAAATATAAGCCAGCAATCCAGCCAGAATATTTGCGAAGAAATTCGGAATTGATCTATGTCGTGTATGTTGAA
>CAMCRD010000042.1 GCA_945877185.1 Candidatus Finniella inopinata | reverse complement strand
ATCCGTACATAAAGCTATTGGAGGCGCTACGAATATAAGATCATGAGCGTCACATAAAGCAGAGAGGCGTCCTCGTAAGGTCGCATTGGCGGCCACGCCCCCAGCCACAACAAAATGCTGGATGGGTTGTTGAAGCATCTGCAAGGCATTCTTCGCGCGCCCTTCCAAACAGTCCGCAACCGCTTCCTGAAAACTGGCGGCTAAATCCGCTTTATCTTGAGGGGACAAGGGTGTGTGTTTTTCGGCGATCAGGCGTACGGCTGTCTTGAGTCCTGAAAAAGAAAAATCACAGCCGGGGCGACCTTTTAAAGGGCGTGGCAGGTCAAACCGCTTGCCATTTCCTGTAAGAGCGAGCTTTTCAAGGGCGGGCCCTCCTGGATAACTGAGTCCAAAAAGGCGGGCAACTTTGTCAAAAGCTTCCCCAACCGCATCATCAATGGTTGAGCCCAACAAGCGATATTTTCCTACGCCTGTAACTTCTAAGAATTGAGAATGCCCTCCTGAGATGAGAAGGAGTAAAAAAGGAAAAGGTAAATCGTGTGTTAAACGTCCTGTTAGAGCGTGGCCTTCCAGATGATTAACGGCAATGAAGGGAAGGTTTTTAGCAGCAGCGATGGCTTTGGCTGTCATCACACCCACAAGGACGCCGCCGATGAGGCCCGGCCCAGCGGTAACCGCTATACCATTAATGTCATCCAGAGTTACTGTGGCATCTTGGAGAGCTTGCTCAATAATCGGTTGGAGATGGTCCAGATGGGCACGGGCAGCTTTTTCTGGGATGACCCCACCATAAGGCTGGTGGCTAGGAATTTGAGACACCAAGACATTGGACAAGATCGTTCGGTCATCGCGGACGATGGCTGCAGCCGTTTCATCACAACTGGTTTCAATGCCTAAAACGATCATCGCTCGTTCCTGAAATCTAGTCCTTGGCGGCGCGTTCTGCCCGTTTGCGATCATTGGGATCCAAAACCGCTTTACGAATACGAATGCTTTTGGGGGTAACTTCTACGCGCTCGTCATCTTGAATGTAAGCAATCGCCTGTTCCAACGTCATGATTTTTGGGGGCGTTAAGCGAATGGCCTCATCCTTGCCGGAAGCGCGAACGTTGGTCAATTGCTTGCCCTTTAGAGGATTAACGACCAGATCATTCTCACGGCTATTTTCACCAATGATCATGCCCTCATAAACTTGTGTTCCGGGATCTAGGAACAAGATGCCGCGTTCTTCAATGGTATTGAGGGAATAAGCAACCGCTTCACCACTGCCATTACAAATCAACACCCCATTGCGACGGCCTTCGATGGGTCCACGGAAAGCGCCATAAGCATGGAATACCCGGCTCATAATGCCGGTTCCCCGTGTTTCTGTTAGAAATTGTCCATGATATCCAATAAGACCCCGGGAAGGCGTCAAAAAGATAATACGGGTTTTTCCACCGCCGGAGGGGCGCATGTCTTGCATTTCAGATTTGCGGGCGTTCATGCTCTCAACAACAGTACCGACGAACTCATCATCCACATCGATCTGAATTTCTTCGATCGGTTCTAAGCGATTTCCGTCGTCGTCGGTTTGAAAGAGAACGCGAGGACGGCTGATCGATAGCTCAAATCCCTCGCGACGCATGGTTTCAATAATGACACCCAATTGCAATTCCCCGCGTCCCGCCACTTCAAAGGCATCTTTATCGGCGGTTTCGATAACCCGAATGGCCACGTTTCCTTCAGCCTCTTTCATCAACCGATCCCGTAACATGCGGGAGGTGAGTTTTGTTCCTTCGCGGCCAGCAAGGGGAGAGTCATTAATAGAAAACGTCATGGCCAAAGTTGGCGGATCAATCGGCTGACCAGGTAATGCTTCCGTGACTTCAGGAGCGGCAACGGTTTCAGCGACTGTCGCTTTTTCAAGGCCAGCTAACGCAATGATATCCCCTGCTTCGGCTTGGTCGATGGCGATACGCTCCAGCCCACGAAAGGCAAGAAGTTTATTGATGCGGCCTGTTTCAACAACTTGTCCGTCTCCGTTCAGAACACGTACGGGCATGTTGATTTTTGCTGTTCCGGAATGAATGCGGCCTGTCAGAACCCGTCCTAAGTAAGGGTCATATTCCCGTGTCGTAATCAACATAGCGAAAGGGGCATTTTCTACGGTTTTTGGGGCATGAACGTGGCTGACAATTAAATCAAACAGCGGGGCTATGTCTGTGCGATCTTGTGTTAGATCGCGCACAGCCCATCCGCCACGACCAGAGGCGTACGCAATGGGAAAATCCAATTGCTCATCATTTGCATCCAGGGCCATAAATAAATCAAAAATTTCTTCTAAGACTTCTTCTGGGCGGGCATCATGGCGATCAATTTTATTGATGACAACGATGGGGCGTAAGCCTAATTTTAGGGCTTTGCTCAAAACGAACTTCGTTTGGGGCATCGGTCCTTCAGCAGCATCTACCAAGACAACAACACCATCGACCATGGAAAGGATTCGCTCAACTTCTCCGCCAAAGTCGGCGTGGCCTGGGGTGTCGACGATGTTGATGCGAACATCATGCCAAATAAGGGATGTACACTTTGCCAAAATGGTAATGCCTCGCTCGCGCTCCAAATCGTTCGAGTCCATGGCGCGCTCAGCCACGTTTTGGTTGCTGCGGAAGGTGCCGCTTTGCATCAGCATGGTATCGACAAGGGTTGTTTTTCCATGGTCAACGTGGGCAATAATGGCGATATTACGAATTTGGGTCATTTGAATAAAAGTCCTAAAATTAAAGTAAAAAAGTCTTCTTGTTTATATATATGGGTTAGCCTAACGCTAAATACAACCTTTTTATCAAGCATTAAAATACTTGATATGCTTCTATACAGACTAATAGTGTAAGGCTGAGAAAGCTATCTTTAACAATAGAATATATCAGAGTTTGTCTAAAAAAGGTAGAGGGAATGAGAAGACGCAGAACGATAGATTATTCTATAGGCTCATGATAAAGTAACCCAAGAAATTTAAGAGGAAAGCAGTCATGAACAAAGAAAATGCCTTTAAAGTCGTTAATTGGCGGGATGCTTTAAAAGACGCAGTCTTGGATCCGGCTGTGAATATCAAAATTGCCCCCCTTGCTGGGGATTCATCCATGATGATGGGGGCAACAGAATTGCAACCGGGCGCAAAAATAACAGCCCATGTTCATGCACAAGATGTAGAAATCTACCATATTTTGAAGGGTGAAGGTGAAATCTACATAGGGGCGAAGGGGGCGGAAATCGTTTGTTGGAATGATCCAGTCACAGTCAAAGAAGGGGACGTTTTCGCCATCGATCCGGTTATGGTCCATCAACTCAAAAACACCTCTGACCATCAAACCCTTGTCTTGATCTTTAGCACCCCTCTCTCCCACATAAAAGGGGACCGCGTCTTAACGGAAGACTATGGGAGCTCTCATGGATAAGAATCATCATTTAATCCTTATGTCGTCATTGCGAGGAGCGTTAGCGACGTGGCAATCCATGTATTCGAACGTCTTTTCAGCATTAGGAGCCTCGAAAAATTACAAGTACATGGATTGCCACGTCGCTAACGCTCCTCGCAATGATGGAATATGGCAAATAACAAGTTCCTTACCCGCTATTTTGGAGGTCTTTCTAAAAGTGAGGGGTACTAAAAGAGAATGACAAAGTCTCAAAAAGTTCCCTTGTCTCCGTCAACCCTATCGTCGATCTTTATCCTCATCCGATCTTTAGATATGGGGGGCGCTGAAAGACAAGTTTGTGTTTTGGCACGAGCGCTTCATCAAAAAGGATATAAAGTCACCGTAGGGCTATTTTATTCAGGAGGCATTCTTGAAAAAAAACTTCGTGAAGAAGGGGTTTCTATTTACGCTCTTGATAAAAAAGGTCGATGGGACTTGGTGGGTTGGTTCTGGCGGTATCTGAAGGCAATTCGAGATGTCAATCCCGATGTTATCTATAGTTTTCTGACCACATCCAATATTGTTGCTATAATAGGATGCTTGTTCATTCGAAAGCCGGTTGTTTGGGGAATTCGAGCTTCTAACATGGATCTTGAAAATTATGATTGGTTGGCCAAGCTAACGGCGGGAGTGGAAAAAAAACTGTCTCGCTTTGTAAAGGTGATCATCTTTAATGCCAATGTTAGCCATCAATATTGTCAATCTTTAGGGTATCAATTAAATAACGCAGTTGTTATTCCCAATGGTATCGATACAAATATCTTTAAACCAGAATCAGAGTCTAAGAAGGTTGCGACGCGCAATCAGCTGGCAATCCCTTTAGATGCTTTGGTGGTTGGTATGCTCGCCCGCGTGGATCCTATGAAGGATTATGAGACGTTTCTAGATGCTGCTCGGGTTCTCTCTCTCAAATATAAAAACTTGTACTTTGTGACAGCTGGCATCGGTACGGATACAGCGCCTTGGCAGTCTCTCCCCGTTCGTTTTTTACGTCTCGGTCGATGGGAAGATGTGCCTGCATTACTGAATGCGTTGAACATTATGGTCTTAAGTTCATCTTATGGAGAGGGTTTCCCCAATGTGATTGGTGAAGCCATGGCTTGTGGAATACCTACCATTGCGACAGATGTGGGAGATGCGGCGTACATTATTGGAGATCAAGGGATTATCATCCCTCCTAGAAATCCCAAAGCCTTAATTCAAGCTATTGAATCAATGATGCAAGAGGCTCCTTCGAAGGACATGATTCGGGATCGCATCGTTTCTCATTTTGATGTTCCCCAAATGGTTAACCAGACGCTTAAAACCTTAACACAAGCATACGTTTCCTCATGAAAATTGCGCATCTCATCACAGGGCTTGGATTAGGGGGCGCTGAGCGTCAATTGAAAGCCCTTGTAACGGCAAGCTCACAAGAGTCTTCGTTACACCATATTGTCATTTCTTTGAAAGATGAAGGCGTCATTGGGAAACAATTGAGGAGTGGAGAAGGAGTCCGGCTTTATTGCCTCAATCTCCATAAATCTGTTGTTGGCATATGGCAGCTTTATAAAATCTTACGACGAGAAAAACCGGATGTCCTTCAAACGTGGCTCTATCATGCGGATTTGGTGGGTTTAATTGTGGGTAAACTTGCGCGTGTTCCCCGCATTGTCTGGAATATTCGATGTTCCAATATGGAGTTATCTCAGTATTCAAGACTAACAGCATTTGTTGTAAAGACCTTGAAAGTCTTATCAAGATTTCCTGATGCTGTTGTTACAAATTCTCAAAGTGGACAAGAGGTTCATACAAAACTTGGCTATAAGCCGCGTCGGTGGGTTCGAATTCCCAATGGGATTGATACGGATCTCTTCCAGTCGAATCCTGTTTTGGGTCAAGAATTACGTCGGACTTTTGATCTCCCTCCAGATGCAATTGTTGTGGGCATGTTGGGCCGTGTTGATCCGATGAAAGATCATGCCACTTTTTTGATGGCTATGGAGAATCTCTCGCATTCAAATGAAAATCTTTATTGTGTTCTCGCAGGGAAAGGGACAGAAGATGCCACATGGCCTGTTGTTCCCCCACGTTTGCGACGTTTGGGAATCTGGGAAAATGCTTCAGAATTCTTAAATTCGTTGGATATTATGGTCTTATCTTCTGCCTTTGGGGAAGGATTTCCCAATGTCGTTGGGGAAGCCATGTCTTGTGAAATACCAACGATTGTTACAGATGTTGGAGATACAGCTGTCCTTGTTCAAACACCGGAGCAGATCGTTCCCCCTCGGGATGTTGATGGACTTATCCTTGCTTTGAAGCGATTATTGGCTCTATCTGGGCCAGAAAGAAAAGTCATTGGGCACAAAAGCCGGGAGAGGGTACTTAGTTCCTACAGCTTGCCCATCATGAGGCAAAGGTATGCATTATTTTATGAGAGTTTATGTTGATTGAGGAAATCGTATGTGCGGCATAACAGGTTTTTGGTCTTTTACGTCTCAATTAGCAGGGCTTTCGTTCGATCGCATCGTCCAAGAAATGGCGGATCAGATAACGAGTCGTGGTCCTGATTCAAGCGGTGTCTGGTGGGAAAAAGAAGCCCAAATTGCTTTTGGGCATCGTCGCCTTGCCATAGTCGACTTAACGGAAACGGGTCATCAACCGATGACGTCATCCTCTGGACGCTTTGTAATTACTTATAATGGGGAAGTTTATAATGCGCCAGAATTACATGAAAATTTACGGGCTAAAGGCTATTCATTTCGAGGTTCTTCTGACACAGAAGTGATTTTAGAAGCCTGCGAAGCCTATGGAGTTGAGGAGGCGACCAAACTCTTAATTGGTATGTTTGCGTTTGCCCTATGGGATGCAAAAGATCGCAAGCTCCACCTGGTTCGTGATCGCTTGGGCGTAAAGCCTTTATATTGGGGCCTCCATCAACAAACGGTATTCTTTGGTTCCCAGCTCAAGAGTTTTCGTCCTCACCCTCTTTGGCGCCCAGAGATTAACCGAGACGCCCTTCCCAACTATTTTCGCTTTGGGTATGTTCCAGGGCCTTCCTCCATCTATAAAGATATTCAAAAATTACCGCCTGGATGTATTGCCACCATTGAAGGACAAGACAAGGTATCTGTTAAGCCATACTGGTCTATGGATGAAGTCAGCTGTGAGCGCCCACAAAATACTCACCGAACTTCTACGGAATGGGTTGATCAGTTAGAGGCTCTTCTCAAAGATGCGGTCAAACGATGTATGGTCTCCGACGTCCCTATTGGCGCTTTTTTGTCGGGGGGCGTTGATAGCTCAACCGTCGTTGCCTTGATGCAAGCGCAAAGTTCTCGCCCTGTTCAAACTTTCAGTATTGGGTTTGAAGAAGAAAGTTATAATGAAGCTCAGCATGCGGCTGCTGTGGCCCATCATTTGGGAACACGGCATCATGAATTATATTTAAAGCCTTCTGAGGCTTTGGAAATTATTCCAACCATTCCGGAGTGGTGTGATGAACCGTTTGCAGATTCTTCACAAATTCCAACATTCCTTGTATCCCGTCTGGCCCAAAAGCACTTAAAGGTTTGCTTGTCTGGAGATGGAGGCGATGAATTTTTTGCAGGCTACGGCCGGTATTTTCAAGCTGATCGTTTCTGGAATCACCTTTCACCCCTCCCCTTGTTTTTGCGTAAAATAGCAGCGTCAGGGATTCGATCATTGTCCCCTGCGCAGTGGGATTTTTTGAATGGGTTGATTCCTGGAAAAAAAGGTCGTCCCTTTATGGGTGACAAAGCCCACAAACTTGCAAGTTTGTTGGGCTGCCCTGATCGTAAAGCCTTATACCTCAATCTCATAAGTTTGTGGGATAACCCAGAATCCCTTGTTTCCGGTGGGGATAAAAATTCTTATGAAGGACTCCCGTCTCCATGGTTGACAAACGAAAGCCGATCTGAACGCTCTTTTATCGAAGAAATGCAATACATTGATAGTCTCACCTATCTCCCAGATGATATTTTATCAAAGGTTGATTATGCAAGTATGGCCGTGAGTTTGGAAAGTCGCGTCCCTTTGCTCGACCATCGTGTTGTTGAATTTTCTTGGGGTGTTCCCTTGGAGCTAAAACTAAAACATCCTCAAGGAAAATGGATCTTGCGGGAGGTGTTAAAGCGCTATGTTCCAGAATCACTCACAGAGCGTCCAAAGATGGGATTTGGTGTTCCCATTGATCAATGGTTGAGAGGACCTTTGCGTCCCTGGGTTGAAGATCTGCTTTCTGAATCTTCTTTGAGAAATTCTGGCCTAAATCCAAATCCCATCCGTCAACGTTGGGCAGATCACCTTTCAGGAGTGCGTAATTGGCATTATTCCTTATGGCTTGTTCTTATGTTTCAAGCTTGGCATAAGTCTGTATAGTCTTTTGATTTTAATTTGTTACATCGTCACTTCGTCGCTCGCCTAGCTTCGTTAAGCGTCGCTCCTTGTTCCTTGTAACAAATCAAACTTAAAAGACTATGAATCCTTAGACTATCTTTGATAGGCTCCGCAAAACATAGGGTAGGATCCCCCCGTTCCGGAAATAATCCACTTCATCTTGTGTATCGATGCGACAAAGAAGAGTATGGTTGGTTACTTGTCCGTTGGGTTTTGTAATTGTGCAAGTGACGGTCATGCCAGGTTTGATTTCATCACGAACACCTGTAACATCTATGGTTTCTTCTCCTGTCAGGCCTAAGGTCTTGCGGCTTTGGCCACTGAGAAAGGTAAGAGGCAAGATTCCCATCCCCACCAAGTTGGAGCGATGGATGCGTTCAAAGCTCTCGGCGATAACGGCTTTTACGCCCAGCAGCAAGGGCCCTTTTGCTGCCCAATCGCGTGAAGAGCCTGTGCCATATTCCTTGCCAGCAATAACGACGAGGGGTATTCCTTCGTCTTGATATTTTATCGCTGCTAAGTAGATTGGCAAGATTTCATCAGGCGTTTCTTTTGTTTTTGAAAAATATTTGGTGACGCCTCCTGTTGTTCCTGGCAACATTTCATTGGTCAAGCGGATGTTGGCAAAAGTCCCGCGCATCATGATTTCATGGTTACCCCGACGGGCGCCATAACTGTTAAAATCACTCACAGGAACCCCAAAGTGCTGAAGGTAATGTCCGGCTGGACCATCTGTTTTAATGCTGCCAGCGGGTGAGATATGATCCGTCGTTACGCTATCCCCCAAAACCGCGAGGACGCGCGCACCCTTAATATCGGAAGATTCTTTAAGGTGGGCAGTCATGCCTTCGAAATAGGGTGGGTTTTTTACATAGGTGCTGTTGTCTTGCCAGGGGTAGGTCAGGCTCGCTTTTCCGGAGATCTTCTGCCAGGCTTTGTCGCCCTTAAAGACATCCGCGTACCGTTTGCGAAACATTTCGGGCGTTAAGAATTGATCAATAGCCGTTTGTATTTCTGCATCGGTTGGCCAAACATCTTTCAAGTAAACGGGGTTGCCATCAGATCCAATTCCAAGGGGTTCTGTTGTTAGGTCAACCAACATAGACCCTGCCAATGCATAGGCGACAACCAAGGGGGGGGAGGCTAGATAATTTGCCTTCACATGGGAATTAATGCGCCCTTCAAAATTTCGATTTCCGGAAAGAATTGAGCAGACGGTCAGGTCATGGGATTCAATGATTTTTGCGATTGCGGGTTGTAAAGGCCCAGAGTTACCAATACAGGTTGTACACCCATAACCAACCAAATTAAATCCGAGCGCATCCAGGTCTTTGTCGAGCCCAGACTTTTCTAAGTAGTCAGAGACAACTTGAGATCCGGGCGCCAACGATGTTTTTACCCAAGGTTTTGGCCTTAATCCCTTGGCACGGGCTTTACGCGCCAATAGGCCAGCGCTGAGCATGACGGCGGGGTTGGACGTATTTGTACAGCTGGTGATGGCGGCAATGACAATATCTCCATGATGTAAAGAGTAGCCCTGTTCTGCAATAGGGTACGCCTCATCACTTTCTTTATGTTCATCTCTTAAGGCTGTTTGGCATGAAGATTTTGCATCGGATAGCAAAACCTTATCTTGGGGACGTTTGGGCCCCGCAATTGTCGGACGAACAGAGGTTAAGTCTAGAACAAGAGACTCAGAAAATTGAGGGTCTGGTGTTGACGCATCGCGCCATAGGCCTTGCGCTTTGGCATAGGCTTCGACCAAGGCAATGCGATCAGGATCACGGCCTGTGAATTCTAAATAGTGGATAGTTTTTTGGTCAATGGGAAAGAATCCACATGTTGCCCCATATTCCGGCGCCATGTTGGCCACAGTCGCTCGATCTGCTAAGCTCAATGAATCCAAACCATCCCCATAAAATTCCACAAATTTTCCCACCACGCCCTTGGTTCGTAACATATTGGTTACGGTGAGAACCAAGTCCGTTGCGGTCGTGCCTTCCGGGAGTTTTCCCGTCATTTTAAAGCCCATGACTTTGGGGATCAGCATGGATACTGCCTGGCCAAGCATGGCTGCCTCTGCTTCAATTCCCCCAACACCCCAACCGAGTACCGATAGGGCGTTGACCATGGTTGTGTGGCTATCTGTCCCCACAAGGGTATCCGGATAGGCAACCTGGTGACCCGAGGAATCCTCGGATACCCAAACGACTTGCGCCAAGTATTCGAGATTCACTTGATGGCAAATGCCGGTGCCTGGGGGAACAACGCGGAAGTTTTGAAAGGCTTCTTGGCCCCACCGTAAAAAGGCATAGCGTTCATGGTTGCGTTGATATTCGAAGGCTACATTCTGTTCGAACGCCTCCGGTGTTCCAAAGGCATCCGCCATGACAGAGTGATCGATGACCAAATCGACAGGTATCAATGGATTGATGAGCGTTGGATCACTTTCAAGAGCCATCATGGCATCTCGCATCGCAGCAAGATCAACAATGGCTGGAACACCTGTAAAATCTTGCATGAGAACGCGTGCGGGGATGAACGCAATTTCTGTGGAATCGTGCCCGTTGGAAATGCTGTGAACGGCTGCCCGAATATCATCGAGACAAACCCGCTTGCCATCCTCATGACGCAACAAATTCTCAATTAAGACCTTTAAAGAAAAAGGAAGATTTTTAAGGGATCCAAGACCCGCCTCTTCTGCTGCAGGCAGGCTATAATAGTCAAAGCTCTGTCCGGAAATGGTAAGGGTCTTTCGAACTTTTAAGGAGTCGTGCCCAACAGTAGTCATAATTATTCTCCCATGAATTGGCTTTAATTAACGGTACCGTGAATTGAAAGGCATGACAAGTCGGGGGGAAGGGTAAATGAAAGTTGGTCAATCTCTTTGTTGTGGAGTTATTTCATTCACCATTCTCAAAACCTTCGTAAGAGGCAAACGGTGTTTTGGAAGACGGGCTTCCATCCAGCCCAGCCTTGACCAGCCAAAAATATAGAGAGGCAATTGATAGAGGTTTGCTTGTTTCAGGAGCAGTTCTTGCAGAGCTGCGCGGTCTTTGGGGGCTGTTTCAACGCCCATGAAGTCAATGATAATATTCCCCCCTAAATGACGACCCTTTAAGTGTTGGACGATGAGGGGAATGGCTTCTTTGTTGGTTTGCCCGGCATCCTTGTCTCCCTGGTTTACATCTATGACGATGGCCGCAGCCGTGACATCAATCACAATATTGCCTCCACCCGGAAGGGCAACGACATCTTGAAAAAGGGAGTCCCAAAATTCTTCAAGTCCGAAGGCTTCAAAAAGAGGACTTTTATGTTTTTGCACCAAAGGCAGTAAATCTGGGCGATGGGTTTTTAGGAAATGACGCACATCTATAAGCGCTTTGTCATCGTCAACCAAGATAACATCCCCCTCAGAAGCTTCCAGGTCTCGCATCCATCTGTGTGAAGGCGGTAGGGCATCGTAAGGCGTTAGGCAAGGTGCTTTGCCTGATAAAGTTTCGATTTCCTGGAACTTTTGTCGTAAAGCGGATATTTCAGCCAAGATTTGATCTGGAGAAGCACGAACAGCGGATTCCCTTACGGTGATGGGTTCGTGTTCATCGATAAGCTCTTGTAGGCGATTTCGTGTGGCAAGATCTTGAATTTTTGAGGATAGCTGACGCTTTTTTTGAAAGGGGTGACATAAACAATACCGCCCTCCAAAAATGATTTTTTGCGTCAAAAGGGCGCCTTTATCGTGCGTTCCTTTATCAGGAATAGCTTCGCGGCGCACTTGGACAAGAAGGGGCTGCCCTTCGGTAAGCTTGGGAAAAGAAGGTTCAAAGGGCAAAAGGCCAACCCTATTTTCTGCAAGCTTAACAAAAGCATGGGTAGGCTCAACACGAATGACCCGACCCCAATAAATTTGGTTAAGGGAAGAAAAGAAGGGAATCTTTAAGGAAGGCCATTCCAGGTCGATATCAACGATCAGTCCATCTTTAAGGTAGGCAACGCGCCGGAGATGATCTTTTTGGCTGATCAAAAGCGTTATGGGCATATCGTCCGTTTTGCCCCCCTATTTTTGGCGGAACGTAATGCGTCCTTTGGTTAGGTCATAAGGTGTCATTTCTACGGTAACCGTATCGCCAACCAAAACACGGATGCGGTTTTTACGCATTTTACCAGAGGTGTGCGCCAAGATAACATGATCGTTTTCTAACTTTACGCGGAACATTGCATTGGGTAGAAGTTCGACGACGACACCATTAAACTCAATTAAATCTTCTTTTGCCATACGATTTTGACTCGCTCCTAAAAAATAACCATATTGATATTGATTTTACTGACTGTGTAGCACATATGCTCAATGATATCATTCTTTATTTCAAAGCCGCTTCTTTCATGGCTTCAATATGCTCATAAAGATGGGTTGGCTTTTTCCGTGTCGGCCAGGGATGGTGTAGATCACCCAAGTGACAGTGAATATCTTTCGTCTCAACCCGAATTTCATTATCTCCGGAACAAATGAGGTGAATGGCATTAGACGGCGTCGCGTGGAGAGCAAGAAGGTTCAATATTCGCGTACTTCCTTTGCGTTGAAACCCGCGATGATGAATTTTGCTTACGTTTTTAAAGGAAAGAGCTGAATGAACTCGGTGATACATGGGCTCGCCTTCATGATCGATTGCAGGGTGTTCCCAGCAAAATCGATTGGCCAGCATGGTAAAAGTGGCGCTTTTGGGTTCATAAACCATAGATGTTAAGGGGAGCAAGGCATCTTGTAAATGCGTTGACAAAATTGTCAAATCTTCTAAATCTCGGGCCAACAGGCGAAGGGGCTCAAAATTTGTTGTCATACAAACTCCTCTATTCCGCAATGCGTTCGATACGTGCTCCACATCCTCTTAGTTTATCTTCTACCCGTTCGTATCCACGATCAAGATGATAAACGCGATTAATTAAAGTTTCTCCCACAGCAGCCAATCCTGCTAGGACTAAACAGACAGACGCGCGCAAGTCCGTTGCCATAACGGGCGCCCCTCGAAGGGTATCAATCCCTCGAACGAGAGCAGAAGAGCCATGAACCGTGATATTAGCGCCCATACGACAGAGTTCGGGCACATGCATGAATCGGTTTTCCCAAATGGTTTCTGTGACCAGGGACGCCCCTCGGCAAATGGTCATGAGGGCCATCATTTGAGCTTGTAAGTCCGTGGCAAATCCAGGAAAAGGCTCTGTCATGACGTCTACGCCGTGAATATCATCTCCCGAAGTGCTTACCTGAAACCCCTGGTCTGTCGGCGTTAACGTAATTCCTGCTCTTTGAAGTTGAGCAGACGCCGTTGGAATCAAGTCAAGCGACGTATTGGTTAGGTGGATCGACCCTTTTGTGATCGCAGCAGCCATCGCGTAAGTCCCTGTTTCAATACGGTCAGGAATGACGCGATGGGTGGCGCCGTGGAGGCGTTTTGTCCCTTGAATGATGATCGTATCCGTTCCGGCGCCGACAATATCGGCGCCCATAGCCATCAAACAGGTTGCGAGATCAATGATTTCTGGTTCCCGCGCGGCATTAATAAGGCGCGTTTCCCCTTTAGCCAGGCAAGCCGCCATCATAAGGTTTTCTGTCGCTGTGACAGAGATAATCGGCATGGTGATCGTTGTTCCAACCAAGCCTTTGGGTGCTTTTGCATGGATGTACCCATCCAGCAAGTCAATCTCGGCGCCTAAGTCGCGCAAGCCGCTTAAGTGAATATCGATGGGACGGACGCCGATGGCGCAGCCGCCAGGTAAAGAGACTTGCGCTTGCCCACATCGTGCCACAAGTGGTCCCAAAACCAGGATAGAGGCGCGCATTTTGCGAACGATATCATAGGGCGCGGTTGTGTTGTGGATCGTATTTGCGGTAAGGGTCAACGTTTTCTGGTTGAGGTCATTACTGAGATGGACACCATGCTGGTCAAGGAGGGCTTCCATAGAAGTAATGTCTGCAAGATGAGGCATATTGGTTAAAATAAGAGGCTCGTCCGTTAAGAGAGCCGCGGTCATTAAAGGAAGAGCTGCATTCTTTGCGCCACTAATGGCAATTTCCCCTTTAAGGGGTACGCCTCCCATAATTTTAATTTGATGCATTGTTGGCCTCGTATCCTTTTTAATGGTTGTATTCGTTCGAATTATAGGCGGGGTAAGGTTACGCCAACTTGCCCCATATACTTCCCAAGGCGATCCCGGTAGGAGACATCGCAGACCTGATCCGCTTTAAAGAATAAGAATTGGCAGGCTCCCTCATTGGCATAAATCTTGGCTGGTAGGGGGGTCGTATTAGAAAACTCAAGAGTGACGTAGCCTTCCCATTCTGGTTCAAGGGGTGTGACATTGACGATAATGCCACATCGCGCATAAGTGGATTTTCCTAAGCAAATGACCAATACATCTCGAGGGATGCGAAAGTATTCCACCGTGCGGGCAAGCGCAAAGCTGTTGGGGGGAATAATGCAGACATCTGTTTTACGATCAACAAAACTATTGGGTGAAAAGTTCTTGGGATCTACAACGCCACTATCCACATTTGTGAAGATCTTAAATTCATCCGCGACCCGGGCATCATACCCGTAAGAGGATACGCCATACGAAATCGCGCCCGCAGGTTTGGGGGCGAGTTGGGGCGTTCTTAAGGGCGTTTGTCCGTTGACAACAGCGCGTTCTTCCTCGTTTACATTCGTTGTCCGAACCTGATTGTCCACAAAGGGTTCAATCATTTTGTGTTTAAGAGATTGTTCGCGAATCCAACGATCAGGCAAAATAGACATGAAGGGATAACCTTTTCTTAAATAATCAACTTTGTAAACAAACGTACACGATCTGAGAAGTTTTTTGGAAGTGTTTTTTCAAGAAAAAGCTATCCCTTTGGATTTTCTTCAATGAACGGCCTTGATTTCTCACGCTCTTGGCTTTGGCTTTTTCGTTTGCGCAAGTTTTCTCGTAAGGCCGTACTTAAACGCTTTTGACGTTCTGTTTTAACCCCTTTGTCCTTGGGGGGTGCTTTGGGGGGACTTGTGGTCATGTTTCTTGAACCCTTTTCTCCTTTTACTCGCTACTCCCGCGAATTTATTTGTTTTTTTGCAAAATTAAATAAAAGAGCCGGGGTATCTGAATAAATAGCATAAGCGCCTAAATTTGCGGCTTTTTTGTAATCTTCAACCGTATTAATGCCGAACATGACGAAACGAGCCTGGGGTAGTTTTTCTCGAACCCGTTTGATTCCTGGTTCTGTCCACATCACGAACTTAATGGGATATTTGGCCTCTCCAAGCGCTAATTTTTCCCCAAACTCACCTTGTCTTTCGAGCTCAAAGCCAAGCCAAATGGGCGTTTCTGTTTTCATAAGCTGATTTGAACCTGATGCATTGAGCAGTTCTTCAACGGTATTTTTGCGACTCTCAAAAGAAGTTGCTTGAGGATAATGTGCTTTCAGATAAGCAAGATGGCTGTCGTCCGTCGAATAGAAGACGAGCCTATCCCACGCATTGTGCTTTTCTGCCACCTTTGCAATGGCTTCAATAAGTTTGTCAGCAGGTAAGGATTTTAAATCAACAATAATTGTGGTGTTCGGAAACGCTTCTAAAACATCTTCGAAAAGGGGAATTTTACGACCCTTCCCTCGCTCAGGGTACGTCCCATTTTTTTCAAAATTATAGGCTGCATCGAATTTCTTGAGATCATCATAGGAAAATTCGTTCACTTTCCCTTTGCCATCTGTATTGGCAGATAAATCTCCTGGGTGGTACACAACGGTAATGCCGTCTTTGGTTACTTGAACATCGAGCTCTAATGTTTTTGCACCAAGCGCTACACAATCTTTAAAGCTTTGTAGCGTATTCTCAGGTAGTTCTGCCCTTCCTCCCCGATGAGGGATGATTTCTGGCAAAGGTTGAAGGATGGCTGCTTCTGTTGGAAATAAGACGAATGTGGCTAAAACGAGGACAATTCGTGACGACCAATGCTTCATTTCCTGCTCCCTGCTTAAATTAGGTTGATTGGGCACCTATCCCTAACATAGGTACCGTTGTTTTCTCAATGAATTTCTCTGAAGGGGTCGGCTTTGTTGAATAATTGCGTAATAATAAGGAGCTATCTCCAAGCTTGAAAAATGAAAACAATTCAAGTCATTGCGAGGACTGCGAGCGTAGCGCTGCAGGACGCGGCAATCCAGGCTGTTTAGGGTATTTCAGTTTTCTTAACTGCTTCGCAGTTGTCTGGATTGCCGCGCACCCCCGACCCTAAAGGGTCGTTTTGGGGTGCTCGCAATGACTGTATTTTATTGTTTTAAAACGTTTTTGATTGGAATAATAAATTCATTAAAACAGGTTCTAAGCCCCAGCGACAGTTTTTGATGAATCATCGTCACCTGTTTTATTGCCGGATTAATAACCTTTCCCTATCCCCCTCCTATCTCATCAGTAGGCTTGGAAATCTCAAACAAGGCATAGTTATGCTCCTTACAATAATTTTGGCACCATTGGTGTTGAAGAGCGGTCACATCGACATCCGGCGTAACCGGAATAAATATAGGTTCTTTGACATTGCCGTTAATCATTTCCAGAACATCAAAATTTTCGCCACTATCTTCTTCTGCAATCTGTACTGGAATTTCCTGATCACGGATGTATGTGTAAAAAGACAACACACGCTGCCAGGAATGGCGGGCAAAGATCCATTTTCCCTTTCCTTTGTTCCGCTCCAAATTTTCTAAATGGTTATAAAGCTTTCTATAATTGTTAAAGGCAATGATGTGGTGACGATCAAATAGTAATAACATGATAAAATTCTCCTTTTGATAAAGCCCTCCCCTGCCTTTCAACTCGCCACGGCATAGCTGGGAGTCATAGAGAAGGTTTTGCTTTGTTTGAGCTAAGGCGTGACGATTGGGAAGAACCCAAAAATAGACGTACCAACCCCTTACCGTCACACCATAAAAAGAGGGGGGACAAAAAAAACCCGCCCTCCCTCAATTCATATGAGGTAAGAGGTTAAATTTCCGGCCTTTCGGCCGTTTGAGGATTCGATTGAAATGACGCACATTGTGCGTTAATTTGTGCTTAGCCATCATGAACTCCGCGTTAGAGTTTGTCTTGGTTAGCAACATGGCGATTGCACTGAAATTACCATAGCCGTCTAAAAAATTCCCTCCTAAGTTCTTATTTGGCTTTTCTGCTGCTCTACCCGTTGCTATTATCCTTTTTAATCAATAAAGAAAAAGGATACCGAGATGCAGCTATCGGATACTTTCCT
>CAMCRD010000041.1 GCA_945877185.1 Candidatus Finniella inopinata | reverse complement strand
AACCTCTTTCAGCATTATATTGTGCTAAAATATTTAAAAATACATGGATTGCCACGTCGCTTCGCTCCTCGCAATGACAGAATATGGCAAATAATGAGCTTCTTACACGCTGATTTTAGAATGCTTTCTAAAAGTGACGGGTAGCGAAGTCCGTTACAAGGAACAAGGAGCGAAGCCTACTGAAGTTAGGTGAGCAACGAAGTGACGATGTAACAGGCTAAAATCAAAAGACTATACCAAAAACAAAAACCCCTGCACCAAAAGGTACAGGGGTTTTCTTTTTTTGTTTTAAGGAAAGAATCCTTAGAACTTATAGGACACTCCAACTTTACCCGTTTGGCTACGAATTGTACCAGCATTCGCAAAGTTGTTCGGAAGTGACCCATTGGTCGCGCGCACGCTTGGGCCGAATTCATAAGTATACTCAACGCGCAAGTAAACATTCCTATGAACCGCTGTTTCCAAACCAACACCTGGCGCAAAGGACAGGCGGTTCTTAGAACCGGAGCCTGCATTTGCACTTGTAAAGAAGAGTGAGTTATCGTTCAACGTATACTTACCCCAGTTCGTCCCTAACGCAATGTAACCCATTGTGTTTGGCGTAAACAGGTATCCTCCCCGCAACGCCGCTCTCGCATACCCGTTGCGCTTCAGTTGCGTTGAACCTCCTCCAAGACTGCTAGTGGCTTTTGCATTTTCAAAAGTATAACTCAATTCGCCGCCCAAATAGAGGCAACCCGTTACCCAACCATACCCACCATGGAGACCAATACTCCCAAAACCACTGCCGAAATCTGAGGAATTATTATTGACGTTGTTAAGGTTGTCAGCTCTAGAACCCGACAACTTCGCTGTTAATGATCCATATCCAGCAGCAACACCAGCATAAAAACCTGTAGAAATGTTTGCATTCGCAGCACTCAAAGCAACTGTGCTGGCTACGAGAGCTAAAGCTAACTTTTTCATAATATAACTCCTTCATATTAAATATTTATGATCAAATTATTTAATTTCTGACCAACCATAACTTTCACACAATATAATTTTTACGCATCTACAGCGCACAAGCAACATTAAGCATGCATTGTCAAGATATAAAATGAAGGAGTGTGACTTATGCGACACAATAACGCGCTTAGCCCCTCAGCAGCAAGGCCTCAATGGCTTTTTCCACCGCGGAAACGTTTGTGTCACTCCCACCGGCTTGGGCAAGGTCGGGACGTCCCCCACCGCCGCTGCCCCCCAAAACAGCAGCCCCTGCGCGAACCAAATCGACGGCGCTGAGGCGTTCTGTCAAGTCTTGGGTCACCCCAATCACAAGAGAGGTTTTCCCCTCTACAATGCTGGTCACGACCACGACACCGGACCCGATCTTGGCCTTCAGATCGTCAACCAATGGCTTCAGGTCTTTGGTGGGAACATCAGTTAAGTGGCGGGCAATCAGCTTAAAGCCCCCAACGTCTCTCACATCTTCTGCCTGGTCTTTTGTACCGCCTTGGTCTTTTGTATCCAAAAGAGCGAGCTGACGGCGCAAATCTGTGACCTGGCGTTCCAAGGCCTTTCGCTCCGTGAGCAGCGCCTCAAGGCGCGTCGGGAGCTCTACTGAGGTTGATTTTGTGAGGCTGCTTGCCTGGGTAAGGATCGATTCCATCCCTGTCATATAGTCTAATGCGGCCAAACCGGTGAGCGCTTCGATACGACGTACCCCGGCCGCAATGCCTGTTTCATTAATCATTTTAAATAGACCAATATCGCCGGTACGGCTCACGTGTGTTCCACCGCATAATTCGACGGAAAATGGCTTTCCAGCATCTTCCAACGTACCCATACTCAAAACGCGAACCTCATCCCCATACCGCTCACCAAATAAAGCCATCGCCCCATGGTTAATGGCTTGCTCCGTATTCATGAGATGCGTTTGAACCGGGTGATTGCGCAAAATATGGGTATTGACCAACCGCTCCACCGCAGTGATCTCTTCCCGATTTAACGGCCGGGTATGGGTAAAGTCAAACCGAAGTCGGTCAGGCGCCACAAGGGAACCCTTTTGGGTGACATGATCGCCTAAGATTTGCCGCAATGCGGCATGGAGCAAATGGGTCGCTGAGTGATTGGCCCGCAAGAGCGTTCGTCGATCAGAATCAACCATAAGCTTAAGCGCATCGCCAGGGATAATCTTTCCTTTGGTAACCTTAGCAAGGTGAACGTGCAAAGTCCCCCCCTGCTTGATTGTATCCGTAACTGTCAGTTCAGCTCCTGAGGCGGTGATGAGCCTTCCCTGATCACCCATCTGGCCACCGGATTCAGCATAAAAGGGCGTTTGATTAACGATCAGGGCAATGTCTTGGCCATGAACAGCTTCCACCATACGCTGGCCATCTCGCAAGATCACTTGAACAATGCCTTCCGCATCCAGGGCATCGTATCCTAAGAATTCTGTCGCTCCAAATTCTTCATGCAAATCATACCAGATTTGCTCGTTTTTAGATTCCCCCGACCCTGACCAGGCCGCCCGGGCTGCCGCTTTTTGAGCCGCCATGGCAGACTGAAAGCCCTCCAGATCAACGGTGCGGTCAAAACTTTTCAGAACATCTTGGGTAAGGTCAAGCGGAAAACCAAAGGTATCATAGAGCTTAAAGGCCACGTCACCTGGCAAAGATTGACCAGGTGCAAGTGGCGCTGTCGCTTCATTGAGTAAGCGCAAACCTCGTTCCAGGGTCTGGCGGAATTTTTCTTCCTCGAGCCGCAAATTCTCCACAATCAAAGATTCCGCGCGGATAAGGTCGGGATAAGCAGCGCCCATCAAGCTCATCAAAGTCGGCACCAACCGCCACATCAATGGATCTTTAGCTCCTAATAGATGAGCATGGCGCATCGCACGGCGCATGATACGGCGCAACACATACCCCCGGCCTTCATTACTGGGCAGGACGCCTTCAGCCAACAAAAAGGAACAGGCCCGCAAGTGATCTGCAATGACATTATGGGATTGACGATGGGCAGGATCCTGAACCCCCGTTAAATCGATGGAAGCCTGGATCAAGGTTTGGAAGAGGTCGATGCCATAATTATTGTGAACACCTTGTAACACAGCCGCGAGGCGTTCCAACCCCATGCCCGTATCAACGGACGGTTTTGGTAAAGCAATACGGCGGCCATCGGCAAACTGCTCATATTGCATAAAAACCAGGTTCCAGATTTCCGTAAAACGATCGCCATCCTCATCTTTACTGCCAGGAGGGCCACCGAAAACATTTTCTCCATGATCATAAAAAATTTCCGTACAAGGACCGCAGGGGCCCGTGTCCCCCATGGACCAAAAATTATCAGCAGTGGCAATGGGAAGAATCCGATCTTCCGGCAAACCCGCAATTTTCTTCCACAATCTGGCAGCTTCTTCATCTTCCGAATAAACCGTGACCAACAACCGATCCTTGGGTAAATTGAAGTGGCGGGTGACGAGATCCCAAGCGTAAGAGATGGCTTCTTCTTTAAAGTAGTCCCCAAAGGAAAAATTCCCCAACATTTCAAAAAAGGTGTGGTGACGGCTTGTGTAGCCTACATTTTCAAGGTCGTTGTGTTTCCCCCCGGCCCGCAAACATTTTTGCGAAGATGTCGCCCGCGTATAGGCTCTCTTTTCCGCGCCTGTAAAGACATCCTTAAACTGAACCATGCCCGCCGTCGTGAACAACAATGTGGGATCGTTGCGCGGAACAAGGGGAGAGGATGCCACAGGCTCATGCCCCTGGTCTTTGAAAAATTGAAGGAAGGTGGACCGAATGTCTGTAAGCGTTCGCATAAATTTAACCTTATGGAGTACGGCGACTAAGTTGATTATACGTCCCAATATAAAGGGATTGGACTTGTTTTGGCAATAATGGCCTGCTCTCAAAGAAATTCCCTCGAGTGCTAATATGATTCAGTTAGGATAAGTGGATATTATTTGAAGGTATATACTTGAGTTTTCGGTACTTTGGCCATTTTATATCTAGACATCTTCCTCCAGATTTATTATGTCTTGGAGGCTTGATGCGAAAAATGCCCATGCCCAGATAGCTCAGTTGGTAGAGCAAGGGACTGAAAATCCCTGTGTCGCTGGTTCGATTCCGGCTCTGGGCACCATTAATTCTCCCCTATTCCCACTGAATCCCAAGTGTGGTATTTATTAATCATCTTGTGAAATTTATTAAGAAGTAATCCTATAGGATACTGCAAACAACGCGGGACAAAAAAATAATGTCACTAGAACCAAGTATGGTTGTAGAATTGCAGCATAAGCTGGATAAGTTGAAGAAAGAAGACCGTCAATTGACGGACGAAATTTCTCAACTATCTTTAGACGCACCCACGAATGACGTTCAAGTCCATCGCCTAAAAAAGCGCCGCATCCTTATCAAGGATCAAATTCAAAAAATCGACGCCCTCTTGGTTCCGGATATTATTGCATAGTCGGCCTTGTGTTAAGACAGTCTTATTGCAAGTTACCCAGAATAGCCACCAAAATAATTACATAATAATATATTTAAAAAATATAAATTTTCTATTGAAAAAGAAATATAACTACATATATAAACAACATGTTTGAATAAAAATTGGAGTTTTGTAAATATGATTAATAAAATTACACGATCTTTTGCTTGTGCTTGCATGATTGCAGCCTCACTTACAACTTTAACAGCTTTACAGGCTATAGAAAGACTACCTGAAGGGGAGGACTTTTCAGAGTCTAACAATAAAAGAGAGATCTCACCCCAAGAGATTATTAAAAAGCGGCGCGTATACCTTGAAAACTACCCTACTCCCCCGAATGACCAGGATCCGTTGTTGCTCCTACCTGATGAGCTCGTGTGTAATATTGTAACTTTCTTGCCCCTGCCGGACGCCCTAAAACTAGAGCAGGTGTGTAAACAACTCTCTCATAGCTTAGAAGAATCTCCGCTCTACCGTTCCATTATAGAAAGTTGGAATATGCCTATCCCTGAAGGGCTTAAAGACCAATGCGCTAGAGCTGTATTGTTAGAGCTTATAAAGACAAATTTTGAATTTCAAGTTCACTTGGCTGATTTATGGAGGAACTATTTCCCTCTGGGTTTGAGATCTTCCGAGCTACCTTTAACACATTATTGGGAAACACATATTAAATTACTGGGATCTTCCTTAAGTGAAAAACTCAATTCTATCTATAAAAATTACCTTGCTGATCACCCCTCTACAGAAAAGTCAACAGAATATCATCAACGAGCAGATCTCGGAGCAATTATAACGGAAGAATCAATTCCAAACCGTTATCTAGGACTCACCAAACTGCTGACTCAACAAAATTACCCGCATGAAATAGTGGATCAAGCTTGTGTGGAGATTGCATTTCTCTCTATCAATACAGTAAAAGGGTTTTTAAATAACAGGATACGTAGCAATTTAACAAGGGTACTCAGAAATCCTTCTGCAGATCCAAAAATCAAAGCCAATGCCCAGTTGATCATGGCAGAAATGGATTATTTGGGAGAAGATATACAGCAGCCTGATTATGCAAAGGCACGAATCAATTATCAGGCGGGAATTGATAATCCCGCAGCATCTCCCGACCGTAAAGCCAGTGCACAATTTTTTATGGGGGAAATGGATCGACGGGGCCAAGGGTTACATCAGCCTGATTATGCACAAGAACGAAACAAGTATCAGGCAGCACTTGATAATCCCGCAATACCTGACAGCATCAAGGCCTTTGTCCTAAGCACTATGAAAAAAAGAGATCAAGAGTTAGCGCAACCTGATTATGCAAACGCACGAATCAATTATCAGGCGGTAATTGATAATCCCGCAGCGTCTCTCGACCGTAAAGCCGATGCACAATTTCTTATGGGAAGAATGGATCAGATGGGCGAAGGGTTACAGCAGCCTGATTATGCAAAGGCGCGAATCAATTATCAGGCGGTAATTGATAATCCCGCAGCATCTTCCGACCGTAAAGCCACCGCACAATTTCTTATGGGGCAAATGGATCAGATGGGCGAAGGGTTACCGCAGCCTGATTATGCAAACGCACGAATCAATTATCAGGCGATAATTGATAATCCCGCAGTAGGTGACCGCATGAGAGGCGGTATGCAGTTTCATATGGGGGATATGGATCGCCTGGGCCAAGGGTTACCGCAGCCTGATTATGCAAACGCACGAATCAACTATCAGGCAGTAATTGATAATCCCACAGTAGATGACTACAACAGAGCCAATGCACAATTTCGTATGGGGCAAATGGATCGACTGGGCCAAGGGTTACCGCAGCCTGATTATGCAAACGCACGAATCAACTATCAGGCGATAATTGATAATCCCGCAGCACATGACCGCGTTAGAGTCGGCACACAATTTTTTATGGGGCAAATGGATCAGATGGGCGAAGGGTTACCGCAGCCTGATTATGCAAACGCACGAATCAACTATCAGACAGTAATTGATAATCCCGCAGCATCTCCCGACCATAAAGCCGATGCACAATTTCTTATGGGAAGAATGGATCAGATGGGCGAAGGGTTACAGCAGCCTGATTATGCAAAGGCGCGAATCAATTATCAGGCGGTAATTGATAATCCCGCAGCACATGACCGCGTTAGAGTCGGCACACAATTTTTTATGGGGCAAATGGATCAGATGGGCGAAGGGTTACCGCAGCCTGATTATGCAAACGCACGAATCAACTATCAGACAGTAATTGATAATCCCGCAGCGTCTCTCGACCGTAAAGCCAATGCACAATTTCGTATGGGGCAAATGGATCGGCTGGGCCAAGGGTTACAGCAGCCTGATTATGCAAAGGCACGAACCAATTACCAGGCGGTAATTGATAACCCCGCAGCATCTCCCGACCATAAAGCCGGTGCACAATCTAGTATAGGAGAAATGGATCGGTTGGGGCAAGGGTTACCGCAGCTTGAGGCTCCAACATGTTAACTTTTAAAAAACTGACGAATACGAGGACGGCGACTCATAAATTTTAAGTTATTTAGGTAGAGTTTCCTGCGTCAAAAAGAGCGAGGTAAACTCAGCGAATCAATATTGACAAAGATCTTGATGTCTCGCATTGGTAGCATGTACCAATTACATGAGGAAAGAACAGGCATGGGTTTAATTTCATCATTGAACCGAGAACAAAAAGAGGCTCTTGGGCTCTTACAAATTGGTACCTTTCTTGAGTATTTTGACCTGTTGCTTTATATTCATATGGCTGTTCTTCTCAACGAACTTTTCTTTCCCAAAGCGGACCCCCATACGACATCCCTTATGGCTGCTTTTGCCTTTTGCTCTACTTATGTTTTCAGGCCCATTGGCGCCCTGATTTTTGGATGGCTGGGAGATAATATTGGCCGCAAATCAACCATCATTATTACAACCATTATGATGTCCGTCTCTTGTGTTGTTATGGCGAACCTTCCCACCTATGCCCAGATTGGCATAACAGCCACGTGGATTGTAACACTTTGCCGAATAGCTCAAGGCATGTCATCGATGGGTGAAATTATCGGAGCACAAATCTATATTGCTGAGAGCATACCCCGTCCCGCTTCCTATCCAGCCGTAGCATTTGTAAGCGTTGCCGCTAACCTGGGAGGAATGACTGCCATCGGGATTGCGACCCTCGTTACATCTTATTCTATGAATTGGCGCGCTGCATTCTGGATTGGAGCTGCTGTTGCACTTGTGGGAGCCGTCGCCCGAACCCGCCTTCGGGAAACACCTGACTTTCTTGAAATAAAAAGACAACAACTTTTGAAGACGAGTACGCACCTTGACTTTGAAGAAGATACAAGTCCAGCGGCGTCTTTTCAACAAAGGAAGCCTACTTGGAAAGAATCGGCCGAGAAAAAAACTTTACTATCCTTCTTTTTGCTATATTGCGGCGCTCCTTTGTCTTTTTACTTGGGATTTATTTATTTCAACACGATTCTTAAAGAAGATTTTGGGTACTCTTCTGGAGAAATTATAAGTCATAATTTCTTTTTATCTATCATTCTAGCAATTTCTTTTATTTTGTTAGCTCTCCTAACCTATCGAGTTCACCCGATAAAAATACTCAAAGCAAAAGGAATATTCATGCTCCTCTTGATGGTATTCCTGCCTTTTTTAATGATGCTTATGCATAGCCCCCTTCAATTATTTCTCATACAAACATTAATTGTTATAATGGCGCTAGATGGTATGCCTGCAGAAGCTGTTTTGATTTATCATTTACCGACATGGCGCCGTTTTACGTATGCGAGTTTTTTGTACGCCTTATCACGAGCCCTGATGTATGTTGTCATCTCCTTCGGGCTTGTTTATTTGGGAAGCTATTTTGGCCATTTTGGACTCTGGCTTATAACCTTACCCGTGACAGGCGCTTATCTCTATGGTGTCCTTCATTTTGAAGGCTTGGAACGTAAAATGGGAATGTTTCGTGCGAATAATCCCTATTATAAAACAGATCTTTTGAAAAAAGGATGGTTAAAACAGGAGAGTTAATACGAAGTTAAATAACCGCTTTAAACGCTTTCCTCAAGACTCTGGCTCTGCTTCTCCCTCTGGCTCTGCTTCTCCCTCTGGCTCTACTGCCGCCTCTGGTTCCGCTGCCACCTCTGGTTCCGCTGCCGCCTCTGGTTCCGCTGCCGCCTCTGGTTCTGCTGCCGCTTCTCCTTCTGGCTCTGCTTTCGGTTCTGCCTTCGGCTCACAAATATTTTGCCAACCTTCAACCCCATCCCAAAGATTATCGCTACGGGTTTTCATAGATGCCGCTTCCTCAGCAGTCGTAAGTTTTCTTTCATCCAACATCTTGTTCACTTCAACTGTGAATAACTTCAAATTACTCAAGGCGCCCTCTAAACAATCGAAACAATCATCTTCTTTTCCTTTAAACCCACTTGGGTCTTCAGGACATTTTTTGTCATCTTGAGCGTGAGCTCCCAAACCCAACACAGCCATTGTTATTATTAGGATAAACTTCTTCGACACCCTAAACTCCTGCTTTAATCACTCATGCCTTGGGCAATACAGCCAATTCCTTAACCAAATATGATTGTCTCATGTTTCGATTAACAAATCGTGAAACAGGGAACCTTAAAAAATATCTATCCATAATCACATCCCCCATCGCCAGCGTGAAAAAAATTATCTAGACTTAATTTTAGGACAATTTTATGTATAGTCTTTTAAGTTTAGTTCCTTACAAGAAACAAGGAGCGAAGCTTGACGTAGCTAGGTGAGCGACGAAGTGACGATGTAAGGGGCTAAAATCAAAAGACTATATATTCTTTTTAGAGGAATTTTGCTTGTGGCTGAACCTATTGACCCCTCCCCTGAAGAAGGAGCTGCAACACGCCTCTTCCCCAAAGGTCATTTAAAAATCTTTCTAGGAGCATCCCCTGGCGTGGGAAAAACGTTTTCTATGCTCCAAGCTGCTGCTGAACGTCGGCAAGAAGGCATCGATGTTGTCATTGGCCTCGTTGAAACCCATAAACGAAAAGAAACAGAAAGTCTTCTGACAAACCTTGAAATTCTTCCTCGAAAAATCATTTCCTATCGAGGACGATCTTTTGAAGAATTAGATATCGATGGTGTTTTAGAGCGCGCCCCTCAGCTCGTCCTCGTTGATGAGTGTGCCCATAGTAACTTACCTGGAAGCCGTCACCCAAAACGATATAATGATATTACAGAAATCTTGGAGCATGGTATCGATGTCTATACAACTCTCAATATCCAACATTTTGAGAGTTTAAAAAATATTGTAGAGCAAATGACCCATGTCACTGTTCGGGAAACCATTCCAGACTCTTTCATTCAATCTGCTAACGAAATTCAGTTGATTGATTTGCCCCCCGATGACTTACTGCAACGTCTCGCCGATGGTAAGGTATATGTCCCCGAACAAGCAAAAACCGCTATCGAACACTTTTTCACGCGATCCAATTTACTATCTTTACGCGAGCTTGCGTTGCGCCAAACGGTTTCCGTAGCGGATGAAGAAATGTCTCACGACGTTCAACAACGCGGGATACAAGGCCCCTGGCCTGCAAGCGATAAAGTTATGGTCTGCGTTGGCACGGATCTATCAAGTTCCAATTTAGTTCGCATCGCCCACCGGGTCGCAAATCGGATGCAAGCCAAATGGGCTGCCATTACTGTCGAAACACCCGATGATGAAAACCGCTCCTTGGGCATCCAACAACAACTTTCTCAAACGCTACATCTAGCAGAAGAACTAGGCGCAGAAGTTATTACACTAGAGGGAACCGATATCGCTCGTACGCTCGTTCAACACGCTTTAGCGAATAATGTAACGGACATGATTGTGGGACAATCTCCCAAAACCAAATTATGGCAAAGGTTACCATTGATAGGGCCCAAGACCATTACAGAAGAAATCTTGTCTTATCGTCCCCCCTTAACATTGAGAATAATCCATATAGAAGAGAACCATCACCCGGCTGTTCCTGATCAGCCAACACCCTTTTTAAAGAAGTTCATGCCCTACCTCTTCAGCTTGTTGATTACCATAAGTATGCTTTTGGTATCAGAAGAGATTAGTAAATACACATCAATTACGAACACTTTAACACTTTTTTTCTTAAGCCTTTTGTGGGTCTCCATCAAATTTGGGTTAAATCCGGCTCTTTTGGCAACAATTGTGAGTAGCCTGGCTTATGACTACCTTTACGTTGAACCAAAACATTACTTTGGTGTTGGTAGCCTCGAAGGGTGGTGGATCTTTATCTCATTTATCATTGTTACGCTTGTGATATCAAATTTAGCCATCCAATCGCGTAATATCTTCTCAATCTCTCAAGGTCGGTTACGCCAAATTCGTTTTTTCTCCGGCTTTGTTCAAAAACTCATCCAATGTTCTCATAAAAACGACGTTCTATCTCATCTCGCCCGAGAGCTTCATCGCTTTCTAAAAATTTCTGTGATTGCTTTTTGGGACACCCAAGAAGGCCTTCATCCTGTAATCCAGTATCCAGAACTCAAAGAGCTTGAGCTGACAGAGGCAGATGCAAGCGCCATCCAGTGGGCTTTGGCCCATCAGAATCGCAGTGGCCGATCAACTGAGAATTTCTCAGATGCCCGCTATCTTTACTTACCGATCAAAATAGGAAACAATAGTTTAGGTGTTGTTGGTATTTGGGCTTTAAAAGGTCAATTAACGATTGATGATTTTCGTGTTGCCCAAACCCTCATAGACCAGGCTGCCCTTGCAATTGACCGATTAAATCACATTAAGCAACCACGGGTAAAAAAGGATTCACAAAAACACAAATGATACGTCGCCTTATCAATTGGCTCACGATTTTAACCTTCCTCCTCACGTCGACTGGGGTGGCTATTTTCTTTCTGTTTTTTTATTATGGACGCGACTTACCAGACTATGACTTTCTCCATAATTATGAACCCTTTTCTCTCAACCGCATTCATGCCGCCAATGGGCAGACGTTAAGGGAATTTTCCCAAGAACGTCGCATCTATAGCCCTTTGGACAAGATCCCACCCATGGTCATCAATAGCTTCTTAGTAGCGGAAGATAAAAATTTTTACTATCATTGCGGCTTGGACATCCATGCCATTGTTCGAGCTATTGTTTCAAATAGCACACAAGGGGCTTGGTATGCCCGTCCCTTAGGCGGGTCCACCATAACCCAACAAGTTGCCAAAAACTTTCTGGTTGGTAATGACCGGTCCCTTGAACGAAAAGCCAAAGAAGCCATTATGTCCTTACGCTTAGAGTCTGCTTTAAGTAAGGAACGCATCCTCGAACTTTATCTCAATCAAATATATCTCGGCATGGGGTCTTATGGCGTGGTCTCTGCTGCTTTAACTTATTTTAATAAACCTCTTGATCAACTATCCATTGCAGAAATTGCTTTCTTAGCTGCGATGCCAAAAGCACCCTCTTTTTATCCAAACCAAAAGGATTTGAGCCGTGCAAAAGCCCGTCGCAATTGGGTTTTAGACCGATTATATGAGGAAGGCTTTTTAACGATAGAAGAAACTGATCGAGCAAAAGAAGAACCCTTAACGATTAGCCAAGGGACCGAAGAAAAAACCCAACCTGATTACTTTACAGAACATGTTCGCCAAGAACTTCTGAACCATCTTGGAGAAGATGTGGTCATGCATGGCGGCCTAACCGTTAAAACGACACTTGATCCCACCTTACAAATGATTGCCTCCAAATCCTTGAAACAAGGTCTCGTTGCCTATGACCGACGCCATGGTTGGCGCGGACCCATCGACCATATTGACCTTGATGCCTTGAGTGAAGAAGATGGGGATGCTACTTTCCAAAAGACACCGGCGCCTCCTGGGCTTGGAGATTGGTCCTTAGCCCTTGTTTTAGAAACCACACCCGATAAAGCCAAAATACGCTTAAAAAATGGGAAAGAAGGTACCATACCTTTAGAGCAGCTCGCTTGGGCCCAGAAGAACCTTCCCGATCAAACGCTGGGGCCAGAAATCAATCATCCCGAAGATGTTTTAAATTCCGGAGATATTATTGCTGTTTCCCATCAAAGTAACCAATCCTATTGTTTAGAACAAATTCCTGAAGTAACGGGAGGACTCGTTGCCCTTAACCCTCATACAGGGCATGTTGTTGCCATGGCTGGGGGCTATGATTTTGAAAAAAGCCAATATAATTGTGTCACGCAAGCCAAGCGACAACCTGGCTCCGCCTTCAAAACTTTTGTTTATTTAACGGCTTTAGAACATGGTTATACGCCAGAAACGCGGGTATTAGATGCGCCAATTATGGTCAATGTAGGCGGGAAAATGGGGGTTTATGCTCCTAAAAATATCACTCATAAATTTTATGGCCCTACCTCTTTGCGGTCAGGTCTGATCTATTCCCATAACGTGATGACTGTTCGCCTCGCTCAACAGGTCGGTTTGCGCAAGATTGAAAAAACAGCCAAGACTTTTGGACTTGTCAATAAATTACCCCATCAACTGGCGATGGCGTTGGGAGCCGCAGAAACAACACTCCTCAAACTGACAACAGCTTATGGAATGATTGCCAATGGGGGCCACCAAATTTCCCCCATTTTTATTGAACAGATTCTAGACCGCCATCATCAAATCGTTTATGAAGCGGAAACTTCTGGTAAAGAACAGATCGCATCTCCAAAATCCATTCGCCACCTCATTTCCATGATGGAGGGTGTCGTTCAACAAGGAACAGGCCGAAGCCTTGTAAGCCTGAATCGTCCCATTGCCGGAAAAACCGGCAGCACCAATGACCATAAGGACAGTTGGTTTGTTGGCTTTACCCCGGATCTTGTTGTTGGCGTATTTGTGGGCTTTTCCACGCCGCGTACCCTCGGGTCTGAAGAATCAGGATCAAAGGTTGCTCTTCCTATTTTTAAGAAATTTATGGCTGAAGCGATGGTGAACAAGCCTATTCTACGGTTCAAAGGACTGTAGGAAGCCATGCGATACTGACAAGAAAACGCCTTCTCTCTCAATAAAATGTTGCAATAATTAACCACAACCTTTATATATCTTAAATTTAAAAATAAAAAAGAGATTTGTTGTGGTTAATCTAATTAAAAATTTACTTATTTTGGCAATGTTTGGTAACATTATTCTCCCCATGGCTGGTTATACCATGGAGAAGCATGAGAGTACATCAGAGGACAAAAAACAGGGGCATTATTGGAAAAAGTTTAGAAATAGAAAAGAGGTGAACAAAAAGCAGAGGTCCAAGGAATTTTCTCCGGAATCTCCCGAGTGGACGATCCAAGAGAACGACTCATTATGCCAAGAAACGTCTACAGAAGCCCCATCACCCCCGGAAAGAGGCGAATTAGATTACAGAGCTGAGCATGAAAGAGTACGGGCATTGCTTAAAGATGTTAGCAAAAGGAACACTAATTTAAACCTCGATAACCGAGGTATTTTTTCTCTCCCAAATGATACAGATACCATGAAGAAATTATCAAATTGTCGTTATTTAAATTTTAGCCACAATATGCTTGATGCTTTACCCGATGAAATTTGTGAATGGACATCTATGATTTCGTTAGATTTATCAAACAATAAATTAACAATTGTTCCTTGGCAAGTGATCGGCCTTTTCGACACATCTGCCCCTAAGGTTTCGATCTTCCTCACCGATAACCCCATAAAAAGAATCCCACCAAAATTTTTCAAAGCCATGATGGCACAAGAAGGCCACCGCGGTGATTTTAGCGGATTCTCCATCGAGTTTAACCAAGATATTATTGAAAATTACATATTTCCGAAATTAAAAAAATCACCATTTTTAAAAAGCTATCTCGTTAAAAGCTTTCACGGGGATATCCTCAATGGATTTTGCAAAATTCAAAACGAGAGTGGAGCATTTTTATCTTTTGATAAAGATGAGCAACCATTTTTTGCTTATGGTCAAGGAACGTCTTTATAATATTAGATCTCTTTCGAAAATGAGGTTAGGCAGAGTATTTTTTCTTTGCTCTTCCTGCAATTACCGCACAAGCGTCAGAAGTGGGTCTCAGAAAATCAATTGGTATCGACTGGAAGGCCCAACGCCAAGGCGTTGTAAAAATCCAGCATTTACCAAGTTAACAAGGGCATTCTGAACACTTCTTCGTACAAGGCCCGTTTCTTTCACGAGCTCAGCAGGTGTAAGACGCTTTTCAGGTGATGATTTAAAGCATGCTAGAACCAAGAGAGCCCCCTCCGACAGGCGTATTAATGCTGAATAACGCTGACGAAGTATTGATACCTCATCTAGTGCTTGACGGATCATTTTTAAAAAGAACCAAGCCAATGGTTCAAGATGGTAGTCTTGAGGATTAGGTCTATATCGACCTCCGGATACATTTCGTAAGGCAGAATAGTAAAGAGGACGATTGCGTTCAATTTGTCGATCTATGGAGACAAAATTGACAACTTCTTTTAAGGCTGGATCATCTCCTTGCATCAAGGCGATTAAAAACAGCACGCGACCAATTCGACCGTTTCCATCCTGAAAGGGGTGAATAGCCAGAAAGCGAAAGACAAATTCGGTTGCAACCAAAATCGTCCACGGGTATTCGCGCACCTCACTATTATACCAAGCAATTAAGTCTTGCATGGAAGTTTGAGTGAGGGGGCCTGGTGGTGTAGGCTCTAAAACGGTATGGCGCTCTCCTGTTTCCTGATTTACAGAGACAACAAGATTTGGATTTGACTTATAACTACCTGCATAAGAGGAAGCTTTAGGGTAATAACTGAGCAGTATTTTGTGTAATCCTCGAATCGTATTTTCAGTAAGGGGATAGAAATCCGTTGCTTGCAAATAAGCTAAATTCAGAACCTCACGGCATCCAACAACTTCTTCAATGCTTCGTTCGCGATCCTTTGAGAGCTTATTCAGAATATATGCTCGTTTTGAATCGTAGGCTGTTGTTTTTCCGTCCTGCGTTAGGGTTGTGTCAACCCATTCAATCTCAGCATCTGTGAGAGCTGCATTTTCAATACGCGTTGATGCCCCAATCGTACTAATCAGAACAGACTTATGGAGCCAGTTCTTTCCTGCCTGATCCATTGTTAATAGTTCCTGCGCTAAAAGTACGATATCTGCCTGAAGCGTCTTAAGCGCTTTCTCTAATTGGACTGTTGGAACGAATGAAAGCATACCAATATACCTGTTTGTAATGAATCTAAGCCCATTATACCATATTGCACCATAATATACATGTTTATATAGTGCAATATGGTGCAATATGGTGCAATAGCCTCAATGGGCCTTCCTATTCATACCTCTTATTTATCGAACAAGCGTCAAGAATGGGATGTCTTTGTTGGGGTCAGATGGTTTTTTTAAGTTAACTTTAACGGTATTTTGGGAAGAGCACATGCCTATTTGGGCCGGTAATTTACAAAATTGATCTTGAACCATTTGTCCGGGCGGTAAGTTTTTCCAACCTGGGGTGGACATCAGATATCCCGAATAATAAAATAACCTTCCATGAAGATCCGTTAAGACAAGCCCTCCTTGAGCCGTATTTTGAACAAAATTAAACTTTCCGGGAACGATTAAGGGAGCCCCATTGGGATTTTTGGCAATCGCAATCAGCAAATAATAAACCGGCCCTTGCAGCGGCTGAAACCGAAGGGCATCAACAAGTTTTTCATTGGGGGCAAGGGCTTGGTACCGAGGATCGCTGGTAATCGCCAAACCGGGATAATTAACATTCCCTTTCAAAAATTTAACTTCCAGACCTAGGATAGATCTAACGACTTGAACCCCCTCGGGCTGCTGAAGCGGCATTAGAGAAGCCTGCGGAAAAACGGGATGTTGATGTGCCGGACCATTTTCGTTCGTGATGACGATTTCAGGCTTCCGCTCATAAAAAATATAGCTCACCAAATTGGCGAACAAAAGAATGGCGACAACGATCATTGTCTTAGAGATTTTCATAGGCTCCTCTACCGTATCCTCAATTATCCCTTAATCATACATCAAATTTAATAACAAATGCTGAAGAAGAGGGAGAATTTCCGACACACCATTGAGATAACGACCAAAACACCTGGGGGAGAGTAAACGATAATCGTTTAGGATTTGAGCTAACTCTATTTTCTGGATTGTGCTATTGAATAGTCCATGCAAACCTTGATAATCAAAGATTCGGTTTAAATAGGGAGAAATAAGGATATGTTGTTTTTTTTAGATACGGCGGATGTGAACGACGTTAAAGAATTATGTGAAACCGGCATGGTCGATGGCATCACGACCAATCCTTCCCTTGCCGCGTCTTCTGGAATTCCTTTTCCTGACATGATCGCGCAAATGTGTGCGTTGATAGATGGGCCTGTGAGCGCAGAAGTAACGGCCCTTGATGCCGCAACCATGATTGCCCAAGGACGCCAACTCGCCAAAATTTCTAAGAATGTAACCGTAAAAGTCCCCCTGACCGTAGAAGGGCTCAAAGCCTGCCGTGTATTGTCCAGCGAAGATATTTTGGTCAATGTGACCTTGTGTTTTAGCGCGACCCAAGCCCTTTAGGGGGAGTGTGCGAGAAGCTGTCACGAACCCTAGTTTAGCATAATAATTATCAATAAAATTTAATTAAATCAACTATCTACGGGATGTTTGCGAAGTGGCTTGAAAGAAGCTGCCGTAAAGTGAAAAGGAAGATTCCTTTC
>CAMCRD010000040.1 GCA_945877185.1 Candidatus Finniella inopinata | reverse complement strand
TGTGTTAGCAGACAAGGGATATGATGACGATAAATTCATTAAAGCTATTGAAGATCAGGGATGTAAAGCGGTTATCCCTTCCAGAAAAAACCGAAAAGAACCAAGGGAATATGACAAGGACATTTATAAGGAGCGCCATCTTATTGAATGTTTCTTTGGGAAAATCAAATACTTTAGGCAGGTTTTCTCTCGATTTGACAAAACAGCACAAGCTTACATAGGGTTTTTAAATGTTGCTGCTATCTTCATCTGGCTCAAATAATTTTTGTTCACGGAGCCTAGTGTGCTTCCGCGGGAATGGCTCAGATGTGGGAGAAAAAATGCTTTTGTTAGGTGACCTTATGCCCTATGGAATAAAAATTTTTAGAAGGCTATAATAAATGATACTTAAAGTTATCTATATAAAATAGGTGCGTCAGTCATTTGGAAGACTGACTGCAGGGTGAGTGTCGCATATGATTTTTTATTATAGATTTTATAGGGGAGTCTTCATTCTATGCATCTGAAATACCGAATTACATTATTTCTTTTTATGTTTGTAGGGTGTATCACAACCTTTCCAATCCATAGCACCGACACGCTGGAGGGAGAAAATCAATGGTCCTTAATGCGGTCGGGAACAGAAGCAGGTTCGGATTCGGATAACTCGGAGGAAGAAACCATCACCAACGTGGTAGAATATGCTCATTACTATTCAGAAAAGGCTTCCATAAAATATAAGGGGGACCTTGTCTTTGGTGAGGAATATGATGGGTTAACCAATGCCATTAAAGAACGTCGCAGCCTTCTTCGTAATACATACGATAAAGTGAATAAAAGTCCATCGTCTGAATATCCCAATTATATGGCTGTTATCTTGTGTGCAACGGGGAAAAAGGAGGGGGACCAGGAACCTAAAAGAGTGTTTTCCAGTTTACGTGTTAAAAAAGATACGGCGACAGGGAAGCATACTTTTAGCAGAAACAAGACTGCTAAAATTGTCATCTTCTATAGCGATGCTAACTCTGTGACCTTAGAGGAGGATGATTGTAGTACATTTTTAAAAGTCTCTAGTTTAACCAAGGAAAGGGATCAAGCGATTATTGACAAAACTAAGAAAACATCTACTGGACTTTTAAGGCTCGTTGACTCTCATACAGAGCCTTTAGCCCTGTCTTCCATTCTTTCTTTAAGGCCGGATACATTTCTAAAAATGTTGGGGAATGGATATAGTCTTATGTATTACGAAATCCATCTTATCTCCTATTATGATGCCTGTTGTGATTGTCCTAAAACGATAAGAGAATTATCTAAAGAGATAAGAGAGCGTTTTACGGATGAAAAAAATAGCACTTCGGAAAAACTATTTACCTTTTTCCACAGTGTGCTCCATTATGAAAAGGGTGGAAAATTCCCCTATACTTTGAAATGTAAGCTCCCGAATAATCCCTACAATTATTTTAATGGAAAGATTCCAAATTTTCAATATATTTGGATTAAGAAAAGCGAGTTCGAAAAAAAAATTACAGGCATTGATGCTGATAAATATGATAGTAAAGTCATAGGGTCATATACTCTTATAAGTTCTTACAATTTTACTAGAACTCCAGATTTCTATATTGCTATTTGCTCTCCCCTTGAAAATTCAAAAATGGAACCACATATGATGAGAAAAATATGGTATTACAATAAAAAATTGTAATTCTCAATAAAGTGGGTAGGCCTAATAAATGCAGTCTTTTTGTAACTCCCCAGGTTATGAGAAGGTGAAAAAAGAAAAATGTTTGAAATTTTGAGAAAATCGTTCATAAAGCTTGTATGGATGAAAAAGACCAACAAATAGAGGCTTTAAAAGAAGAGGTTAAGTCCTTAAGAGGATGACCGATCAATAATGTTTCTATAAAAAACAGTGATTTATAGTCACAAAATCTGCTAACATATTGATTGTTATTAATAATAAAATGGATATGGCAAATGGACTTAGAAATCATCACCGATGGGGACTCCTACACTGTAACTTATAAAGGCAAACTAACTGGCTCTATGATGGATACGGAAGATCATATTCTAAAGGTTGTAAATGATATTGGAAGCGGTCTGACGACACAGGCCCTAAACAAATTCGTCACTAAAGGACAATCTCTACAACTTGCGGGGATTAATTTAACCGCACGTCACAAGAACGCCCAAAGAATATCAAACACCCTATGGCATGGTTCGCATTGACCGATATGTCTATCAGATATCAAATGGTAGCAAGACCTATTGCTCTTTGGATGAAGCCGCCCGAATAATTACAAGCAGCACCCCGCATTTTGCCCAAGATAGCGTCTCTAGCAAGTATGTTAATCACTGCGCTGCAGGCGTTAAGAGAGATCTGGAAACCAGCCAGGGCGGCATTGTCTCACGGTGTTATATTCAAGATCTTGTCGAAACAGTCGGCGTCATGGCAGGCGCCGTAGAAGAAACAATGGACTATGAAATTCCCAAGCTTGAAGATCCTGTAACGACAATTGCGTTCAGTTTGGATGGAACCTGCATGCTTATGAAAGATGACGGTTATCTGGAGGCAATGACCGGCACAGTTGCGCTCTATAATGAAGCTGGCGATACATTGCACACCATTTACCAGGGAGTTGCACCGGAATATGGTAAAGAAGCATTCCTAACAAAGCTGGCTTTAGAAATTGATAACATGAAGAAGAAATTTCCTGGGGCTACGTATGTAGGAATCGCTGATGGCGCTAAATACAATGGGACATTTTTAGACCTACACACAACGGTTCAGGTTCTCGATTTTTATCACGCAACCGAATATTTGGCAGGAGCATCAGAGGCCTTTGGTAAGGACCCTGGAGAGAGAAAAGTGTGGCTCGACAGTGCCTGCCATAATCTTAAACATGATGCAAAGGGTGCAAAAACACTATTGAACGAAATGACCAAGATGAGGAGGGTTATGTCCTTCCATGAGAGGAGTTCTCCCGCCATCCTCGAGAAATTGGACAAAGCGCTCACGTACTTTACGAATCAGATGTCTCGAATGAACTATGCTGACTATCGAGAAAGACATTTGCCAATAGGCTCAGGCGTAACGGAAGCTGCTTGCAAAACCCTGATTAAACAGCGACTCTGTAATTCAGGCATGAAATGGAAGCACACAGGGGCTCAAATGGTAATTTCATTAAGGGCAATGTACCAGACTGACGCCCGCTGGCCCCAGTTTTGGGATATAATAAGCACACAAGGGGTAGCGGGAATTTTAATGCAATAGCTGGAACATTATTTGGCGGTCATACTTTCTTAAACTAACACTCTCATTAATATTGTAGTTTTCCATTAATACTGTTTTATGCAGTTCCAACATCATAATTTATTTTATGTAAACTTAAAGCATACAGCAGAAGAGACACAGCCATAAGGTAAAAATCTTATGTTTCAATATTTCTAAGACCTTACGGCACTCCCTTTATGACACATATTATGACACCCATATTCTGCGCGTCTCACAAACTATGCTATGCGACTCCCCCTTGAATTCCCAATTTGATAACCTATCGAATCTAAAATTGAAAGTGGACACCTCGAAAAACTCCTAAATTCAAAAATGAGCACAAAGAAACATGCGAATTTCATGAGCTAAAAAATACAAAAAGAGTGGTTTTTCGAGGTGTTCAAGTATTTTCTGCTATGAGAAATAACGACCCAGAATACCTAATTTCAATTATAGATAAATACATATTAAAATAATTTCATGAAATAAACTGCATAAATTATAATAATAAACTATATATTCAAAAAACACTTTTGATATTTATTTTTTTTGTATTTGTATACATTGCTCTTGACTTCAATTAGCATAAATGGTTATTCCCCCTTCTTAATCCATAGAGGAACCACCATTTTCCCTAAATTTCTAAATTTTGTTCACAGAGCCTAGCAATTTGCGTTATTGCGGTGCAAAAATTGATGAATTGTAGCTTTCCATCCTGCATCGCCAAAAGGATATTCCGACGAAGCAATCAAAATTGGCAGTAAATAATGGCTTTATTTTGGTCCCACATGATATGAGCGCCAATTTTTTCATTCGCCTTAAGGAGAAGTTGACCGATGAGGTGAGCATAGCGAGCCGTTATTTTTTATGTCTAACTCTGCAAGTGAATTGTACATCTAATCTGTGCGAGGGGTACCGCATAAGCGACATCCCCATATCTAAAGAATTAGAGCAGTCTTACTGTATACCCAGTGTATACCCGCTAAAATCATTGTCTATTTGAAAAGTCTTGAAACCGTTACTTTGTTTGGTTGCGGGGGCTGGATTTGAACCAACGACCTTCAGGTTATGAGCCTGACGAGCTACCGGGCTGCTCTACCCCGCGAAAAAGCGGTAATCTGAAGTCCTGCCTCAAATCTCATGTTCAATTATTAAGCCTCTTTGGTGTATTATGCAAGAGAAATATAAGAAGGTTTGCCAATTTACTTTTGGACACCCCCTGGACGTCTGAAAGACAATATGTCAAAGTCAGGCAAATATAAAAAAGAGGGCTATTGTGGCGCATCCACGTTCAGAGATTATTGAAATTGTTAAATTTGACCAAGTGGGGCTCCGCTACCCAAGGCGTCAGGTCTTGCAAAATTTAAGCTTTTCTTTGAAGATTGGCTCTTTTCATTTCTTAACGGGCGTCAGTGGCGCTGGTAAAACTTCCTTGTTAAAACTAATCTATCGAGGGGTTCTCCCCACTCAAGGCACTGTCAGGGTATTTGGGAAAGATGTCAGCAAGATCAGGGCCTCAACCCTTCCCATTTTCCGCCAACGCATCGGCCTTGTTTTACAAGATGGTCACTTATTGCCCCATTTGAGCATTGTTGATAATGTTGCGCTTGCGCTTACGATTACGGGAGTAAAACTTAAAATGGCACGGGGCCAAGCTGTTGAACTGCTGCAATGGGCAGGTTTAGGGGACTATTTGAAAAGTAACCCAACGATCCTTTCCGACGGCCAAAAGCAACGCGTTGCCATTGCACGCGCTGTGATCACCCGACCTTTAATCTTACTGGCGGATGAACCGACAGGGCATCTAGATCATGAAGCCGCCTCCCGTCTTGTTCATCTGTTTCAAGAATTGAATAGAATTGGGACAACCATCCTTCTGGCAACCCATAGCCGCGCTTTGGTTGCGGACTTTCCTTATCCGGAGCTCCATCTGTCCCACGGCCAGCTTATTGCCAATCATGGCAACCCTCTACACCAGGCTCGAGCAATCCATGCGCCATAACCCCCAAACAATTGACGATATCCCGATTGGACAAGATGTCAGCAGCCGTTATGTTTGCTGGATTGTGGGGCTCATGGTCTTTTTATTAAGCCTTGTTTTTGTTGGGGCCATGTCTCTTTCCACGTCGTTGGGCCAATGGAATTTAGGAGGGGCCGGTCGTTTGACCATAGAATTACCGTTACATGGGGTTCAGCATCCTGAAACCGTGACTGAAAATATCTTAGTTGCTTTGCAAAAAATGCCCGGCGTGGCCCGCATCAAACTTGTTGATAACCAAGAAGTTTTGGACTTATTACAGCCATGGGTCGGGCAAGTCAACCTCCTTCAAGACTTAACCCTTCCAGCGTTAATTGATGTGGATATGAAGCCGGATGTCACAGCAAATGTTGAGGAGATAACAGCCATTTTACGTCAATTTGCCCCGGAGATCCGCATTGAGGAACATAGCCATTGGCAGCATATGCTCGAAAAATTGCGCTTGTCTCTTGAAGTTATGGCTTATTTGTTTATCAGCTTGATTGCGGCAACCGTTATCGTGACGATTACCTTGATTACGCGCTCTTCTCTGGCAACCCATGCCAGCATCATTGATGTGTTGCGACTGGTCGGGGCGAATAATCGCTACATTGCCCAAAAATTCCAACAACGTGCCTTTTGGCTCGCCTTAAAAGGCGGCGCTTGGGGGGTTGTTGTTGCTTTACCGACGATCTTCTTTTTGAACTGGCTTAGCCTACATCTTGGGATGTCTGATGCCTTAAAGCCAACCCTTAGTTTGTCTCTTCTCGCAGCGATTTTATCCTTGCCCTTTATTGTGGGCGGCATAAGCTTCCTAGCGGCCCGTCTCTCCGTCCTTCGAACTTTAGCGCGATTGGGGTAGTCGTTTTGCCCCTATTTGCCAAGAGAATTTTAATAACAGTTACCTGCCTTTTTCTCCTCTGGATTGGCGGATTAGGCGCCTTTATTTTCACGATTCCAAAACAAGTGACGGACGACCAAACAACAACACAAGCCGTGGTCGTGCTCACAGGTGGGCGCGAGCGTTTGAAAACAGGCTTTCAGCTTTTGTGTTCAGAACGATCCGATGTGATTTTCATTTCCGGTGTCCATCCAGAAGAAACCTTAAAATCACTCCTGAAAACTTTTGAAACATCAGGCGTTGTTTGTGCCCACGATCGAGATAAGATTGCATCAAATGCTTACTTGGGATATGCCGCAAAAAATACAAAAGAAAATGCAGCAGAAACGGCAACATGGCTGAAACAAATGCCTGCTACCTCTTTTCGCCTCGTAACAGCGGCCTATCATATGCCGAGAAGCCTCTTAGAATTTAATCATTTGCTCCCTCAAATAACCATTATTCCCCACCCGGTTTTCCCCAAGGGATTCAACCGCACGCACTGGTGGCACAGAAACACATTCCACTTAATTTTTTCTGAGTATAATAAGTTCCTGTGGGCATTTGTGCGCATACACACACCTTTTGTATCAAGCCAACCGAAAAAAGAATTTTAACCGCGTACAGAATATAGTTGCCCGTCTCCTATGTTTATTTACTATCTACAAAAAGATAAAATTCTATTTACAGATTCTAAATAGGATGCTATTTTAAATCTACAAATAGTGTTTTGTCTTTTTGTAGATATAAGAGAATGAGAATGACTGGGTTTGTGGGGCGTAAAAGAGAATTACAAGTACTCAACGGGTTAACTCAAAAGCGGTCAGCGAGTATGGTTGTGATCAAGGGAAGACGACGAATTGGCAAAAGTCGACTTATCCAGGAATTTGGCAAAGGCTTTAAAACAAAATACTTTTTTAGCGGTGTCCCCCCAACATCAGAAACAACCAAACAATCTCAAATCGATGAGTTTGCACGGCAAATGTGCGTTCATTTGAGTTTGCCCGAAATGCGATTTATGGATTGGGGGGATTTGTTTTCATTTCTTGGCAAGCAAGTTCAAAATGGAAAAGTTCTTATTGTTTTTGATGAAATTTCATGGATTGGATCCAAGGATTTTGATTTTTTAGGAAAAATCAAAAATTTATGGGATATGCACTTCAATCAAAATGACAAACTTATCTTTATTATGTGTGGATCTATTTCTGCCTGGATTGAAAGGAACATTCTAAAAAGCACAGGTTTTGTTGGTCGTATATCGGCAACAATGACATTAGCGGAACTTTCCCTTAGCGAATGCGCCCAATTTTTTGATCCGCCAGGCAAACGCCTTTCGGCATTCGAAAAATTCAAGCTCTTGTCTGTAACAGGAGGCGTCCCAAAATATCTTGAAGAAATAAGGCCAGAGCTTACCGCAGAACAGAATATTAGAAATCTTTGTTTTACAACTGAGGGATATTTGTTTGATGAATTTGATAAAATCTTCTCTGATGTGTTTTTAACACGCAGTGATTTTTATAAAAAAGCCGTTGAGCTTCTGGTTAACCGTCCATCGTCCCCAAAAGAAATATGTGATGAAATTGGCGTTACGTTAAACAGCACAGCATCTGACTATTTTGATGAACTTGAGCAAGCAGGTATCGTAAAAAGAGACTATGCATGGCATTTAAAAACACAAACAGCATCCAAGTTAAGTCACTTCAGGTTAAAAGACAACTATAGCCGATTTTACTTGAAATACATTCGGCCCAATAAAAATAAAATTCAAAATGGCTTATTTGAGGATAAGTCTCTTGTCGGGCTTCCTGGTTGGAACGCCATCATGGGATTGCAATTTGAGAATCTTGTTTTAAATAATCGAAAAAAAATTTGGGAACTGTTAAATATCCCCCCAGAGGAAATCGTCTGGGAAAACCCATTTTTCCAGAATAAAACCTCCAAACATCCAGGGTGTCAAATCGATTATTTGATTCAAACAAAATATTCAAATCTTTATGTTTGTGAAATTAAATTTTCATCTACAGAAGTAAAAATTGATATTATTCCCGAGGTAGAGAGAAAAATGAAATTGCTTCAAAGGCCGAAAGGGTTCTCCTGTAGACCCGTCCTTATTCATGTGAATGGCGTCCATGAGGATGTTGAAGATCAACAATATTTTTCTAAAATCATTGATTTTGGCAACCTGCTGAGTGATTAGACTTCTTCCGAAACCAAGAATTTTGATTCAGGGCTAGGAAACAATTTGTGAGTGACCGGAGTGTACATGAGAGTACATGAGGATCACGAATAAATTTTTGACGACGCCATGGATCAAAAGGCGACGGTTACGAAAGAAGTCTATTCATAGAAACTGATTGAAGGGGTAAATCATTACAAAAGCCCTTTAAAACCGCAACAGGTCATTGACAGCTGTTTTGGAGCGGGTCTTGGCGTCCACTTGCTTCACAATGACCGCGCACGCGAGAGAGGGTTGATCCTGGTCTTTTGCAGGGAGTGTTCCCGGAACCACAACGGAATAAGGGGGAACACGCCCATAAATAACTTCGCCTGTTTGGCGGTAAACTATTTTGGTTGAAGCGCCAATAAAGACACCCATAGAGATAACGGAACCTTCTTCGATAATAACGCCTTCCGCAATTTCACTACGGGCCCCAATAAAACAATTGTCCTCAATAATCACTGGATTTGCTTGCAGGGGTTCTAAAACACCCCCAATACCGACGCCTCCAGAAATATGGCAATTGTCCCCAATCTGGGCACAAGATCCAATCGTTACCCACGTATCAACCATTGTTCCAGAACCGACATAAGCGCCCACATTAACAAAACTGGGCATCAAAACGACGTTGGGCCCAACATAAGCCGAGTGCCGGACAATGCTGCCTGGAACTGCCCGAAAACCAGCACGCACAAAATCATGCTCTGTCCAATTTGAAAATTTTAAGGGAATTTTGTCATATCCTATTGAGGAAGAAAGCCCTCCTTCTACCAGGTGGCACCCTTTCAATCGAAAAGACAACAAAATGGCTTTTTTGACCCAGTGCTGAGTTTCCCATTGCCCTTTTATTTTGGTTGCCACACGTAACGTACCCTTATCCAAAAGGTCGAGAACGTGGTCAACCGCTTGCACGATCTCCCCCCCTGTTTGAGGAGATAATTCTTCTCGGCTTTCCCATGCTTGGTCAATAAGGGATGCGTATTTTTCCATGTGCTACAACTTTCATTTATTGGGTGTTACCGATGGCGAATTGGGCAATTTCGGCCCTTAATTCGGCAACACCCATTTTTGTCACGGTGCTCGTCAAGCTGATTTTAGGGAATGCTGCAGGATGAGTTTTGATTCTTTCTTCAATATCTTCTTGAAGGGCCCGCAAAGGCGTCGGCGAGACTTTATCCGCCTTCGTCAACACAAGACGATAAGAAACAGCAGCAACATCCAGCATTCGCATCATTTCAAGATCGTTTTCTTTTAACCCATGGCGACTGTCGATCAGCACATAAACCCGCGACAATGTCGGACGCCCTTGAAGATAAAGCTGAATTACAGAATTCCACTGTTCAATAGCCGCTTTAGAGGCCTTGGCATATCCATACCCCGGCATATCCACCAAAACTAAGCGTTTACCTAAGGAAAAGAAATTGAGCTGCTGGGTGCGCCCCGGCGTGTTAGAGGTACGGGCCAGAGTTGTCCTACCGGTAAGAGCATTGATAAGACTTGATTTTCCAACGTTTGAACGACCCGCAAACGATACTTCCGGTTGGCCAAATTCTGGCAAGTCTGTGAGAGAGGCTGCGCCACGCAAAAACTCACATTCTTGGGCAAACAACCAGTTTCCCCATTCCAGGGCTTCGGCGCTGAACTCTTCTGACATCTCGGTTTGTAACCTTTTAAGGTGTAGTGGGCAAATTGTTATCCGTAACGGCTTCAGCAATTGCTTTGTCAATATTAACAGGTGTTATTTTAAGTCCTTTTATCCTTCTTGTTCCCATGCCAAAAAAATCGACTAAGTTCTTTTTGATTTGTTTAAACTCAAGAATATTACGGATAACCAACTTTAGTTTCCTTATAACAACCATCATGTTTTATCTCTCCCCTTGGAAAAAAGATAAAGCAAACCTAACCTCTAAGATTCTGTTTCTTTTTACCTTACACGCTTTTCTTCAAGGCGCATGATGGCCCATTGCTGTGCCATGGACAAAACGTTGTTCCAGGCCCAGTAAATAACCAGACCCGCTGGGAATGAGGCTAAAAGGAAGGTCAAGAAAACTGGCATAATCATGAATGCCTTGGCTTGCGCCGGATCCGCCGGTTGAGGGTTCAGTCTTTGCTGAAGGAACATGGTCAATCCCATAATGATGGGCCAAGCACCAATCATTAAAAAGGAAGGCGGCATCCAGGGAAGCAATCCAAACAGGTTAAAGAGCGTCGTCGGGTCAGGCGCTGACAAATCTCCGATCCATCCATAGAACGGCGCGTGGCGCATTTCCAAGGTCACAAATAATACCTTATAGAGACAGAAAAAGACAGGCGCCTGAATGAGCATCGGCAAGCATCCCGCCAACGGGTTGATTTTTTCTTTCTTATACAAAGCCATAAGTTCTTGGTTCATGCGGAGTTTATCGTCCCCAAACCGTTTCTTTAAAGCCTCAATCTTGGGTTGAACCTGCTTCATATGAGACATGGAACGATAGGATTTATTGGCTAATGGGAAGAAAACCACCTTAAACAAAACTGTTAAAGCCAAAATCGCCAATCCAAAATGACCCAGCAATTTAGACAAATACTCAAGAACGTAGAACAATGGCTTGGTTAGGAAATAAAACCATCCAAAATCAACCGCAAGGTCAAACTTATCAAAACCAAGCTTGGCTTCATAATTATCCAAAAGCCTTAAAATTTTCGCCCCGGCAAATAAATGATGTTGTGTCTCAATGGATTCGCCTGGTTTTAAGTCAAGGGCAGGCCCCACCACTTCTGTTTGATAGTGATCTTTGCCATCAATGGTTTGTCCACGAAAAATAGTCTTTACGGATGTTTTTTGATTCGGAATTAAGGCAACTAACCAATATTTATCCGTTATGCCAATCCAACCGCCCGTCGTAGATTCTTCAACCGTTCCTTTTTCTTTGAGCTTCGTGTAAGACAGCTCAGTCAAGGTTCCACTTAAAACCCCAATCGGGCCTTCATGCAAAATCATATACCCGCCAACTTCAGGCGTTTCGTGTCGATTGATCTGACCGTAAGAGCTTAACGTCACCGTGGCATCTTTGGTGTTGGTAACACGATCTGTGACCGTAAATAGATACTGGTCATCCACCGTAATGATGCGTTGAAATTTTAAACCCGCTTCGTTATCCCATTCAAAAACAGCAGGGCTATTTTTGTCTAAAGTTGTTGAGGATGTCTTCCAAATGGTTTGGGAGTCAGGAAGTTTTAACCCCGTATCCCGAGCAACCCAACCGAAGTCTGCATGATAAGCTCCTTTTGCTCTATCGGGAGACAAAAGCGTAATGGGCGAGCTGGATTTATCAACCGTTTCGTGGTAATCTAACAGCAACAAATCATCCAAGCTACACCCCATCAAATTGATAGAACCTTTCAAATGATCTGTCTTGATCTCTACACGGTCATTTAATTGAAGCGCTTCTTTCAAAGGCAATAGGGACTTTGGGGAATCTGCCCCTTTGCTCTCCTTAACGATTGATTTTTCCGTTTCCACTTGCTTGGTAACTTCAGCTTGGCGCATCAACGCGTCATGCTTGGGGCGCTCATAAAAATAATTAAACCCAAGGAGGATAAAAACAGCAAGACTGACGGCAATGATTAAATTTTTTTGTTCGTTCATAGGATATCTCTATTTGTAGTCATTTTTAAGGAGAAGGAAAGGATGAGGAGGGATGAACAGCTTTGGAACCCTTGGTTTGTCTGTTGCCAGGAGCCTCATGAGGGACAGGGTCGAACCCCCAATCCGTTCCCAGAGGATGGCAGCGAAACAGGCGCTTAATCGCCATCCACCCCCCACGGCGCAAACCATGATGCCCAATGGCATGAATGGCATAACGGGAGCATGTCGGATCAAACCGACAGCGCGGGGGTAAAAAGGGAGAAATAAGACGACGATAGCCATGCAAGGACAAAACAACAAGGCGTGTAATCATAGCGCGGAGATTCCCAAATGTTTTAGAGCTTGATGAAAATCACGAAGAAGAGCCTCAAAAGGCGCCGTCACCGTAGCGGGGCGCGCAATGATAACAAGATCTTCGCTAGAAAATTTAAAAGATGGGCACAAACTTTGTACGACAGCGCGCAACCGACGGCGGGCTCGATTACGTTTAACCGCATTCCCTACTTTTCGACTGGCCGTAAAGCCAATACGTAGCGCAGGAAGCGCTTGCCCACTCTTATCGACTTCGGAACGCTCAGCAAGCTGAACAATCATCGTTGTCATAACAACCTTTCGTTGATAAGCGGCAACTCGCAAAAAATCCGATCGCTTCTTTAAGCGCGGAATTGTTGACATGCAAATGCCTTACAGTTTGATTTTAAGCCGAGAGGCGCTTGCGCCCTTTTGCCCGACGAGCATTGATAATCCGACGGCCACCCACAGTGGCCATACGCGCACGAAACCCGTGTCGACGTTTACGAACGATGTTACTGGGTTGAAATGTTCTTTTCACGATAGTTTTCCTCTTAAGATCATAGGTTAACTTATAGTGCCCTCCCTCCCCGCCGTCAAGAGTTTTATGGGCAACCTTAGGGACTATAAATCGTCAGGTGGTAGGGAAAAATGGTTTTTTAACCATAGGAATACTCATATTTTTAGCTCCCAGAGGAAACTCTTAGGGCGTGTCATCAATAAAATGGTTTTGGTTTATTGATGACATGCCCTATCTTTTAAGATACTAGAATTAATAATCTGGCATAGAAGAGTTATATGTTTTTCCCCTATAATTATCTTCCGAGAAAAACCCGTGATTTCTTAATTGAAAGCCCTTTTGCGCAGATAAATCACTAAACCAGAATTTGGTTGCTCCCTGGCTGGAACTAAACGTGTATTTTTCAAGAATTCCTCGCGGATTAAAGAAGATTCTTAAATGCTTTATTGTATCACTTGAGCCTTGATAGAATGAACCGGCTCGCGGCATGAAATTAACGCCTTTGTCCTCGGAACGTTTGAAAGAATAAACCCATTTCTCAGATCCTCTATCAAAATTAACTTCTTCAGGCTCACCAAAATCACATTTAACTTGTTCTTTCGTTGTAACGTTCTTAACAAGCGATTCAACAATTTCACTGTCACAGGCTTCCTCCAAAAAAGGCCGCCCTGTACTAGCACCACACCCACTTAACGCAAGTGAGAGGATAATGTTGCTAATGACAAAAAGTTTTTTCATACTAAATCTCCTAAATATTCACGAATATGACCCCAGGTATTTTGCCTATTTTAACAATAATTACGCTAATTTTCCTAAAATTATACATAAATTATTGCGTGTCTTTTAATGAATTGCAAGCTGGAAAATTGAGAATATTTTAGTTTTATAAGGCTTTAGACCATAAGGGGCAAGCAAAGAACAGCAAATTTTCAACGTTTATTTTTTGACAAAATACTCCTCATCCACCGCTATACGCAGGTTAGGCCTCAATTTAATTCCGCCCCCCAATTATCTACTAAAACTTGACAGGAGGGGGAAAGTGCGTTACTTATTGGTTAAATAATTTTTTCTCAAGGAATTTGGTTATGAAAATCGCAAACTCACTAAAGACATTAAAGACACGCCACAAGGCCTGCAAAATTGTTCGTCGCCGTGGACGTGTTTATGTCATTAACAAGCAGGCCCCTCGCTTTAAAGCGCGCCAAGGTTAATCTTCTTAAAAATTAATTCCTTTAAAAAAGTGGGTATTCCCCACTTTTTATTCAATTTCTTGTATTTCATAAAATTTTCCTGACACTCCTCGTTTAATTGGGCGTTCACTAATTATTATTAATTTCTTGATATTAATGGGAAGGAAAGGCTGTTGAAACTTCAGCTACCCGCCGTAGCTCTCAATAGTTTTTAAAATTGACGACCCAATATTAGGAGAGAGACAAGATGATTATATTTCTAAATGGTGTAGCAACCTCTGGGAAAACATCTATTATTCACGAACTTCAGAAACAAGCCAAATTTCCTCTTCTCAAACTTGGGGTCGATAATTTTCTCGACATGATCCCAGCTGATTATTATGGATGGGGACCAAAAGCAAAGGACGGCATTCAATTTGTTCGAGAAGAAGATGAAAATGGCCCCATTACCCGGGTGTATAATGGAGATTTTGGCAGGGCCATTCTTCATACAATTCCCCCAGTCATCGCCAAAATCTCCGCGCGAAATTTAAATGTGGCGTGTGATGAAGTCTTATTTCATGACTACTATCTCAAGGAATATACAAAAGCCTTTAAAAATTTAGATGCTTACTGCATCGGCATTCATTGTGATTTAGAGGAATTGATCCGTCGTGAACAAAAAAGAGGCGGCTATAGCATTGGACTTGGACGCGACCAAATTAACAAGGTGCACAGCCCTACCCGATTTTATGATCTGGAGATCGATACCACACACACTTCTTCAGCGGACTGCGCAAAACAAATACTTGAGTTTATTGCGGCAAATCCAAACCCGGAAGGATTCAAAAAGCTTGAAGTTGCATTTGGCGTATAATCTTATAGTCTTTTAAGTTTGATTTGTTACAAGGAACAAGGAGCGATGCTTAACGAAGCTTTAGCGAGCGACGAAGTGACGATGTAACAAACCAAAATCAAAAGACTATAATTTAGAAAAATTCACAATTGAGAACGTTTCTAATCTAGACAAAACCTCAGAATTATTTTCTAATGTGACAAGGGACGAATTGAGAATTTTAGAAGAGAATTTTAAGTACCTATGGGCAAGTTAACTCTTACTATTTGTTTGATTTTTTTTATTTTTTTTAACGATGCTGCTTGTTTAACGCCTCGATATTCTGCCATTGTTATGGATGCAAATTCTGGCGCTGTTTTAGAACAAGAAGGTGCTGATAAAATTTGCCACCCAGCTTCTTTGGTTAAAATAGTCACCTTATACATGATTTTCGAGGCTTTAAAAACAGGACAGCTGAGAATACATACCCAAATTCCAGTCTCCGCCCATGCTGCCCGTCAAGCTCCTTGTAAATTAGGACTGCGAGCCGGGGAATATGTCTCCGTTGAAACCATTATTAAAGGACTTATCACAAAGTCTGCCAATGACGCTTCAGCTGCCATTGCGGAATATCTTGGCGGCAGCGAGTCCAATTTTGCCGCCCAAATGACCCGTAAAGCCAAAAGCTTAGGCGCACGAAGTACAGTTTTTAAGAATGCTTCAGGACTCCCCAATCCATACCAAGTCACAACGGCCCGTGATATGGCAATCCTTTCTCGGGCCCTTTATCTCCATTTTCCAAGAGACTACCGTTATTTCCGAATGCAAGCCTTCCGTCACCGCGGCCAAATTCACCGAAACCACAATCACCTGCTTGGCAAAGTTCCTGGTTTAGACGGGATTAAAACCGGATATGTCGCAGCCTCTGGCTTTAATCTCGCAGCTTCCGCGGTTCGTAAAGGTCCAGATAATAGGCCTAAAAGATTAATCGCAGTTGTTTTGGGCGGCGCCAACCGTCATTGGCGCGACCAACGTGTTGCAGAATTGCTTGAAGTTAATTTTCAAAGAGTTGGCTTAGGCCACCAGCCATCTGTAAAAGAAGAGGATGAAGAAGATGGAGATGATTTTGAGGTCAACCAATTTCTGAGGGAAGAAACAAATAGGCAACGCGCAAGTAAAGCGCTGATACGCCCCATTCCCATTAGCTGGCCGTCTTCCTCTTCAAAATCTTCGAATCAAGCAGAGGCTGATGAAGAGCAATGGGGGGTGCAATTTGGGACTTATAGCTCCTTAAATGAAGCCAAATTGAGAGCAAAAAAGATGCTAACCACCTTCAAAACAGGCGAAATTTCCACACCTAAGGTGGCAAAAGGAAAGAAGTCCTTCTATGGCGCCCGTCTCTTAGGGCTCACCAAGCAACAAGCAAAAACTGTATGCCGAAAGTACGCCTCCAAAAATGGAGAATGCCGTATTTTAGCGATAGACTGACGTTTTTTCAAAAATAAGTTACACATTTGTATGTCATCCCCGCGAAGGCGGGGATCCAGTAATGTGTTGAAAATACAATCAATTCTCCCAGAGGTATAACAGATGCGGCTATCTGTTTTATAAGGTTTTTTCTGGATCCCCGCCTTCGCGGGGATGACACATCATAAGCTGGTAAACTTATTTTGTGTAAAGGGTATAACATCTTGCAAAAGGGGAATAAGCGCGCGGTTGGCTTCAGGCATCGGATATTGAGGCAAATCTTTAGGCAAGATCCATTCAATTCCATCTTGCCCTTCCCGGGCCTGAGGGATCCCTGACCATTCCAAGCAGCGGTACGTTAACAAAATGATATGGAAATCAGGATAGGCCATACTTACAAAGGTAAAGGGCTTAAAATGGGTTGGCAAAACAACAAGACCAATTTCCTCTGACAATTCACGCGCCAAGGCATTCTCCGGACTTTCATCTTTCTCAACCTTTCCTCCAGGAAATTCCCATAAATAAGGCATCGATTTATTCGCAGGGCGTTGGGCCAATAGGACACGCCCCTGATCGTCTTGAAGAACAGCCCCAACAACAGTGATAACCGGTTTTACCATCTAAATCTCCTCATACTACACCTTACTTTTTTAATTTATATCTCTTTTTTAACTTATTGAAAAACAATATTTATTTCTTATGTCATCATTGCGATGGCTAAAAAGAAGCTCTTAAATAAGTGATTCATACAAATCAACCCACCCAGGGTTCATTGATTCAATCAGGTCAATTTTATCTTTTCTTGAGCCAGCTGTGATTTGTTTTTCTCGAAAGATCGCCCCCTCCATGCTCCCTCCAGCCTCATAATAAACAAGAGTTTTACATCCATGTCGATGGGAAAATCCGCCTGTAATTCCATTTTTGTGTTGGTAGATGCGTTGAATAAGATTAGAGGTTACACCGGTATAAAGGGTACCTCTTGGTTTGAGAGTGTTAATAAAAGATACATAACGTGATATAATCATTTAAGCAACAATAGGAGGCTTAGATGAAGTGTAAAAAGTGCAATAAAAACAATGTTGTCAAAGCAGGATTTGTGAGAGGGTGCCAGCGATTCAAGTGTAAGGACTGT
>CAMCRD010000039.1 GCA_945877185.1 Candidatus Finniella inopinata | reverse complement strand
TGCAAACTGGCTGTGGCGCCATTATAAAATGATCTGTTTACTTATGGTGCCAGGAAGAAGGGGCACATAGCCGCCCATCATGGGGCACCAAAGGGGTGGGGTATTTTTAGCTGGCGAAGCTGGGGTATTTTTATGCGGCGTTGAGGCATTTGGGTGTTAAGCTATTGAATCGGACAACGCGCCGGTTAAGTCCCACACCCATTGGCCAGGCTTATTATGAAAAATGCAGAGTGGTCCTAGAGCGCCTTGAAGAAGCAAATAGCTTAATTAAAGGGTTGCAAGCAGAGCCAAAAGGACGCTTCCGCCTTACTGTTCCTTATGAATTGGGTCTATTGTTTTTAAAAGAAGCTGTTATGGATTTTGTAAAGATGTATCCAGATATCAGCCTTGAATTGGAACTGACAAATCGTAAGATTGATTTAGTAGATGAAGGGTTTGATCTCGCGCTCAGGATTGGCCCTCTTGCAGATTCTTCCCTCACGGCTGTTAAAGTACTGGCCATGCAAGGTGGGATTTATGCGAGTCCATTATTTTGGAAAGATCGCCCTCTTCCTCATCATCCTTTTGATTTGTCTTTAAGTGACTGTATTCAATTCCGGACAAGTCAGCCACAGATCTGGAAGTTTCACCATGCCCACGAAGGAGTGATTGAGGTTCAACCAGGTGGGCGTCTGCAACTCAATAGTATGGATTATATGTGTGAATTGGCTGTAAATGGGTTGGGTATTGCTGCACTGAATAGAATCGTTGCAGCCCCTTACGTTAGAGAAGGAAAGCTTGTTGAAATACTGAAAGATTATAGCTTAGCCTTTCCAGATATTTTTGCTGTTTACCCGAGTCGGAAATATCTTTCTCCCAATGTAAGGGCATTTATTGAGCACGTAAAACCTCAGTTAGCCCGTATTGGTCAGGTCTCAATTCTATAAATTGATTAATTACGCAAAGCTTTCCTTAATTTTGGATCACTAACCCTTCTCGATCACAACTGACGGTTATGGTACTGCCTTCTGAGATGGTTCCCTCAAGCAACTTTAGGGCTAAGGGATCTTGCAAAGTGCGTTGAATCACCCGTTTTAAGGGACGGGCGCCATAGAGAGGATCGAATCCAGCTTCTGCCAACCATTCCAAGGCTTTATCATCCAGGCTTAAGGAAATTTTACGTTCTGCAAGGCGGTTTTTTAAGTTTTGGAGTTGGATTTTAACAATTTGAGCCATGTTGGCGCGGCTTAAGCGATGGAAAATTAAGACCTCATCTAATCGGTTTAAAAATTCAGGGCGGAAAGCTTTTCTAACAGCGATCATGACCTGATCGCGCATGTGGGGTGTAATATCGCTCTCGAGATGGTCCGCTAAAGCATCAGCCCCAAGGTTTGATGTGAGGATGATCAAGGTATTCTTAAAATCAACCGTGCGGCCTTGTCCATCGGTTAAACGGCCATCATCAAGAACCTGTAAAAGTATATTAAAGACATCCTTATGGGCTTTTTCCACTTCATCAAAAAGGATGACTTGATAAGGGCGCCGACGAACGGCTTCGGTCAATTCCCCCCCTTGTTCATACCCAACATAGCCTGGGGGGGCTCCGATCAGTCGCGAGACCGCATGCTTTTCCATATATTCTGACATATCAATACGAACCATATTCGTTTCATCATCAAATATAAAGGCTGCCAAAGCCTTTGTTAATTCCGTCTTTCCAACACCCGTGGGGCCTAAAAATAGGAAGGATCCCATAGGGCGATTGGGATCTTGTAAGCCAGCGCGGGCACGTCGAACCGCATTCGCAATGGCCTTAATGGCTTCATCCTGGCCGATGATCCGTTGGCGCAACGCGTCTTCCATGCCTAATAATTTATCTTTTTCGCCGGTGAGCATTTTTTCAACAGGGATCCCTGTCCAACGTTCCACAATGGCGGCGATATCTTGGTCCGTTACTTCTTCTTTCAAGGAGCGTTGGGTCTGCTTTGACTCAATCTCTTGCAATTTGGTTTCCAGGTCGGGAATAAGCCCATAGAGGATTTGACCTGCCCGGGCGAGGTCCCCTTTGCGCTGAGCCATCTCAAGCTCTGATCGTAAGGAGTCGAGCTGTTCCTTTAATTTTTGGGCTTGAGAAAGAACCTCTTTTTCCGCTCGCCAAACGGAACTTAAGCTCAAAGATTTTTCTTCTAAATCTGCAAGTTCCGTTTCTAACTTGAGAAGACGATCCTGAGAAGCCTTATCACTTTCCCGTTTTAACGCTTCTCGTTCAATCTTCAGTTGAATAATGCGTCGGTCTAATTCATCAATCTCTTCAGGCTTTGAATCAACAATCATGCGTAAACGGCTGGCCGCTTCGTCCATTAAGTCGATGGCTTTATCGGGCAAGAAGCGGTCACTGATATATCGATTGGATAAGGTGCAAGCGGCAACAATGGCCCCATCACTGATGCGAACCCCGTGGTGCAGTTCGTATTTTTCCTTCAATCCACGAAGAATGGAGATTGAATCTTCCACAGTGGGCTCCGAGACAAAGACAGGCTGAAAGCGCCGGGCAAGGGCGGCATCCTTTTCAATGTGTTGACGATATTCATCGAGGGTGGTTGCCCCAAGGCAATGCAATTCACCGCGAGCCAAGGCGGGTTTCAGCATATTGCTGGCATCCATTGCCCCATCCGCCTTGCCAGCGCCAATGAGTGTATGAAGCTCATCAATAAATAAAATAATGTCCCCTTGGGCGTGGGTAATTTCATTTAAAACCGCTTTCAAGCGCTCTTCAAATTCTCCTCGATATTTAGCGCCGGCAATGAGGGCTCCTAAATCAAGGGACATCAGTTGCGTTTCTTGCAAGGTTTCGGGGACATCACCATTGACAATGCGTTGGGCAAGTCCCTCTACAATAGCTGTTTTTCCAACCCCAGGTTCACCAATAAGCACAGGGTTGTTTTTGGTCCGCCGTGATAGCACTTGGATGGTCCGGCGAATTTCTTCATCACGCCCGATCACTGGGTCAATCTTTCCATCGCGGGCGGCTTGTGTAAGGTTGCGGGCATAACGATTTAAAGCGTCATAGGTATCCTCAGCAGCAGCACTGTCGGCTTTTCGGCCTTTTCTCATGGCTTGAATGGCTTGATTGAGAGCATTGGATGTCACGCCTGCTTTTGAAAACAAGCTTTTTGTGGGCTCCACCATAGAAAGGGCCAAAAATAAAATTTCTGCAGTCACGAATCGATCATTTGCCTTATCGGCAGCCTTTTCAGCCGCTTCAAAGACTTGAGCAACTTCTGGGGACATGTAGATTTGGCCTGCGCCACTACCGGTAACCTTTGGCTGCTTATCAAGGGCTTCTTGAATAAGGGCCTGCAGACGAGATCCAGCGCTTTCTCCTTTACTTTTATGACGTCCCATTTCCCTAGCGGCTTGATCTGCTAATTGACGGCATAAGCCTTGCTCATCATCCAGCAGGACTTTTGCAAGATGTTCGGAGATTATACGCTGATGACCTTCTCTCAAAGCTAACATTTGAGCAGACTGAATCATCCCTTGCGCTCTTTGGGTATAGCGTTCTGTATTCATGGATGCCACCTTTCCTCAAGCAATTGATTAACGGCTATCTATTTTATGCGCTTTAGGAGGAAATTGTTCAAGATTGAAGTTATCCTAATTATATCAAATAAGTTACATATTGTATGTCATCCTCACCTCCCGAGCTCCACCTACGGCTTCGTTAGGGTGAGTCGTGGGGATGGCATGAGTTAATAAACTTATTTTATATAAATGACATTATACCCATACCCCTCCAAAAATCAATTTTTGAAGGGGTATGGGTATAATTAGGTAATTAAAAAAGATAGGAAAGGGCTTGAAAAAGCAATCCCTTAAGTATTGGCTTTTTGTGCGATGGCAAGCTCTTGCTCAATAGACATTTCAAAATCATTGGCAGCAATGAGAACTTCTTGTGGAGGAGTTGGCGTTTCAGATCGAGGGAGAACAAGAATATTCTCTTTATACTCATTGTTAAGGCGTAAATAATGTTCAGCTTGTTGGAAATAGCTTTCTGCTTGGACACGATCCCCTGTAAGCATGGCTTCCCGAGCCAAGGTTGTAAATTTTTCAACGGAATTTTGGATGTTGGTGCGGATGTTTCCGCGAAGGTTATCGCCTTGAGACGATTCAGATAAGTTCGACTTCATCACGCTCGGCTGCTTTAAACGTGCTGGACGAGTACGGGCACGCTTGGTCATAATCATCTGTTTCATCTGAAATCCCCATTTAATTTATATGTACCTTAGGAAATATAAAGCGGAAGTGATGTCTTTGTTTATTATCAACTTCAAGCTTTAATAACTACAGTATATACCTTATTTTTTGTTTTAGCAACATCTTTTTGCATGCCTTTTATGCCCGGACAACAGGCATGGTTTCCATGCAAAAAATGAGGCAGCGGTTCTTGTCCGCGAGATCTTGCTTCGTTTGAAGGAGAATGTAAGGAGAAAAAATCGATTTGACAGAATTTATTTGCCCCTCTCCAATCTCTAAAAATATTTTCGACTCGAGCGTTATGAGGTTCGGAATTTGTTTTGCCAATGCATGGTAACTGTCAAGACCATCTTTCCCAGCATACAGCGCCAAATCGGGGTCATATTCCGCAACTTCCGTCGGTAAAAGCTCGGTATGGCTAATATAGGGAGGATTGCTAACAATAATATCAAAACAGCCCGAAAGCGCGTTCCCCCACTCCCCAACGATAAATTTTGCCCGCTCTTCAAGATGCAATCGAAAGGCATTTTCTTGGGCAATGTAAGTTGCGGCTTCGCTACTGTCAATCCCAATTCCCCAAGAATTTGGATATTCATGAATCAAACTCAATAATAAACATCCCGTGCCGGTTCCAAGATCAAGAATTCGCAAACATTGTTCCTTATTTGGGTAATGGGCAAGCACGGCTTCAATCAGTGTTTCGCTATCGGGTCGCGGATCCAGAGTGTCTGCGGTCACTCGAAAAGGCAGGCTCCAGAATTCACGAAACTCTATAATTTTAGATAAAGGTTCATGCTTTAGACGGCGGTCAAGAAGGGCGTTAAAGTGGCTTTCTTCTTCATCTTTAAGAAGGCGATCCTCCCCAAAGTAAATATCTTCATAAGCAGTACGAAGAACGTGGGCGGCTAAAAGACGCACTTCACGTTGGGGGTTTTGAGCAATACTCACCAACCGTTGCGCTGCTTTATCTAAAATGATTTTCAAGGATTTCATTTATTTTGGCGAAATTCGGTATGACGTATCACAAAAAAGAGGGCGATTCCGGCAAAAGTAGTAAAGACTGCCCCCCCATAAAAGCAACCTGCAAGGCCAAAGGTATCAGCCAAGTATCCTGCAATGATGTTTCCGATCATGGCAGAACCCCCAATACAAAAATAATAGAGGGCAAAGGCTGTCCCCCGTAAATCGGCCGGAGCCTCTTCCGCAATCATGGCCGATAACAAACCTTGAGTCATGCCCATATGAAGCCCCACCGTCATGACGCCGCCCAAAACTCCCCACCATGTATTGGCTCCAATCAGAATAAAGTCCGCGACGATTAAAACACCCATCCCCCCTAATAAGAGTTTTTTGCGGTTAACTTTGTCCGCTAATTGGCCCATAGGATAAGCGACCAGTGCATGGACCAGTTCATAAGCAACAAAAAGCAAAGGTAGCATGGCGACTTGCCACCCTACGGATTTTGCGCGCAAGTTTAGGAACGTCTCGCTAAACCGTGCCAGCATTAAAATGGTGGTCACGCCCAATAATAGCCAGAAACGGTAGGACAGAAATTTTACATCTTTAATATTCCACCGAAGCGTTCGCTTGGGAACCTCATGCTGAATTTTTGGTTGGCGAATAAAAAGGAGCAAGATCAGGAGCGCTATGATCCCAGGGATTGTTGCCAATAGAAAAACCGTGCGGTAGTTATTATTCGTTGCCATCATTAAGACCGTAGCCAAAAGAGACCCAAAAACAACGCCTAAAGGGTATAGCGTCTGACGAATACCAAAACTTCTCCCTTCAGACTTTTTGTTTGAAAGGTCCGCGATCAAAGCATCCGTGGGGGAAGAGCGGATCCCTTTGCTTATGCGATCTAGGCATTTGGCAAAAAAGACCAAATTAAAGCTGGTGGCTGCGGCAAACATGAATTTAACTAAGATAGTAAAGAAGCTTCCAATGGCAATCATAGGTTTGCGGGTTCGGAAAATATCGCTGAGTACGCCGGATACGATTTTTGAGCCAAACATCATGGCAATGGCAACGCCTTCTAAAATACCAACTTTTGTGTGGGAGGCATGAAGGACATCTGTTAAAAAAGTTGGCAAAAGGCCTAAAACCATGATTGTGCCCGTGCTCCAGAAAAAGCTCATCCATCCAACAGCCCACAAGGCGCTGTCTTGAGAAAGGGGAAGGAGGACGAGGGGATCTGAGGCGTGTTTTTTGTTAGGGTCAACCGTTTGGGGCATCATTGTTCCTTAAAATATTTGGTAAGCAATAAAGAGGAATATATATAGTGTATGTACCCTATTTTACCTTAATAAGGCAATCGTTGTGCTATAAATAAGTGATATCCTTACCCAAAAGTGAGCAGCACGGCAGTTGTCGCATTCGTAACACTTTGTAACATTCTAGTGTTTGCCCTTGTCCGTTAAGTGGGCCATCCTATAGGTAGATTGTCTATCAAGGTGAGGTATTTTAATCGTGGAATCGATGGAAATTGCCCTTAGAAATATAAAACCTGCAGCGTCTGTAGCTCTGCCGTTGGACACGCAACTTAGAGTAGTTGCCTGGCAGCAAACCATTGCAAGTCCTGTGAGTTGTACAGGCATTGGGTTGCATTCCGGAAAACCCGTTACGCTCACGCTTCGTCCTGCCCTTGCAAACTCCGGATATGTCTTTATACGCAAGGACGTGCCAGAAGATTCTAGGCGCATTCCTGCGCGTTGGGATACGGTAACCGATACGGCAATGTGCACCAAAATCACCAATCCTCAAGGGGTTTCCGTTTCTACGATCGAACATGTGATTGCAGCCCTTGCGGGATGTGATATCCATAATGCCATTATAGAGCTTGATGGCCCAGAAGTTCCCGTTATGGATGGGAGTTCCTCTGAGTTTGTGGATATGATCCGGCAGGCTTCAACCCGCCAGCAACGTCAGCCTGTGCGCCGTCTCAAAGTTTTAAAAACAGTCGAAGTTAAAGTTGGGAAAGCCACGGCCATTTTAAAACCCAGTGATGAGCCTAAATTTAGCATGCAATTTAATGCCAATGGCCGCTTGGGCAACCAGGCGTGGTCTTTCAATTATTATCCAGATCAGGACGACTTTAGCGATTTGCTGTCTTCTGCCAGAACGTTTGGATTTTATGAAGATGCGCAACACCTCTGGGCGCAAGGCCTTGCCCAAGGAGCGTCCCTCGAGAATGCCGTTATCATTAAAGATGGTAAAGTGATGAATGAAGAAGGGTTGCGGTTTTCTGACGAATTTGTGCGTCATAAAATACTCGATGCGATTGGGGACCTTGCTTTAGCGGGGGCGCCTATTTTGGGTCATTTCTATGGAGAAAATTCAGGCCATGGCCTCAACAACCAACTTTTACGTGCGCTCTTTGCTGACGAATCTGCTTGGTCTTTTTAAAGTGCTATCCTCATATTTCGTCTTTATTATCCAAGTTATCCAACTTTTTCAGCGTAGTTTGTCTTATACCACTTAAAAACGCCAAAGAGGCTGATGCTGACCCATATGATTTCGATGAAGACAGCTGTTAAGTTCCAAGCATAGGTCAAAGAGAATAAAATCAAGAGAGCGCCGATCAAATTCAACAAAGAATAGACCAAACCATCTGGAGACATTTTTTTCGCTTGAAGGAGGAAGTAGGCCAGGAGAATCGCAATTGCCCCAGAAAATCCAACAAAGTCGTGAAACTCCATGATCATACGGTACCCTTTTTGTTGCTTTCTGTGCGCTTAAACTCTTATAGCATAAGAAGACCCAGGAAGGCAATTAAGAGTCAGGTAAGGCAATGGCCTGATAAACATCCTTTTATTAATATTACCGCTTCGCTCTCGTGTGTAATACCGTCAGACATTTCCTGAACGAAGAAGCCTCATGAGGACATCCAATTCTTGGGGAGATTCGGCAATTTCTTTGAATATATCGAGAATATTCTTGTCTTTCCACCGGATCAGTTGTCGAAGAAACTGGGGGGTAAGGCTATGAGGGTCGTTTTGTTCTAAAAAAGTCGTAATGCTGTTGAGTTGACGATAGGCATCTTCCCGGGTTTTTAGGGGGAGCGTCGCTAAAGGAGCAGGGGAAGTCGTTACAGAAGAAGGTTCTGCAGCTATAGGTTCCAAAGAGGGGTCTGAAATAACAGGTGGTTCTATCTCTTCTGCAATGGGTTCCGGCGGCGTTCGGGTTTGGAGGGTTGTATTCATAATCCGCTCCATTTCCCTTAATGATCCTAAAATCTGAGAGAAAGAAGGGGAAGCATTACCCATCAAAGAGGTAAGCATTGTTTTAAAAGCTTGCGTTGCTTGGGATGCCTCTCCAAAATTTTGGCGTTGCTTGGCGAGAAAAGCATCTGGCGTTTGATCGAGGCTTCTTTGGAATTCTTCAACGGTTCCCATGACCTTGGAGGGGTCAACTTTACGGGCGGGGGCGTTGTTCTTTTCGTTTCGTTTTTGTGCAGCATCACTGTGCTGGGCTGACTTAAAAAACCCTAAACCAAAAGATGTTTGATCATACTTGGATTGGGTCAGGTTAACCAACAAAAGTCGAGAGGATAATGTTGTATCGAGCCATTCGAAGATCATAAGGCGCTTTTCCATATCCTCATCATCTTGAGGGGAAGGATGGATGGCTTCCCAAAAGGTTTCACACAAGCCAGAGAGAAGATGGATGCCACGCATATATCCTTCAATGCCGTCAAGTGAAGTCCAAGCTTCTGTTAACCAAGCTGCAATTTGAAGGTCTTTAGATTCTGTGAGGAGCGCTGCCATACAAAGGTTTTCGATTTTACCCCAGTCGGCGCGTTTGAGTTCTGTTTTCCAAATGCCCATAGAGAGGCGCGGATCATCCTCTTGTCTGCTTAAACGAACCTCATCATATAAAGTTCCATACCGCAACGAGGGTCCAACAGCGTCTTCTGGTGAAATATTTTTTAAAAAAGAGCCATGGTCAGGTATTTTTCCCCTCAAAGAAGAAAGAGAAGGAAGAGGCGTTGTCATTGACTATTCTCCTTTGTCTTTTTTATCTTTTTTGTCTGGCTTTTCCTCTGAGGTTGATTCATCCTCATCATCTTTTGCTTTCTTCTTAACCTTCTTTTTATCTTCTTTTTCTTTATTTTCAATATCGTCTTTGATTTCAGGCGCTATTTCAACCAAGCCTTGGACGATGACGGGCTTATCAGCCATGTCGAGAATTTTTTGATCCAGCCCAGGCGCATCTGTTGGAAAAGAAGGAACCTTAAGAATAGCACCGGGTTTCTTTCCTTTTGCTGGTTTGTGGAACGTTATCCGATTATAAACAATTGTTTTTTCCTCAGCGCCGTTGGGGATTTCATACCGCAAAGTATAAGGTTTGGTATCCTTCATATTGTCAAAATCATCACTGGTTGCCTGTTGAGAACGCAGCATCCAGAATATAGACCATTGGCCGGGATAAGTATAAGTTACAGTTTGTTCATCAACTTCCATAAAAGGCTGCGCTTTATCAGCAAAGGGTGACGTTTCAGCAGAATCTGGCCAGCGGAAAACGGCAACCACAGGGTTCCCATAACTCCACCGTCCGTTTTTACTTTTAGAAGTATTCGAAATGGTTACATTTTCACTGGGGGAAAGGGACCAATCAATGATCATATTGCCGCCAGTTTCATGATCCTTATTAACCCGAAAGTCGATCTCAAAATCAAAGGTAGGCACATCACCTGGCAACTTTGAGGTCAAGAAGGTATGGAAGAACTCTTTTAAAGCCTCCATATCTTTTAAAAATTGATAAGCTTCTTTAGCAGGGTCGCCCAATTGATAGACCTGGTCTAAAATATTTTTCGGGCTATCTCCAAAATCGTGATATAAACTGAAGAAACTTTTGATATCGGCTGGATCCACCTCTCCTTGACTTTGTGAAGCATTTTCTCCCACGAAAGGAAATTTATCCTTAAAAGATTCATTGAATTGAGAAACAAGCTGTTCATAATTCTTGATGGCGTCTTTGCGTTTGCCGACTTCACAACGAGACATTAAAGCCCGCTGTAACTGAATGTGTCGATCCAGAAAAAAGTCGCCTGAGTTATTTCTAACTTGTTTTAGGGAAAGCTTCTCAAAGCAATTATTCATTGTAATACCGGCAGCATCGTTTTCAATAAAAGTCTCAAGAGCGGTTACCGTATTATCCGGAAGCCGTTTGTCGTACAAGGAGAGCTGCTCAACAATGCGACGCCACCGGTTGATAAGAGCTTTCCTACTCACAAACGCTTTCATAATATCAGACGTCAACAGCGTGATAAGGGGTTGGGCATAATCAATGGCGAGATGAGAAATAAGCTGACGTTGCTGTGCCAAGTAAGACCTTAATTCATCCGAATCTTTAACGTTAAATCCTTCTAGGAAAACGGGTTTTTTTCCATCCCACCAATCAAAGCTATTTTCCCGAACACTATAAGGGTGATAAGAAACCAAAAGGGCATCTACTTTTTCTAAAAGACGGGATGACATAATGCCGAGGATGTTTTGCAGCTCAACAAATACGGTACCGCTATGAACGTTGTTGAGTGTTTCTAATAACTTAAGAAATTGGGGAACGGTGACCTTGATATCTCCAACTTGACTGCGCAAAAGTTCTTCATTGGCATCTCCAAGTTGAAGGGCTTTGGGAAGTTCAGAAAAACTTTGTGCTTTTGCAATATCGCTAATGACGTTGAGCTGTAGGTTTTGAAAAGCGATCTTCTTGAACGTTTCTTTCAATTGAAGCGGGAAGGAATCCAGGTCTTTTTCTACAAATGTTTCATACCTTTGTATTAAAGAAATGGCGTCAGCAATAAATTTTTGATCAAAGGAGACAACCTTGTTTTCAGGGATCTGTGTAACGATTGTTTCTCCATTCGTTTTTGCCATAAAGGGTTCGTTAAAGAGTTTGTTGAGGACCTTTTCAAGGTTAAATATTCCTTCAGAAGGAAGGGTAGGCTTGTGTGTTGTAGCAGAAGTCGGATTTGAAAAAGAACGGTTCATTTGCAGCAATTCTTTGTGAAAAGCCGTATAAACTATGCTGGTTTGCTTGGCGAGTTGGTCGACAAAAGCAGGTCCAAAGGCAGGAAGTTCATCAATCTTAGCCATTAAGGTAGAAAATTCTGGTCCGGGATCAAAATAATTTCCATCTATCCAATTATGCCCTGAAGCTCCAAGGGAGGGGAGACTTTGGGCAAGGCCATTTACAAAGTCTCTAAGGTGTTCAAGGTTAATGGGTTGGTTAAATTGATCCTTTTCCATAGACTTTGTTAAATATCGTAATTGTCCGATAAGGGACATCGGATCCACGGGGGAAAATAGGAGGTTCAGGAAGTTGGTATACAATCCATTGAGCGTGCTTTGAGCTATCCCATAATAAGCTTTAATATCAATGGGTGGGTAAGGGGCCTCTTGTAAAATCTTAATAATTCGTTGATAAGAATCAGAGAATTCCGGGGGCAGTTGCATATCAAAAGTGTACTCTACCAATTCAGCTAAAAGGGTTGCGCTTGGAGATTCCCTCAACTCATTATATTTATTAATATTGTGAATCAGCTTATCCATTTGCTCGACATAAGCTTTAATCTGATGAAATTCTGTCGTGACTATGGGCATGAGGAGGGCGCTGATAGCTGTTGTCTTTTGTTGGGGGCCGAGAGCGCTATTCCCGGGACGGGTATTTAAGAGATCGCGTGTTTTAAGGAGAAGATCCATATAGATCGTGCGTAAGATAATTTGCTCATAAGATATTTTCAGGGAATTATTCAGATGGTCCTGAAGCGGGCTGAACCAAGAAGAAGGAATAAAGAAAGAAAAAAAGCTTGTCCGGTGGACATGGTGCATCATTTCGAGCAAGCTTTTAGCATAATGTTCAAACTGGGCTTCCGTGCTGATCATTTCGCCCGAATGTGGGGGGGGAAGCTGAGTTAAGACAGAACTGACCTTTCCTAAAACAGGCATCAGAAAGTCCCTGTTCCTGGTAAAGTTGTCATACGCATTAAACATGCCAAACGTCCCTATTCCAACAAAAGCAACCATTCCAGCTTTGGCTAGGTTTATATTGCGATTGGCAGACACAAGACGACTGTAAATGGGATAGGCAAGCCCAGATTCAAAGAAAATTTTGTCTTCAAAGATATCTTTTGCAAAGCAAATGTGGGGGCCGATTGCGTCAAGATACTGAGAGGATTCCGGCGACGATAACCGCGCCTGAGTTTTACGGTCCATGGGTTCATCGAAGGTTTCATCCCAAAGTCGAAGGGAGTCAGAGTCAATAGGCCGGGTTTGAGTGGAGAGCGTCAAATCAGCCTTTAGGGTATTGTCTGTATTCTCATCCGCCAAATCTTCAGTCATTGAAATGCCAGCAGGAACTTGGCCACTATCTCCGCAAAAATAAATACCTCGAAGCATTAAGGACTCTTCATAGGCACTACTTTTAAAAATATGGTCCAAATAGAGTTTTAAGTTATTTTTCATAGAGAAAAATTCGTCTGGGAGGACGAAGATGCCGTCTTGATTTTCTTCCGAGACACCATGGGCATACATTTCGAGTTGGACGTTGGATAAATCTTCTGCAATTGTATGGAACGCTTCATCTACCCAATGAGGCGTATAAGCGGAATGAAGGGCATAAGGGACAGAGCACCCAAGCATATTATGGCGCTGGGCAAGGGGAAGCTCATGGCAAAAACTTTGGAAGCCAGGTAAGAAATCACACTTCGTGATGATCACATAAACAGGGAGACGAAGGCCCAAAAGATGCTGGGCTGCTACTAGTTTTTGAGATAAAAATTTAGCTCGTGCATTGATGTTTTCAGGGCTTAAGCGTTCCCGTCCATAGAGTTCTGCCGCTGAAATAGTGAGGATGATCCCATCGAGAGGACGCTTGGAGCGATAGCGTCCCAATAAACTTAAAATTGTTCTCCAACCGCGTTCATCCGCTGCTGTTTTGTGTTCTTCTATCACTAAGGATCCGTGGATATCTAAAACAACGGCTCGATTGTAAAACCACCAACGGCAAGCCGGGTGTGAATCCATCAACCCAAAGGTTGGCATGCCGACAGGTAAGCTCATCCCGGCAGATTCGAGCAAAGTTGATTTCCCTGAAGCACTTGCGCCAACCATAAAATACCAGGGGAGTTGATATTTATAGGTTAGGTTGTCGAGGCGCCCTCTGAGGAAAGCAAGGGCGCGCAAAAAAGAGACACTGATGTCGCCAACTCGAAAAATTCCTCTTAAGGATAAAAATTGGGATAACCGGCCGCCGATAGGGGGCATCCGGTATTCGGGGATAATCCGTTCTTTGAGGGATTTCGCCTTTGGTTCCGTTGGTCCTTTTTTTTCAGCTCGTTTGACAGCATAAGTCGTTAAGAATGTTAATAATAAGACCACCACAACAGCTAGAATTGTGACAATTAAGATGATTTCGGGAAGTCGACTTCCAAGATGGGAAAGAGATTGTAAAAACGACTTCATGAAAGCCCCATTTGTTGAGCTTGCTGCAATATATGACCAATGGATTGATCCATGTCTTTGACCAGCTTGTACCATAAGACGGTAGAAGCAAAGAGGTAAACGCCTATAATCCCCATGAAAGTAAGAAGCCATAGGCGAATTTCTGGCAACCCTTTGCTTAATGTAGAATCCAAAACATGTTCATAGCAATCTTGGATCAAATGGTCCCGCCCCGGATCATAGAGAGAGGAGGGGTGTCGATTGACCATGAGATAGAGCTGCTGACGGTAGAGAGATAGTTGTTCTGGATCTTCATCCTCATCGCGAAATTTACCTTTGAAGCCAAGTCCCAAGATTAAAAGATAGATGATGGCCAAATCTGCTCGCATTGGGTCATTCGTCGAGATGAGGTTCTCTATTTTTTGAAAAAGAAGCTCTCCTGCAATTTGAGTTTGAAAGAAACGGCTTTCCAGTAAATTATTTTCCCATTGTTTTTGTCCAATCCAAGAGATATTCAAAAAAACTTCATCTGCAAAGGCAACCATGGCATAGAGAGCGTCCTGATATGAACTGGTGGCAAATTCTCCTGCTTGAATGGTTGATTGGATGGCTTGCTCTTCTAAAAGAATGCTCAATCGACGTTGAATTGTATTAACGAGAGAGTTATCAACATCTTGAGTCTGTTGTTTAAGTTTTTGAGGGTCATTGCCTTCGGTTGCCCGTAACGCGAATTCTTTTTGGCGCAAAAGAAGATTAAAAAACGCATGGAAGTTTTGAATGAGAAAAGAATGGGAAGCAATTTTTAGGCGCGTCATGGTGGTGTTTAGCCCTCTTGCTCTGTTCGTTCATCTTCAAGGGAATGAGAGCCTTTGGCGTATAAGACAATTGCAGAAGGGCGTTTTTCTGCCTGATCTGCCGCGTGGAATATCATTAATTTTTCGCCTGGTTTTATGTAGTGAGGATCCATCTGAACATGGTACAATTGGAGCCCACTTTCCGGCATCAAGTCTTCTAATTCATCTCCTTCGATGACTTCGCGTGTAGCCCCGGTTACACGGCGCAAGCGGGCAGATTCAAGATGGCTTTCAGAGGCAATAACGCATTCTCGAACCCATTCTGCCATCTCGCTGGCGTCCATCGTTGAGGGCGCGCGCATCCCTATGAGGAGTCTTTCTTCTGTCCAAGTGGAAGGGATCTGGTGATAAAAAAGACGATCATTTTGAATGAAGGGGATGATCGTGTACATCCGTTCAATACTGCTGATAATTCGGTCCATCCAGTCGAGCAGAGGATTGAATGTATTTAAAATATCATTATGATGATAGGAAGGAAAAGAAGGAAGAAGCTGGTTTAAGCGTAAGGTTGCAAGACGTCCCGCAATAGAATTTAAAGTCAAGTATAAATCGTACGGGTGGGTTTTGCCTGTGCCAATGATGGCTTCTAATAAAGGGAGTGACTCGGCCAACGGGCGTAATAATTCAGTCGTCTCCTTAAGCAATTCACTCCCCGCTTGTTTTTGCCACTTTTCTGTCAAATAGGAAGTTTTCTCACGCATTTTCCTTGCTAAGGATGCACAACGGTCTCCCAGCGGGGAATTTTGATGAACAAAAAAGCACGGTGGGATGTAAGGTGTTAAAAGATAAGCTTCATCCCGATATAAGACACGCGCCAAGGGAATATATTCATATCGAGCAGGTGGAATGCTTCCGATCAATAAGGTTATTTTTGGGACAAGCCTCGGAATTCGAATGACATTATCTGGTGTGTTGTCATCTAAAATTTCCTCGCTTTCAACAGATATGTAGCGGGGCCATTCGCCAATGACGGGAGAGCCTGACGTTGTGCGCTCTGGAACAGCCAAGTAAACGGTCATTTCTCCTTTTGAGAGGTCTTCTTTGAGAGGGGTTAAGTCAAGCTCTAGAGGAAAATCTGAGTCACTATGGCGATAGATAATAAGGCCATCGGGCATAACAGCGTCAATCTCAAGGAGCCGGAATGTACCGGCGCCCAAGACAATAGGATCGAGCTTGAAGTGATGAATCCCCCAATAAAAGGGGGACAAACGGCGCAAGTGATAGCTGAAGATCTGTTGATTACGCAATTCCATTTGCTGAAAATGCTGCGGGGATAACAACATGCCTTCATGCCACTGAATTTCTGGTATTACAGGTGTCTTCGTCATCCTGTTTTCCTCCCCTTTTTGTCATAATCATAACGTATGACAAAAAATTAATAAAAAATTAACTAAAATCCTTTCTTCCTAGTATGGGCAGATTAGGCAACCGAGACAAGGGTGTAATGTCGGAAAAGCGCATGAAAATATGGGCAATCACAAAATTTGACAAATTCTATGGGCATCTATTAGAACTTCAATACTTTCAGGTGGAATCTATCAGGCGCCTGATAGAAACACGTGGCGTCCCTATGCGCGTATAGGGTGTTTTTTTGTAATTGGTGTTTATCCCAATGGTTATCCGTGCCAGTCTTCGCAACCCGTTCAAGCCGTAAGGGCGGGAAGTGGGGGGCTGTTCAGGCCTTGTAACCACGGTATCTTTGCGTCTTTCAGATGGGACGTAGGATCGGAAGCAAGGATCTGAAAAGTTGATATTAGTTGTTAAATGTTAAAGTAAAATCGAGAATTTCCTGAAATGGAAATTCCTTCCTCCGCTTCCCACCGACAATGATCAGTAGGGGGCGGAGATACTGGCACGGATAACCATTGGGATAACGAAATAAAACGAGAAATAAGGTAAAGAGGTTAAAGAGAGAGGTTAGGAAGATATGAAGTTTTGAAAAAGGCAAGTGTGTCTACTAAAAAATAGATGGATAACAAGAATTTTTGAAATTTAAAGGGTGATTCTTTCCAATCGAACCCTCAATTTGGGTCTATTAATATTTTTTCCTCAGCCCAAAAATTTCCCTCTTGATTATTTTTTAAACCCAACCTATGGTAGCGGTGAGGTTTGAGATGGATGAGGCGGCCAGCCAAATTATCTTAAGACTCCAGAAGCGTGGCATCAAAGTGCAGGAACACAATGACGCCACTGACCACAAAACAACCTTTACTAAAGGAAAGGCGAATTATGGCTAAAAGCACTATAGCTCATACAGAGCATATTTTCCAAGAACCGATCCAAAGAGTTTTCCATAAGCCCGAGCCACCAGGGGTGCGTCTCTTTTAAACATATGCATGAAGGAAGGTGGGGGGTTTTCCCTTGTCTTCCTTTATTTGTGTGATGTTTGGGGGAGCATTGGGCGATTTTTGCGTCCTTAAATTAAGGAAATACCCTTATTATGTCATTGCGAGGACTGCGAGCGTAGCGCTGCAGGACGCGGCAATCCATATATTTTTATATTCTCAAAGCATGAGAGTTGAAAAGGTCTTTGAATACATGGATTGCCGCGTCCCGCTACGCACTCCCGAGCTACGCCTACGGCTTCGCCGTGGCGAGTCGTGCTTGCGCTCCTCGCAATGACGTAACGAAGAGAAGCTCCCCCAAACATTCACACGCCACCCATTAAGAATAAGGAAAACGTGAATGATTGTTATCCTCCCTTTAGACGGCGCCCCAGCCGAACATTTTAAAAGTTATGACGCGCTCCTCGAATGCATTATGGAGATCGAGCAGGAAAAGCATATTGATGATACGCCTATGAATTGGAGCTTTATCATCTATCCGCCAGAAGAGGTCGTAGCCCTTTATGCCCTGAGCCAAAAACCTTGTGTGGTCATAGAGGAAGCTTTTGAGGAAGATCTACCGTTAATAGAGATTTGTAC
>CAMCRD010000038.1 GCA_945877185.1 Candidatus Finniella inopinata | reverse complement strand
GACAGAAACAAAGACAGCACATCTTCTCACAACAAGAAAAAAATCTCTTTCAAAACCCTCAATTTAGGGGGGCGAACAAATATGCCTGTGCAATTGATGGAGCATTTTTAACGGGCGGAAGTGGGGTAGTTTTATGCGGCGTTGAGGTTAGAATCAAGATTGATTTTTTTAACATGATGGATACCTCCAATTTTTATATTTTTTAGTATGGATAATTTCTTATTTTATAAATGATTTTTTACCAGATGTATAGATAAACCACCTGACATTTTTTGGACTAATACGCCACCAAAGAAAAACAACCCCGCCACAATGCTATGCTTGCATAGGGCTCATTGATCGCAAATTATAAGCTAAACGGACATAAACGACCTCCTACCACCTATCTGACCTTTCTCTCTTACCTAAATATTCCTCAACACGCCTTTTGGTTGCCGGGGTGATCTCTTCTGGAAGATGGCTCAAGGAAAACCATTGTTTATCCGCGATCTCTGGCGAATAAACTTCCTTCATGTCAAACTTCTTTACGATATAAAAAGCAACGTAGTCGTCTCGTTTTTCTCGATTGCTATGATAAACCCCAAACAACTCTGGTTTCTCAAGAGGGGTAAGCCCAACTTCTTCAAAAAGCTCCCTCGAAATAGCTTGAAGAGTGGTTTCTCCCTTGTCGACCATTCCCCCAATGGTACACCAGCCCTTTTGATAGGTATGCTTTACAAAAAGAACTTGGTCATCACGGACCACAAGCGCCCTTGCACCCACGGTCTTTGCGCCTATGGTTCTAAATACCTGGCTTCTCATGTTGGAAAAAACTTTATAGAGGAAATTTATAACCATGCTTAATTTATATTATCCGCAACCGTCTTTGCCTCTTCCCATAGCTCAAGCAAAAAGTCAAAGGGGTGCCCTTTCAAGGTGGCCAAGCCACGACGCGCTGCAATCTTTTGAAGAGCTTCAAGCCGTGCGCCAAATTTTTTATTAACTTGGCTAAGGGTTTGTTCGAAATCAAATCCCTCAAAAACACAAAGGGAAACAACCGCATGCAATAAATCCCCAACCTCTTCTTGAAGCCGCTTACGCCCCTCATCCCGTTGTATCGTGCGCTTTATCTCATCACATTCGCTTAATGCCTGGTCAATAATCGTCTCAGTGTTCGGCCAATCAAATCCCATAAGGATCGCTTGCCGCTCAAGAGTAATCAGTTTTTCTAAGGGGCTCATAATGTTCTCCGATCATACCGTTTTCGACCTCAGTAGGGACATGCCTGGCACGGGGGCGAATAAGCAAGGTCTGAACGACTGTCCACACTTTTTCAAACACCCGGCACAAGGCGCCATTTGCAATAACGTTACAGCTGGTAATTAAAGGATCCAGAACCACATTTAAGGCTAAAATAATGGCAATCATTTCCGAATTAAAATTGAGATAGGTTTCATAAATTGGCAGCATAATGAAGATCGCACCACCCAGCACCGCGGCTGTTGCAAATCGGGCCAGCACAAACACATTGCTAAAGATGACCCATGTCATCAAATCTGGGTTATGCCCATGAAAATGCCGATAAATCATGAAACATAAAAACGTATTGGCAATACAATCCCCAATTTGCTGAATATTTGTGGTTGCGGGAATGATCGCCTTGGCTAAAAGGGGATTTTGAAGATTTTTAGCTGCCCCTTCAATCGTCCACGGCATTGTGGATAAGCTACAACTTGAGGTTAGGGCCATTCCTCCAGCGGGAAGAATATTTTTAATATTCAACGAGACAGACCGCAAAGACAAACCCGCACCCAGGGTAAATAAGAAAACAAGATAGAAGGATAAAAATACACTCAGGCACACAGCCAAAATGGCGTAATGGGCCAAAACATGATCAAGGAGTTTTGTTTGAATCATATGGGCTGCGAACCCAAGAACAAATAGGGGGATAAGGCGTGCAAAAACTTTCGTGAGGAGCCACTCGGCAAAGGCCTTCCCTTTTCCAAGGTATTGCTTTAGAAAAGGCCCCTTAGTAAAGGCGGAAATGCATCCCAAAATAAGCCCTACAAAAGCCCCCTTCTCTGCTGACCACCAACTCGGCCATGACCAAGATAAACGCCACAAAGACCCAAAATCACTATTGATGGTCGTTGCCTTAATGAGGGGTAAATAGTCAGCCGCCAGCGTTGCTGTTCCAAAAGCATACCAGACACTGCTTAAATTTGAGAACGCTTCAAAAATAAGGAGAGTGAGAATAAAAAGAGGTGCTCGACGTTCAAAGGAATTGACCGTGTGGGCAATATAAAAAGCAACGACAAGGGGCATATTCCAGATAAGGAGATCCTTGATGAATAAGCTGATTGTGTAAAACGCTTGATGCGCGATCGGGGGCAAAAAAGGAGCCAACACCACATACGCTGTTAAGGTAAGGATGGTTTGGACGCCTCTTTGTTTGAGAGCAAAAAAGACTTTTGACAGCAAATTATTCATCGTTAAGCATCCGATACGCTTGTGGCTTCGAGGGTGATTCTAGCTCAAGAGATCTACATTATGCTATTTGTTTTCGCTAACTCCAAACCAGCTCCCGACAAACTCTGAGGCGCGCTTCACAGCATCTAGGTTAATAGTTGTGCTATACCCCTTCTCCTCAAGGGCAGCGACGATGGTTTCTGTCGCCACGTTACCTTTGGCTTTTTCACCTTCTTTTGAAGCCGCATAAGGACATCCCCCCAAACCATGAATGGCCGCATCAACGACACGGATTCCTTGATTTAAAGCTTCTAAAACATTCGAAACGGCATTGCCAAACGTGTCATGACAGTGAATGGCTAATTTTTCAATAGGCACAAGGGCGGCAACAGCCTGGACCATGATCCGGATGGTCTGAGGGGTTCCCCGGCCAATGGTATCCCCAAGGGAGATTTCTGCACATCCTAAGTCCAACAGACGCCCAGCAACACGGGCAACGGCAGAGGGCAGAATATCCCCCTCATAAGGACAAGTAATGGCACACGAAACATATCCGCGCACCCGGATACCATGCGCTTGCGCCATCTTCATGACAGGCCTGAACCTCTCAAAGCTTTCTTTAAGGGAGCAATTCGTATTCTTTTGGCTAAAAGTATCAGAGGCAGCCGTAAAAATCGACACATTCTGACCCCCTGCCGCAATAGCATCTGCCATACCCCGCTCATTGGGAACCAAGGCAGAATAGCGGATTTTAGGATTTTGATGAATCTGGCGATAGACCAGACCCGTATCCGCAAGTTGCGGAATCCATTTAGGAGACACAAAGCTGCCCACTTCAATTTCTGCAAAACCACACTGGGACAAAAGATCAATCAATTGAACACGCATGTCAATCGGCATGATCGTTGATTCATTTTGAAGCCCATCTCGTGGGCCAACTTCGACAATGCTGATGAGGGAATTAGAGATTTTTCATGTCCTTTCCGCTAATAACTCAAACGATAATTGATGACTCGCCCTAGTCAACCTTTCATAAACTTCTGCACTCTATTCAATTACCCCAAATTTGATCAATGATGGGGGTCTTCCAGGGGGGGGTCTGCAGGCCAGGATGCCTCTAAAGATCGAGCCAATTCAGCCAAGCCTCTTTCTTCTAATCGAAAAAACCGAACAAGCAAAGCTGCTTGAACCCTTGGCAATGGATAAATGGTGTAAGATGATTTAAGATGGGGATTGTCCGCAACAGGCACAGGAATACTTCCCCCTTCTTCCACCCTTCCATCAAGAGTAAGGGTCAAAATTTCCTCAGCATTAAAAAGTGCCTCAGTTAAAGATTCTCCTTCCGTGAAAGCCTCTTCCAAATCAGGGAACGTTAAAAGAAATTTGCCATCTTCCTGTTCTTTTACAATACAGTGATAGGCAATTTTCATAATAACTTTACTCCTGTTTGCCTTTCAATTGCTTCTAGAAGCTTCTTTCCTATGAGGCATACCTTTTTTGGCACAAGTCAAGGGATCTTTTATGAAATAATCTAAAAGAAAAGCGGCTTCTCTAAGGAAAAGCCGCTCATACCTTACATCATCTATTTTTGAAAAACGTAATGGGTGCCTTATGCAGGAGGGGTTTCTTGAACTTGCTCAGCCGAAGAAAGGCGCACCAAATCTTTCGCTCCCTTTGCTGCCATATCACGGTCAACCAACTCAATGATCGCGAGAGGAGCGTTATCTCCATACCGAAAGCCAGCCTTTATGATCCGAACATATCCGCCATTGCGTGCTTTATAACGGTCAGCCAAGGGTCCCATGAGCTTTGCCGCTAAGTCCTCATTTCTAATTTGAGAAATAGCTTGACGTCTTGCCGCCAAAGATTTTTTCTTCCCCAAGGTAATGAGCTTTTCAACAATAGGGCGCAAATCCTTAGCCTTTGGCAATGTTGTTGTAATTTGCTCATGTTCAATCAAAGCTTGCGCAAGATTGGCAAATAATGCCTTTCTATGGGAACTTGTCCGATTGAGCTTTCTACCGCTTAATCCATGTCTCATTTTCTAATTCTCCAAAACGTTACGCTTGAACCTTCAAGCGCCATAATCTTTATGCATAAGGGTCTTCTAGTTTCTTAGCAAGCTCTTCAATATTTTCTGGTGGCCAATTTGGGATCATCATCCCTAACGTTAAAGCCATTCCTTCCAGAACTTCTTTAATTTCATTCAAAGACTTACGGCCAAAATTTGGTGTCTTCAACATTTCATTTTCGGTTTTTTGAACCAAATCGCCAATGTACAAGATATTTTCATTCTTCAAGCAGTTTGCCGAACGTACAGAAAGCTCTAACTCTTCTACTTTCCTCAACAAATTACGGTTAAAAGGTAAATCAGAGGCTTCAGAAGGTCTTTCCGCATACTTAGGTTCTTCGAAATTGATGAACTGCTGTAACTGATCCTGCAAGATCCGTGCCGCCAAAGCAACCGCATCATCGGGCTTAATCGAACCGTCCGTCAAAACCCGTAAGATCAAGCGATCGTAGTCTGTACGTTGACCAACACGTGTCGGCTCAACGCGGAAACTAACCGTTTTCACAGGGCTAAAAATAGCATCAATGGGAATCACACCAATTGGTTTATCTTCTTGAACCATTTGGCTCGCGGGAATATACCCTTTACCCGATTCAACCGTTAGCTCCATATTAAGCTTGGCACCCTCATCAAGAGTGCAAATAAGAATGTCAGGGTCTAAAATCTCAACTTCAGAAGGGCACAATATGTCAGATGCTCTTACAGGGCCACTGCGAGTCACATTGAGGCGAATTTTTCTTGAGGTCTCAGAATGCAGTCGAACGCCAACTGTTTTAAGGTTCAAAACAATGTCGGTTACATCTTCCAAAACACCAGGAATTGTAGAAAATTCATGGAGCACACCGTCTATCTTCACAGCAGTAATGGCTGCCCCTTGGATAGAGGATAAAAGAATACGCCGCAATGAATTCCCCAGAGTCAATCCAAAACCTCTCTCCAAAGGTTCTGCAATAACTTCTGCCTCACGCAAATCTGGATCAACAAACTGAACATTCAGCTTATTGGGCTTAATTAATAACTGCCAATTTTTTTGAAGCACTTGTCTTCCCCACTTTTAAAATCTAAAGAACTTACTTAAACCACCAATGGCCGCAGGCCCAATTCTAAACTCTATACGCGACGCCGCTTAGGCGGACGACATCCATTATGAGGGACTGGTGATACATCACGAATAATCGTCACGTTAAAACCAGCAGACTGTAATGCCCTCAAAGCTGTTTCACGTCCTGAACCAGGCCCCTTCACCATAACTGAAATATTACGAACCCCATGCTCAGATGCTTTTTTCCCCGCATCTTCCGCCGCAATCTGCGCCGCATAGGGTGTTGATTTGCGAGCGTTTTTAAAACCAACCGCTCCCGCTGAAGACCAAGAAATTGTATTTCCCTGCTCATCCGCTATCGTAATGACGGTGTTATTAAAAGTCGCATTAATATGAGCTACTGCATTGACGATGTTTTTACGTTCTCGCCGACGAACTCTACCTACTGGTTTTTGTGCCATAATCGCCCCAATTATCCTTTACTTATTTTCCAACCATTTTCTTGCCCGCAATCGGAACAGCCTTACCTTTGCGGGTACGGGCATTCGTATGGGTCCGTTGACCACGTACAGGCAATCCTTTACGATGCCTCAATCCACGATAGCACGCCAAATCCATTAAACGTTTTATGTTCATAGAAATCTCACGGCGCAAGTCGCCTTCCACTTTAAAGTCACGATCAATAATTTCACGTATCTTTAAAACTTCTTGGTCTGTTAATTGATTAACACGACGCTTAAAATCAATCCCGGCTTTATTCATAATTTCTTCTGCGCGCACGGGGCCAATACCGTAAATATATGTTAAAGCTATGACCACCCTTTTTTGCGTCGGTATGTTGACACCTGCAATACGAGCCACGTTACTCTCCTCTTCTAATTAAACCCGCCTCTAATAAGGCTGTTTTGATAAAACACGTCACTTCATCCGGAGAAAGGGACGCGTCAATTCTTTTTAAGACCCCTTTATCGCCATAATACTTCTTTACAGGCAACGTTTCTTCCTGATAAATCTTCAACCTTGTTTCAAGAACATCAACCGAATCATCTTTACGCTCAACAAAACGAATACCACCGCATTGATCGCAGACGCTATCAACTTTTGGCTTTTTGTTCTTTTTGTGATAAACGGCACCACACCCTAGGCACATATAGCGCCCAGTTACGCGCTCGATAACCACATGCACATCTATATCAAAGTCAAATACAACATCAACCTTTAAATTTTCTACACCAAGAAGAGTATCAAAAGCAATAGCTTGCTGCAATGTTCTTGGAAAACCATCAAAAATAATGTCTTTTTTTACATTTTTTCTCAAAATACCCGATACAAGCTGCACGATTATGTCATCTGTAACAAATTCGCCAGCTTCAATTTTTGACTTGAGGCGATGACCCAATTCAGAAGCAGAAGCAATTTCTTGTCTCAGCAAGTCGCCGGTCGAGACATGTATCAGATCTTTTATCGTCTTTCCCAATTCTTGAGATTGGGTCCCCTTGCCCGAACCAGGTGGCCCAAAAAAAACGATGACCATGCTACCGTTTTCCCTTTCCACGGGACTTACGAATGAGCCCTTCATATTGGTGAGCAAGCAAATGGGACTGAACCTGGTTAATCGTATCAATGGTAACGCTCACAACAATTAATATACTTGTTCCCCCCAGATAAAAAGGCAAGGAACCGACTCGTGATAAAATAAATTCAGGTAAAATACAGACAGAAGCCAAGTAAATTGCACCAACAGCTGTCAATCTTGTTAAAATATAATCGATATAATTTGCCGTACTTGGCCCAGGTCGAACGCCAGGGACATAAGCGCCCATTTTTCGTAAATTTTCAGCCGTCTCTGAGGGATTAAACACAAGGGCTGTATAAAAGAACGCAAAAAACACGATCATAGACACATACATAGCAATATACAAAGGCGTTCCGTGGTTCAAATACATCGCAATCATTCCAAACCAGGTATCAGGAGCTCCTCCTGAAGAAAATCCAGCAATCGTTGCTGGAAACAAAAGCAATGATGATGCAAAAATCGGCGGGATAACACCTGCGCTATTGAGTTTTAAAGGCAAATGAGTTGTTTGGGCTGTCGCAGGGCGATCTGGTGCCGCTTGGCGCTTTGGATACTGGATGAGAATGCGCCTTTGTGCGCGCTCAACAAACACGACATAACCAATAACAACGGCAACCATAAATAATATGCCCAAAATAACGAGTGCAGATAAAGATCCTGTCCGCCCCAACTCAATCGTCCTAAATACGGAAGGAGGAAGATTGGCTACGATACCAGCATAAATCAATAATGAGATACCATTCCCAATGCCCCGTGACGTAATTTGTTCACCCAACCACATAATGAAAAGGGTGCCACCCGTGAGCGTAATCATTGTGGTCAAGCGAAAAAACATACCTGGATCAAGCACAGCACCACCCGTATGGCCCGTCATTTTTTCCAATCCAACAGCAATCCCGTAGGCTTGAATGCTTGCCAACAAGACCGTACCATAGCGCGTATATTGATTGATTTTGCGACGGCCTGATTCGCCCTCTTTTTTCAAGGCCTCTAAGTGAGGCGAAACTGAAGTAAGAAGTTGAATAATAATACTTGATGAAATATAGGGCATAATCATCAATGAGAATATCGTCATACGGCCAATGGCGCCACCTGAAAACATATCCAGCATTCCAAAAAAACCACCAGCATTTCGTTGAATGAACTCAGAAATGACTTCGGGGTTAATACCGGGAAGAGGAATGTAAGTACCAAGACGGTAAACCACAAGAGCCGCTAAAGTGAACCAAATTCTCTTTTTTAGATCTTCTGCCTTGGTGAAAGTTTTTAAACTTACGCTGGATGCAAACTGTTCGATTGCAGAAGACATAGAGTTCCCCTAGCTTTTAATACACTGTTAATAACATTCTTATTCATTACTATTTTAAGTCGTTTTCAAATGTCTTGATATACACAATAACTTCACACTTAAAACAAATTTTCTAAAAAACATCTCTACCTAAACAACCCCACTTTATAACAAAAGCGCAGAAATCATTTAAGTCGTTGATTCCTAAGCAAATTTAATAGATCCGCCGAGCTTTTCAACAGCTTCTTTTGCTGATGCCGATGCCCGTGTAATTTCCAGATTTATCTTTTGGTCTAATTTACCAGTTGAAATCAAACTAATACCTTCATACCACTTCTTCATAACTCTAGTGGAAATAAGAACTTCCCGATCAATCGGCTTAGAAGGGTCAATTTTCTGGGTCTTAATAAGGACGTTAATTTTATCAAACGTTAACTCAAACATTTTTTGAGCATGAATATTAACGAAACCCCGTTTTGGCAGCCTGCGATAAATAGGGTTTTGGCCCCCTTCAAATCCGTTTAAAGCAACACCAGAACGAGCCGTTTGGCCTTTACCCCCCCGTCCAGACGTCTTACCGAGTCCGGAACCTATTCCACGACCCAAAAGTTTCTTCTTCTTGCGGGCACCCAGATTATCTCTAATTTGATTTAACTTAATCGTCATGTGCATATCTCAATTCGTTATTGTTCAAGAACGACAACCATATGTCGCAATTTATCAAGCAAACCACGCGTCGATGGGGTATCAATAACTTGACGTTCCCTGTTCATTTTTCCCAAACCAAGCGATTTGAGATAGAGCTCTTGACGCGGATCACGACGAATCGGACTTCCAATTTGTTTGATAAGAATCATAGCTTTATCTGATTTTTCCCGTGCCATAGTCAATTATCTCCTTGCCAAGGCGGCATCACGTCTTGCAACAATTTCAGGCACCTTTCGGCCTAATTTTACAGCGACTTGACGCGGTGATGTCATATTCGTCAAAGCATTAAACGTCGCGCGAACCACATTGTAATAGTTGGAAGTCCCAACGGACTTACTGACAACATCCTGTAAACCTAATGCCTCAAAGACAGCGCGCATCGGGCCGCCAGCGATAATACCCGTACCTGCTGGCGCCATTCTAAGATTGACGCTCCCCGCCCCGAACTTACCTTTTACATCATGATGCAAAGTTCGACCTTCCCGTAAAGGAACACGTATCATCGCACGCTTGGCTTGCTCTGTTGCCTTACGCACAGCATCCGGAACTTCTCGCGCCTTTCCTGCACCGAACCCAACCTTGCCTTTTCCATCGCCAATGACCACAAGCGCTGAAAAGCGGAGATTTTTACCGCCCTTAACAACTTTTGTAACGCGACGCACGCTGACAAGTTTTTCAATCAGTTCTTGCTCTTCTTTTTTATCATTCTTATCTGAATTGGTAGCTCTACCCATTAGTTTTTCCCTAAAAGCTCAGTCCATTTTCTCGTGCTGCATCCGCAAGCGCCTTAACGCGCCCGTGGTACAAATAACCGGATCTATCAAAGTATACGTCTTTGATCCCAGCTTTAACAGCTCTCTTTGCGATCAACTGACCAACAGCCACAGCAGCATCCTTATTGCTGCCAGATTTGATGGTCTTTTTGATATCTTTATCTATTGTAGAAGCTGTGGCTAAAGTCACAGACTTTTCATCATCAATAATTTGAGCGTATATATTACAATTTGAACGGTAAACACTCAATCTTAGACGCCCAGCATTAACACGCCGTAACTTAGTCCGTATACGTTGCTTGCGCCGTTCATGTGAATTTTTTAATGACAACATGGCTATTTCTTTTTACCTTCTTTTCTGACAATAAATTCACCTTGGCGAATAACGCCCTTCCCTTTATAAGGCTCAGGAACTCGATAAGATCTGATCTCTGCAGCCATTTGGCCAACTTGTTGTTTGCTAGGGCCTGTAATAGATATCGATGTTGGCTTATCACACTTCACAACAATTCCTTGTGGGATAAGATACTCTACATCATGGCTATATCCAAGTTGAAGCACAAGCTTGGAGCCTTGAACAGACGCTCTATAGCCAACGCCACTCAACTCCAAATTTACAGTTGCTCCCTGATCAACAGCCGATATCATGGTTGCAATACGACGCTGTGCAGTTCCCCACATCATCCGCGCGACCTTTTCGCCAGACCTTGGCTTGACAACAATAACATTATCCGTGCGTTCTAAAGAAACTTCATCTGGAATTTGATAAGACCCCTTACCAATTTTCCCTTGAGCTTCTATCACACTGGCGTTAATTGTAACCGTGACACCAGCGGGCACTATTATAGGATTTTTCCCAACTCGAGACATATTAATACCTTAATATACTTGACAAATTATTTCACCACCAACACCTTGAGCTCTTGCCTCAATATCAGACATTACCCCTTTTGAGGTGGATAATATACTCATTCCAAGACCGCTGCGATAACTTGCGAGCTTTCTTACAGCGCAATAAACACGTCGCCCTGGCTTTGATACCCGGCCAACTGATTCAATAACGGGCAAATCTTCGCTATATTTTAATTCGATGATAAGCTTTTCAATGCCCTTCCGGACTTCTTCACTTCGATAGGTTCGAATGTATCCTTCTTTTTGAAGCACTTCCAGCACACGCTTGCGCATTAATGAGGAAGGAGATTCAACCGATTTTTTACCAACACGCTGACCATTACGAATACGGGTTAACATGTCTCCAATAGGGTCGTTAATATGCATTGTTTACCAACTCGATTTAATAATACCTGGAATTAATCCCGATGAACCCAAATCTCTCAAAGCAATTCTTGAGAGCCCAAATTTGCGATGATACCCACGAGGACGTCCCGTCAACAAACACCGATTACGAACCCGTGTAGAGGAACCGTTCCGAGGCATTTCAGCAAGCTTTAATGTCGCCATAATTCGATCTTCGATAGGAGTCTCTTTTGTTGAAATTATCTTTTTCAAAGCTCTACGTCGATTATCTGCGCGTTTCACCAACATCTTACGTCTGTTGTTTTTTTCAATTGTACCTTGTTTTGCCATTGCTCAACTATTCCTTAGATTGTATAAACGGAACATTTAAAGCCTTCAACAATGCCAGACTTTCCGCATCTGTCTGTGCCGTTGTACAAATTATTACATCAAAACCTCTGACTTTATCAACCTTATCATAGTCAATTTCTGGAAAAACAATTTGTTCCTTAATACCTAAAGCATAATTTCCATGCCCATCAAAGCTCTTTGCAGATAGACCCCTAAAATCACGAACACGAGGCAAAGCTATATTTACCAATCTATCCATAAATTCGTACATCCGATCTCGACGCAATGTGACCTTGGCACCGATTTGCATTCCTTCACGCAATTTAAACTGCGCAATTGATTTTTTTGCGGTGGTAACAACGGGTTTTTGTCCCGTAATTGCCATTAATTCATCAACAACAGCTTGTAGCTTTTTGCTGTCTTGAGTTGCCTCAGAGACACATGAATTAATAACAATCTTATCCAGCCTTGGCACTTCAAGAACATTTTTATAGTTGAAGTCTTTCATCAACTGAGGTCGGATCTCTTTTTTATACAAATCATATAGCCGTGCCATAATTGCTCTCGTCTTTTCTTAAAGAATTTCGCCACTTTTTTTAGCGTATCTAACTTTCGTTCCATCTTTTTGGAACTTAAACCCCGTTTTTGTTGCTGTTGCAGTCTTAGGGTCAATTAAAGCAACATTCGAAATATGGATTGGCAACTCCTTTTGGATGATGCCTCCCTCAGTCGTTTGCGTTTGCTTTGTGTGACGCTTTACAACATTGACGCCTTTTACAAAAACTTTCGCATCATCTTTAACAACTGTCAGCACTTCGCCAGTTTTTCCTTTATCACGGCCTGTGCGCACAACAACTGTGTCACCTTTTCGAATTTTAAATTTTACTGCCGTCATCACAACACCTCAGGCGCTAAAGAAATGATTTTCATAAATCCAACGGACCGCAGTTCTCGCGTTACAGGACCAAATATACGTGTACCAATCGGCTCATTTTGCTTTGTAATCAAAACCGCTGCATTTTTATCAAATTGAATTTCGCTTCCGTCCTGACGGCGAATAGCTTGCCGTGTGCGCACAACAACGGCGCGATGCACATCCCCTTTTTTTACCTTACCCTTCGGTAAGGCCCCTTTAATGGAAACAACAATAATATCCCCAACTGAGGCATACCGACGCTTTGATCCACCCAACACTTTAATACACTGAACTTCGCGAGCGCCCGAATTATCAGCAACATCCAACCTTGTTTCAACTTGAATCATGGCTTTACTGCCTTTACTGCTTGAGTTTTTGTTTCATCCATAACATGCCATTTTTTTGTCTTTGATATCGGCCGACATTCAATAATTTTAATCACGTCTCCAATTTTATGGAGATTTTCTGGATCATGAGCAGCATACTTACAAGAGCGTGTAATGTATTTTTTATACATAGGATGCTTCACGCTTTTTTCCACTCGAACAACAACCGTCTTGTGACTTGCGTCACTAACAACTACACCTTGTAATACGCGACATGGCATCGATTCTCTCCGCTCTATTTCTTATTTGTCAGTTGGGTAAGATGCGTTTTAATTCGCGCAACATCTCGACGGTTTTTACGAATTTGAGCCGTATTGGGCGCAGATCCCGTTGACCGCTGAATGCGAAGGTTCAACAATTCTTTTTTCAAGTTATATAAGCTATCATAAAGCTCGCTAACTGATTTACTTGACACTTCTTGATACTTCACAATAGTTCACCTTAACCAATACGTTTTACAAATTTTGTTGGAATTGGCAGCTTTGCCGCGGCTAATTGAAATGCTTCTTCAGCCACCTCAGGCAAAACACCATCCAACTCAAACAATATCATGCCAGGCTTAACGCGGCATATCTGATACTCTGGGTTTCCCTTACCACTTCCCATTCGAACTTCTGCAGGCTTAGAGGATACGGGAACGTGTGGAAATATACGAATCCATACTTTACCAATACGCCGAATATGGCGCGTGATCGCTCTTCTTGCCGCTTCGATTTGTCTAGCAGTAATACGCTCCGGACGCAAGGCTTTTAATCCATAGGTTCCAAATGAAACAGTCGAACCCCGCTTCGCAACACCATGGATTTTCCCCTTGAACGCCTTGCGGTATTTACTTTTCTTGGGCGTCAACATCAAAAAAATTCCCTAATAATATTGTTAACCATCTGGCCTTATCGGGCCGTTGTACCTTCATTGAGTCTTTTTTCATGGGCCATTGGATCATGCTCCAATATCTCCCCCTTATAAACCCAAACCTTTATTCCACACGTGCCGTAGGTCGTTTTAGCAACGCCCAAGCCATAATCAATATCTGATCGAAATGTGTGCAAAGGAACCCGTCCTTCGCGATACCATTCCATACGAGCGATTTCAGCGCCACCCAAACGACCTGAGCAGTTAATTCTAACGCCTAAAGCTCCCAAGCGAAGTGCGGACTGCATCGCCCGCTTCATGGCCCGACGAAAAGATACGCGACGTTCAATTTGCTGCGCAATGCCATCGGCAATTAATTTAGCATCAAGTTCTGGTTTGCGTACCTCAACAATATTGATTGTCACGTCCGTCTTTGAAATTTCAGATAATTTCTGCTTTAACTTTTCAATATCGGCACCCTTTTTACCAATAAGGACACCTGGTCGAGCCGTATAAATGCTCAAACGTGCCTTTTTGGCAGGACGCTCAATAATGACCCGCGATATTCCAGCTTGCTGCAAGTTTTCCATTAAATATTTGCGAATTGCAAAATCTTGATGGAGCAATGTTGCATAATCTTTCTCTGCATACCAACGAGAATCCCAGGTTTTATTGATGCCTAATCTTAAGGATATAGGGTTTACTTTTTGACCCATTATTTTTATACCTCTTTCTCGTGTACAATGATCGTCAAATGACTAAATGGTTTTTTAATCCCAGCGCCACGCCCTTTAGCTCTTGCGTGAAATCTTTTCAAAACGAATGACTGCCCTACATATGCTTCTTTTACAACAAGACGATCAATATCGAGCCCATGGTTGTTTTCTGCATTTGCAACAGCTGACATGAGCGTCTTATAAGCATCCGTTGATACTCTTTTATGACAATTCATGAGAACATCTGTGGCTACTGAAATATCCTTACCCCTGATTAATTGAGCAACTAAATTAAGCTTACGTGGACTAACCCGAACGTTTCTTAAAATTGCCGTTGCCGTATTCTGAGTTGCCATCCTAGCCTCTTTTCGCTTTCTTATCGGCACCATGCCCATAAAAGGTCCGCGTTGGAGCAAATTCGCCAAATTTATGGCCTACCATATTCTCACTCACATACACAGGCACAAATTTCTTCCCATTGTGGACACCAAATGTTAATCCCACAAACTGTGGCAAAACAGTTGACCGTCGAGACCATGTCTTAATTACGTCATTGCGGCCAGATCCTTGAGCTACTTCTGCTTTTTTCAAAAGATAGCGGTCGAAAAATGGGCCTTTCCATACTGATCTTGGCACTTAATTGTCTCCGTTACTTAGCACGTCTAATAATTAATTTTGACGTACGCTTATTTTTACGTGTCTTTTTACCTTTTGTTGGGATTCCCCATGGCGTCACAGGATGGCGCCCACCCGAAGTTCTTCCTTCACCACCACCGTGTGGGTGATCAATTGGGTTCATAGCAACACCACGAACACAAGGACGCTTGCCTAACCAACGATTACGACCCGCTTTCCCAATGCTGCGGTTTTGGTGATCTGGATTTGAAACAGCCCCTACGGTTGCCAAACAATCTCCCTTGATCAGGCGCAACTCACCCGATGATAATTTTAAGATCGTATTCCCAGAATCACGACCAGCAATTTGAGCATAAGCCCCTGCCGATCGAGCTAACTGGCCACCCTTACCAACTTTTGATTCTATATTATGTATAATAGTCCCAACAGGAATATTTTTCAATGGTAAAGCATTGCCAGGCTTAATATCAACTTTGTCCCCAGCAATAACCTGATCGCCTTCTTTTAAACGTTGAGGGGCTAAAATATAAGAATACTCGCCATCCTCGTATCGTATTAATGCAATAAATGCGGACCGGTTCGGATCGTACTCCAAGCGCTCAACTGTTGCTGCCATATCAACTTTGGTGCGGCGAAAATCGATAAGGCGATATCTCTGCTTATGTCCACCGCCTCTATTCCAAGAGGTAATGCGACCATGATGATTACGGCCACCTGTCTTTGACTTCCCTTCCGTCAACCCCTTAAAAGGTTTTCCTGACCACAGCTCACTGCGATCAATATTAACCAGCTGGCGCTGAGAGGGAGTTGTTGCCTTATAATTCTTTAAAGCCATCTCTAAATTCCTGATCCAAGATCTAACTGTTGACCATCATTTAAAGTAATGATGGCTTTTTTCACGTCTTCTTGCACACCGACACGTCCCTTAAAGCGCTTTGTCTTACCTTTGCGGATAAGGGTATTAACTGCTTTTACGGAAACACCAAATACAGACTCAATTGCAGCTTTGATTTCAGGCTTCGATGCTGTTTTAAGGACAGCAAAAGTTACTTGATTATGCGCACTCAAATTTGTAGATTTCTCAGTTACAATTGGATACTTAATAATATCCAAAAGACCAATATTCTTCTGCTCTTTTGTGTTTTTCTTTTCTTTTAATTTCATTTTAAGCGCGCCTCTAAAGCTTTAACAGCATCCACAGTTAAAATGAGCTTTTCTTTTCGCAATATGTCATACACATTTGCACCAATTTGAGGAAGCACATCAAAACCCATAACATTTCCAGCAGCCAAAGCTGTATTTGTCAAACGATTTGTATCAACATCAATAAGAAGCATATTCTCTGTACCAAATTTGGCCAAAATAGCTTTTAAATCTTTTGTCTTTGGCTTATTAATCTCAAAACTATCAACAACGATAATGTCCCCAGATTCTAATTTAGAGGACAATACCGACTTCAAACCCAATTGCCGTACTTTTTTAGGTAAACTATAGGCATGAGATCGGACAACAGGACCAAAAATAACAGCGCCACCCCGAAACTGAGGTGCCCTTTTACTTCCGTGACGTGCACCACCCGTTCCCTTTTGACGATACATCTTTTTTGTTGTCCCACTAATTTCTGCAATCTCTTTTGTCTTGTGGGCCCCAGATCTACGTTTAGCCAATTGCCATTCAACAACGCGCGATAAAATATCAACCCGAATTGGCTGTTTAAAAATTGAAGCCGGTAGTTCAATATCTCCAACTTTTTTATTCTGTAGGTTTACAACTTCTTGTTTCATTTTCGTATACCATTATTCCTTAAGGTAATCGCGCATTAATGAGCCGTAGTTACAGGAGCCTTAATGGCATCCCGCACATAAACGATGCTTCCACGGGCGCCGGGGACACTCCCCTTTACATAAATAAGCCCACGTGCTGCGTCAACCTCGTGTACTTTTAAGTTCAACTTAGTAACACGTCTTGATCCCATATGACCAGCCATTTTTTTATTTTTAAAAACTTTTCCTGGATCTTGGCGTTGTCCAGTCGACCCATGGCTGCGATGAGAGACAGACACACCGTGCGAAGCGCGAAGGCCTCCGAAGTTATGTCTCTTCATAACACCAGCAAATCCTTTACCAATGCTTGTACCCGTTACGTCGATCAACTGGCCTGGTGCAAACATATCTGCGTTGATCGATTGACCAACTGCCAAATCATTTGTTTCATCCACACGAAACTCACACAAATATACCTTAGGCTCTGTTTCTGCTTTCGCAAAATAGCCCCGCATCGGCTTTGTCAAGGATTGAGGTTTGGCTACCTTTGCCCCTAACTGTAACGCCTTATAGCCATTCTTCTCTTCTGTACGAACAGCGACAACTGAACAATTGTCAACTTTCAATACCGTTACAGGAACCTGCGTTCCATCTTCCGTAAAGATTTGGGTCATCCCAATCTTTTCTGCAATCAATCCTGTTCGCATCACTTATAATTCCTACAGTTTGATTTCAACGTCTACACCAGCAGCCAGATCAAGCTTCATTAAAGCATCAACTGTTTGCGGCAACCAATCAATAATATCGATAAGCCTTTTATGAGTTCGAATCTCAAATTGCTCACGCGATTTCTTGTCAATAAAAGGCGAACGCAGGACCGTAAACTTTCCAATATGCGTTGGCAAGGGTATCGGACCTCTAACTTGAGCCCCAGTTCTCTTGGCAGTATTCACAATTTCTTTAACAGATTGATCAAGCAAACGATGGTCGTAGGCCTTTAATCTGATTCTGATGTTTTGCTTGTCCATTTTACCCTAGCTCGTTAAAAATATTATAAATATATGAGATTTCAATCCCATTTAAGCATTATTTCAAAATTTTTGAAACGACGCCCGCCCCAACTGTGCGGCCACCTTCACGAATCGCAAAGCGTAACCCATCATCCATAGCTATCGGTGCTATCAACACAACTTTCATCGCTATGTTATCGCCGGGCATTACCATTTCCACGCCTTCGTTCAGGTACACCATCCCCGTTACATCCGTCGTCCGGAAGTAAAACTGCGGACGGTAGTTCGTCATGAACGGCGTATGGCGGCCCCCCTCTTCTTTCGTCAAGATATACGCTTCCGCTTCAAATTCCGTATGCGGGGTGATCGAACCTGGCGCTGCCAATACTTGGCCACGCTC
>CAMCRD010000037.1 GCA_945877185.1 Candidatus Finniella inopinata | reverse complement strand
TCGCTTCATACCAGAGGATTGCTCCTCTCGCATGGATCCGTTGGTTCAGCTGGTAGAACAGCTGGTTCAATCCCTGTGTCTTTAACCTCCTTTCTTCTTAGGTGAACAGTCCCCACAAGAGACTTTCACATCGCACAAAAGCAGCAACTTCGCTTTTTCACACAGGAATACATAGATTGCCGCGTCGCTTCGCTCCTCGCAATGACGGAATATGGCAGATAAGAACATAAGCGAATCTTCTCAATAAAAATTGTCTCCATAGACAATAATTCCCAAAATAATCAAAGAAACACCTATTAAACCAAAAATATTACATATAACTAATGGGATTATGCGCTTCTCTCTCCCATACAAAAGCCAAAAGACCATTGAGGTAAATGATATGAGCGCGGCTATAAAGGAAACGGCGTAAGAAGACCGCAAATAAAATATTTTAAAAACTTGAATGTAGGTAGCGAGATGGCCAATCAAGCCCATAAGCGTTGTAATCTGTTCTAACTTCTTTATTCCTATATTCTTTAAGAAGGTTTTTTTCATGGTCTTTCCCCTATCATAGAATTCCAGTACCATTTGCAAAAAGTTGACAGGTGATGAATCAATCCTCAAAGTTTATAATTTCCCCTTTATGCTTTCCTTATTGCCGAACACTTGTATGATAATACCTAGGATTTCCTTTAAGAGTTACGTTAATTTATAATAATTTTTCACCCTAAAATTCTATTTTTTCATTTATAGCTACAAATCTATTATTTTATTGGGGGATTTTTTTAGCGTTAAAAAACTTAATTTTTTCACTTTGCCTCATCAACCATATTTTTTTATCGTGAAGTTGCTAGAGCTAAGATTGATTAGGTCCAAGATCGATAATAAAGGAGAAACGATTATGACAATAAATAATAAACTAATCTCACTAAAAAAAATTGTTTTTTTAGTCGCACCATTGACCCTTTTTGGGTGCTACCATTCCTATGCAGCCACAGAGCAACCCTTAACTCAAACTCAAAAAAACCAAGAGGAAACGGTGAAGGCCCTTCAAAAGCTAACGCACTATGCAATTGATGAGTCTTTTTTAATTAGCCAATGCATCGATAATCTCAGCAACCAAGCCCTAAAGGATAAACTTCAAACGATTAAGCGCGAATGCGATGACAATATAAAAGAACTTTCGGCCCTTTTAATAAAATATGGCGGGAATGTCCCTGATTATAGCAAGGATTTCAGAGGCTATTTCATGAGTGGGTACACCGCCATGAGGGGCGCTTTTACAGACCAAGGAACCTTTAATGCCTTGCATACGAACCTTAAGCTCATCCTGAAAGCTTTCGAATCGGCTTTAAGCTCCTCTGCTCCTGCTGATGCAAAAGAGGTCATCAAGAAAGCCTATGATCGTACCAAAAAAGCTGCCCAAGATATTGAGGCTCAACTTTAAAAACACAGGATCTTGTTTATTTAACGTCGCATGAAAGAGAGGTAAAAGATGGTTACATTCGTTGGAACTCAAGGAAATTTTGCAGAAGCTTTAAAAGAACTTGTCGAACTCGAGTACGCTGCCACAGATGCTTATGAGGCAGCGGTTGAACGACTTGAAAACCCTGCGTACCGAGAAAAATTAACTGAATTTAAAGAAGACCATGAACGACATATTCAGGAAATCTCCGCTCTTCTTCAAAAAAATGAACATGAAGTTCCCGAAAAGGGTATGCTGGGTAAACAACTCTTAACAACCGCAAAAGTCGTCCTTGCAAATATGATTGGGGATAACACAATTCTCCAAGCGATGAAAAGTAATGAAATAGATACAAACACAGCATACGAACGCATGAACGATCATAACAATAAATGGTCAGATGCAGAAGAGTTCATCAAGAAGGGCCTTCAAGATGAAAGACGTCACAAAGCATGGTTGGAAAATACGCTTACCTGAAGAGGTGCTGAGACCCAAACAAACTAACCGGAGGCAAGGTCTTTTCTTGCCTCTGGTTTTCTTAAATTTTCTGCTCCCTTATGAATTGTTTACTTATTTTAAAGGGCTTCTTTTTTAAAGTGATCGTCTCTGCTATAACTTCTGAATTTGGAATCAGAAAAGTTTCCTGAGAAGAATCTAAGACAGTATAGCGCATATCCATTTTAGAAACGGTTCCCGTAATTCCTTTTATGGAAACCTCGTCTCCTATATCGAACGGTTTGTAAAGGAGTAGAGCATAGCTTGAGAGGACGCTTGTAATAACATCTTTCAAAGCAAGTCCAATCGCAAAGCTCATGAGTCCGAGCCCAGCTACAATACCTTGAATATCGATCCCAAACACATTTAACCCCATAATCAGGGCAATGAGGATAATGAGGAGATGGATCGTATTCTTAGCAAGGGATAAAAGATGCTTATAAGCAGGTTGTTGGAGAATGGGCGCCCTTTCGATGAGGGTTTTAAAACCAATAAGAAGGATAAAATAGAAAAGAAGAGGCACAGACAATTTTATATAATGAACCCAATTCCATGTGGTATTCATAGATGCCCCCAATTTCTTTCGGCTTTGATACCCATCAAAAAATGGGCGATAAGGCCTAATCCTACTGGATATAAAGCTGGCTACTATCGACTTCCATGACCCCAGGCACGGACCAAGCCGCATACCGTGCTTCTTCATACTCCGGCCAGGTTCTGACGTACCCTTTTAAAATAACCTTGCCTCCTTCAGTCTCTACCTGAATTGCCCGCGCATCAATCGTGGCATTACTTTGAAACTCTGACAAAATCTTATGGGATACCTTTTCAGGGTTTATCTGAATTGGAAAATGAAGCTTTATGTCATTAATAATGTTTTTTATGCCGAAAAGATATTTCACGGCATTATAAGCTCTATCCCGTTGATATTGCCATTCAAGCGTACCACTTAATTTAACAATGCCATGTTCTACAACAACTTTTACCTTATTCGGTGGAATGGAAGAATCCCACTCTAAAGCCCGTACGGCAGCTTTCGCGATGTCTTCGTCATTTCGCACTAAAGTTTCTTCTAGATTTACTTGAAGCTCTTCAACAATACCTTTAACGCCATAAACGCTTTTGACGATCTTTTCCGCCAGAGGTTTCTCATAATAAAACTCAACCGTTCCTGTCAACGTAACGATACCGTTGTCGACATTCACGATAATATTATGGGAAGCGATGCCTGGCTCAAAATCAAAGGCATTCTTTATATCTGTTTTTATCTGAGAATCTAAGTGAGCCATTATACCCCCCCCTTCATCACTATTGTGATTATTTTTATTGGTTAGATATGCCTACTTTTGTCTTACAATCACTATCGTCAAAAACCATTTAAAAAACTAGGTTAAAAATAGCAAGAATTTAACCTATACATAGGTGATTTCCCTTCATATTTATTATAACAAAGAGGGAAGGAAGTAAGAATATGACAGTCCGCTCGCTACCCGTCAGTTTTTAAAAGTTAACATTTTTCAGCCTCTCTAAGGCAGATTGTATAGTTTGCGATGCTACGATTAACGATTGTGCAAGAAGAAATTGAAGTGTGATCAGGCCTTGTTTGAAGACAGAATAGAGAGGATGGCCCAGCGTTTTCTTCCAAGGTATGAGTTGATCACACCCGACCAGTGACGCCATCAACAATCCAAAGCCAAGTATAATCAACAAGGTAACAAGGCGTGCAGGTTTCGTCATGTGCGTATTTTCCCAATGAAACCCTGATGTTTTTAACTTTCTAAAAAGCTCCTCTATGGACCATCTTTTGAGATATTTGACCAGAATTTGTGAGGCAGTGAGGGATTGATTGCTCATGACAATAACAAGCTCCCCAGACAAACTGCGGGTTCCAACAAAGGAAACAGTACTTCCATACATTTCTTTTTCAATAAGCCTACTTTGATAACCGTTCAAATGATTAAAAAGCTTAGCTGCTTGAATAGGCTCCTCTCCCCAAGGAAGTAACGTGTTTTGTTTGACACGGATGAAGTAGGAAATGCCATTTTTATTGAGTGTTTTAAACCATTTATTCCCGACAAATTCACGGCCAGCTATCAGGGAGTTAATGCGGCCAAAGCCAAAAACTTCATCAAAATCTCTAAGTAAATCGAGGCGTTCCGTCGTGTTTGAGTTCCCCTCTTTATCAAGGTCGACAAATATTAAAGGTAAGGAAATTGATCTATTGATTCGCCAACTCAGCACCAGATAATTGATGCTCTTTTTACCAAATTTCCAGTTGGTTCGGTCAAGGCATAAGTCAAACTTTCCTTTAAATCCTAGAATGTCGACAAGAGCTTTAGCAGAATCCTTGCAAGATAATTCTTCCTCACAAAAAAACGCTCCACTTTTCGTAAAGCGGCTTTAGGATTAGGGCTGCCGACATAGCGGGAAAGACTTTGCTGGTGAACATTGCTACTGGATATGGCCCCAAAGATCAGGTGGATAAGAGTTTTTTGTCTTGAAGGATGAAGCTTAAAGTGTTTTGATATCGACTGGGTAAGGGCGGGAAGCTTAAGCATTTTGAACTCCTTTCTTGGTAGAGGGAATTCAAAATATGACTTCTTACTCCTTACCTTTCAACCCATTCTAAAATCTGACAAATAACGAGCTAATTTTATCAATTTTCCATTAGACAATTAACGTTTTTATGAATATAGTATATTATTTAAATTTAACAATTTTCTTAATATCATATATTTATTTAATTTTCAGTTTATAAAAGGATTAATTTTATGCGTGTTAATAAGTCATTTTTATCATCAATGTTGTCAATGTATATTACAACAGCCAGAAAATTGCTCTTGAAAAGAATAGTGTTAGCTTTTGGATTAATCTGCCTTTGTCCAGCTGGAGGCCATACCATGGAGGAAGATGGCTCCCAAGAGAACAGAAGCCTATTTGGGCGAATTTGCGAATTTAGACGAGAAAGAATCGCCGGATTATACTATACAACGTCTGTTACTGGTTATGGTTCTAGTGGAATTTGTATTTCTGAGTTTTTAAGACAAAATTTTCGTGAAGGATGGTCACTTGTTGAATTTCAAATAAATGGACAGGTTCCGATTAGAGATCCTCATTATACTTCTGCTTTTCAAAATGGCCTCAAATTTTTCCCAAGCGTATTAGAAAAAAATCCTGGATGCTCTGCAAATGACTTAAGATCCATCCAGCAGTCCTTAAAATATTCATATCTGTTCAAAGAAAGTAAGGACAACCACCTTATTATCCTTCCTTTGGTGCTCGCTGAGCGATGTGATTTTGCGCTCAAGAGTTGCAAGACAGGTCACGATACATTTGACGATGTGAGTAAGGATTTGGAAAAAACGTCACGGTCTTCCAATGACCTTTCCCAAAAACAGCTCTCCCTGATAAAGAGAGATGGTGAGGTTGCTCTCGAAATAATAAATTTGCGATATGGAAACCTAGATGAAGCTGAGAAAATCAAACGAATAGAGGTTCTATCAGAACAACAAAAGAAAATAGAAGAGGAGAAAGCCCAGATAGAATGTCAACGTAGTGAGATGACAAAGCTCAGTGCTGACTTAGTGGAAGATTTCTATAATCATGTTGTGGTCCATGAAAATAAGTCGGTTTTTGATTTATCGGGTCCTTCATTTTATGCACAAAATCTTTTGACACATCTAGCAGATAAGTTTGCTGGGCAACCCATCGAAATTCATACGCTCCTTCGCAATAATAGCGCTCCCCCCCACAGCATAGCTGGCCATGTTTTAGCTGTTCTTCGTGGTGCGGATGAAAATTCTCGAAGAGGACATTTTAGCTACGCTCATATAACTCTCAACGAAAAAAACATAGATATTAGGGTTACCAATCCCACATTTGACACCGATCAACCCGGCATAAAGAAGACCATTTTTGGTCACGCAGATCCTTTGCCACTGCAAAGCTTGAGATTTTTCCAAGCTATTTCCGAGACGACGGGTCTAGATCTTAAGCACACCTATCACTATAGGGGGGATCAGGTGTTGAATTTTCATGATTGCGGTCGATTTTCAATGATATACTTGCTGGCCACTATAAAAGGAAGAGATCCTCTAACCTTGTCAAATTATGAGATATATCAAGGCTTCAAAGAACTTTTGGCGACGGGTTACGACGATATCCATCAAAGAAAATACGATTGGAATCCAATCCCTAAGGTACCTTCCAAGTTTTCACGGTTTATAGGGGGGACGGTTCGGGCTTCTTGTGATTACCCAGTGGCTTTAGATTTATCGGCAGCTCTCACTGTGACGTCACTACTCAAAAATCTTTGGTAGAGAATGTCGAGATACTCTACCTGAGGATAAACCCTCAAATAAAGGAGTTTATCCTCGAACACCCCGCCCTAACATGGCACCACGATGACACAAGGAATAATTTGTTGTTTTTCAACATTGTTAAAAAGTGACGGGTAGTGAAGACAGCCCGTTTGTTTTCACCGGGCCTTTTTTGCCATCAAAGAAACGGCCTGGTAGGTTGCCTCAGGAACAACGCCTTTCATTCCGCCTAAAATCCTTTCTACTTCTTCCGCAGTTAAGGTCGGGAACAAAAACTCTAAATCTTCCATGAATTGTGTTGGCGTTTGTTGGGCCCTAAATTTCTTCATAACTTCCATAAGCGCCTCATCATCAAAGTGCTTCCACAGGATATCTCTTTGTGCCTTTTCTTCATCATCCATATGGGTGAGATAGGCCGCAAGAAAGCGATTAAATTGGGTGTAGAGCTGACCTTGATCAAGGGTGTCTATATTCTTTTCAAGTTCTTCGAGAAGGATTTCTAGATCGTGATGCTCCCGTTCAATTAATTCCCCCTGCTGCCCAATTTTGTGAAAGAATGGGTGAATAAACGTTTCTTCGTGAGAAGCATGCTCTTTCAAACGAGCAACCATACCCCTTAATTCTTTTTTAAGAAGAGACACTTGAGAAGCATCCCTAAAATCAGACCGCCCTATCTTGACCGATAAATCGAATAAGTGCTTACGCTGGGCTTTATGGATAAACGTGTAAAGGTCAACTCTCATCGGTTTCTCCTGGTTCAGGGTTTCTTTCTAGCCGTATTTTTTTAAAAACTAAAACTTTAAACTCTTTCAAGTCAAGCCGCTAAATTTTGCGAAAGCTCAGAAAAATCATCTTCTGCCACCCAATTTTTGCGTTCCTTATTCAATCGTCCTTCTGCAATGCTGGCGCGAATTGCGGTAAGAAGACGGTTCATGAAGGCGACGTTATGCATGGTAATAAGCGTCATCCCTAAAAGTTCTTGGGCTTTCAGGAGGTGATGCAGGTAAGCGCGGGAATAGGTTTGGCACGTAGGACAAGGACAATCCGGTTCAATTGGGTTTGGATCTTCCCGACAAGAACTATTACGCAAATTAATGTGGTCGGCACCTTCTTTTAACGCATGGGGCGGGCGCACAAGGGCGCCGCCATGACGGGCTAGGCGGGTGGGATGAACGCAATCGAAGGTATCGATTCCCTGCGCCACACCTTCAAAAATATCCCGCACCCCACCGATACCGAGCAAGTGAATAGGGCGATTGGGATCAAGGCGCTGTGCCGTCATGGCAACGACATCATACATTTGTTGTTTATTGGCCCCCAGCGACCCGCCAATCGCATGGCCAAAGAAAGGTTGGCTGTTCACAAAATCACAAGCCTCACGGCGCAAATCTTCATAAACACCCCCTTGAATAATGCCATAAAGGGATTGACGGCCGTCATCGTGTCTTTGAAACTCTTGAAGGCTGCGCACTCCCCAGCGATGGCTCATGTCCAGGGATCGTTGAGTATAGGCCTTATCCACATGGAACGGCGTGCACTCATCCAAAACAACAACCAGGTCAGGCCCTAAGAGTCGTTGAATCTCAATCGATTTTTCAGGGGTCAACACATGCATTGATCCATCAAGGTAAGATTTAAACTGGGCCCCCTCCTCCGTGATTTTAAGGAGTGTTTTGGGGCGAGTCCCCATGCGCTTTCCCTTAATCTCTGCCGCAACTGACCCATGACCAAGGCTAAAGATCTGAAATCCTCCCGAATCGGTCAGCATGGGGCCATTCCACCCCATAAATCGATGCAAGCCCCCCATTTTGGCAACCACTTCGGCCCCGGGTTGTAGCATCAGGTGATAGGTATTTGATAAAATAAATTGAGTGCCACATGCGCGCATCTGATCTGGCGTAACGGCCTTGATCGCGGCTTTGGTGGCACAAAAGATAAAAGCAGGTGTTTCCACCAAACCATGGGGCGTTTGTAACTGTCCCAATCGAGCACGCGATTTTGAGGAGGGATAGTGGTAGGAAAATGAAAAATCAGACATACGATTAAATGCTTTACTTCTGTTGAAAAATTAAGCGGCTTTGATTACGTCGAGTTCTGGGGCTTCGATGGGCATCTTTGGCGTACCAGGGATACACAAATAACTTAAATACATCACCGGCGTGGACAAAAGCGCTACCAACCCCCGCGCTAAATATGTGCCTAGAATATAGGTAAAAATCAATGAATAAAATGTGATGGGTTCTGGATTTAAAATGACCCATGCTAAAACACTGAAAATAGTGTTATCTACCAAACCCGATAAAAGGGTCGCAACGTTGGTGCGTAGCCACAACCAACGACGCTGGGTCATTCGTCCAACCCATTCAAACACGTAAATATCCAAAAACTGGCTGATGAGATAAGCCAACAACCCCGCCAGCAAGATGCGTGGTGACGGCGTAAAAAGGTTCATCATCGCCCCATGGGCCTTATCCCCGGCTGGTGCGGAATAGCCTAAGGTGAAGAGCATCAATGAGGTCATTAATATATGTGCTGAAAAGCTCAGCCATACCCCTTTACGAGCAACAGCTTTACCATAATGTTCTGTCAGAATATCACTCACCAAATATGTTGTTGCAAAAGTGACTGTCCCCAAGGCAACAGGTTCTGGAGAAAAGGAAAAAGCCGCCGTTTTTAGGACTTGAACATTGGCGGCAATCACAATCACTGCGTTGTACATATACAAGCCAGTAATCCCAAAGGTCCGGAATAAAAATAAAATGGAAGCAACGCACCCCAAGAAAATCAACAAAGAAAGGCTCTCTGCTGACAGGGTCTGCATTAAATTAACGAAAGGAACGATAAATGAAGTGTCCATAAAAATCTTGATAGTTATGGTTAGGTTAAAAAGAGCATGAAACGCTATGCTTCATGCTTTAAAAAACGAACCTAACGAAGCTTAAGCAGCTACGGCAGAAGCCGACACATGCTTTTGAATTGTTTTCTTCAAACGAACCAATTCTGGTGACAACTTCAAAGAAGAAGTTTGCGTCAAGAATGCATCCAATCCGCCATGGAACTCAACGGTGCGAATGCCATTCGTGGAAAGGCGCAACCGCACCATCCGACCCAAAGCCTCACTCATGAAAGATGCTTCTTGCATATTTGGCAAAAAACGACGGCGCGATTTGTTCTTTGCGTGGCTAACATTATTCCCATAAAGAACTGCCTTACCTGAAATTCCACATCGCCTTGACATTAATAAATCTCCCAAAAATTCAGATTTTATCGAAAAGTTATCTTATTCAATACGCGATCTTGCCGAATTCGTCAAGTGTTCTGTCTCAAATGAGTGCGATGCTTCTTTTCTTAAGCCCCAAAATGATTGAACGAATCCCTTTTCCATGAAAATTGAGTGGCAAGCACTCAATTTTCATGAGCCCTAAATACAAACTCTTAACCTTTTGGTAAGAATTCATCTTTTAATATTAAGGTTATGTGCCGAAGTTGAGTTCTACCCACCTTCGGCGCAACAAAAAACATACTTTTAAGAAAGATAGCGTTGAGGAGAGTTAAAGGAAATGGTAAAGAAATCATTTGCAAAGATTGTAGGAGTTGCTGGTACATTTATGCTGATTGCAACGGGTATTTTCTTATATACGCACCAAACAATTGCCTTAACGTCTATAAGGTTGCATCCCGATTCCTCTCATTCTACAGCAAACTTTCAAGACCTTGAAGAGTGTGACAAGACCACCGATGAGATTGGCCAAACACGCCTTTGGGGCGGCATCCATTTTCCTGTTGACGACTATGAGGGGCTAGAATTGGGTCGTAAAATTGGAAATTGGATTGTTAAAAAAATACAAAATGAAAAATGCGATAATTAATTGCAATTCAAAAAAAATAAAAAATCAAACGAATTTATTTAATATTATTTTTTACTAAGTTGACTTTCATTTATTTAAAATTATATTTAACCCACGTAGTCAACGTGTACCATTTTGTGTGCATAAAATAAATACGGGGGAGAACAAGATGTCTAAAACCAAAACAAACAATCAAGATCATCATAACAATGAGCATAGCGGCGGGGGCACAGCTAAGGATAATTCTAAAGGAAAGGGTGGTGAACTGGGCCATAATTCCGCTATCGGCGGTGGCACAGACCATAAGCCTCCTCATGGCGGTGGATCAGGCGGAAATCATGGCGGCGGCTCCGGTGGAAATCACGACGGCGGCTCCGGTGGAAACCACGGCGGCGGCTCCGGTGGAAACCACGGCGGCGGCTCCGGTGGAAACCACGGCGGCGGCTCCGGTGGAAACCACGGCGGCGGCTCCGGTGGGCATAACCCTCCCCCTCCTCCTGTAGATTGTGAACCAACAGGTGGTGGATCGGGTGGAAATCACGGCGGTGGCTCCGGCGGACACCATGGCGGTGGTTCAAATGGACATCATGGTGGCGGCTCCGGTGGGTATAACCCTCCCCCTCCTCCTGTAGATTGTGAACCAACAGGTGGCGGATCAGGTGGAAATCACGGTGGTGGCTCCGGCGGACACCATGGTGGTGGTTCAAATGGACATCACGGCGGTGGATCAGGTGGAAATCACGGCGGTGGTTCAAATGGAAATCATGGTGGCGGCTCCGGTGGGCATAACCCTCCCCCTCCTCCTGTAGATTGTGAACCAACAGGTGGTGGATCAAACCATCACGGCGGTGGATCAGGCGGACATCATGGCGGTGGATCAGGTGGAAATCACGGCGGTGGTTATGCTTGTAATATAGCTCCAGTAGCCTGCGATGACTCAACCTTCATCAAGGAAGATGCATCACCCAACAAGATTATGGGCAATGTTCTCAGCAATGACAGCGACCACAATGGGGATCCGCTGATGGTTACGTCGGCAGGTACCTTCATTTTGGCTCATGGTTCTTTGCTTATTAATGCGGATGGATCCTATACCTATACGCTTAATAACAGCGATCCGACAGTAAATGCCTTGGATAATGGAGACACGCTGAAAGAAACATTCACCTATTCCATCAGTGATGGGCATGGTGGTATGGATTCAGCTAAGTTGGACATCACCATTAAGGGAACAACCGACGATGATTGTGGTTGTGGCTCAACACCTCCAGGCGCAGGGCCAGGGGCACCTACCAATACGGTTTTTGGTACCGTGCTGAGCAATACCTTGGTTGGCAAAGATTCCTACATTAATACAATCTATGCTGGAGCAGGCAATGATACAGTTACGGGCGGTAAAGATGCCACGAACATCATCTACGCCGAATCCGGTCAAGATGTTATTAAAGGAGGTTTCCACTCAATCAACGACCTGTATGGCGCTTCTGGCGCTAATAAGTTGATTGGGGGAGACTGCTCCATTAACAATATCTTTGGTGGTGGTGGAGATGCTACCATTCATGGAGGAAATGACGGTTCCGTTAATACCATGTATGCAGGTGGGGGAAAAGTCACAATGGTCGGAGGAAATGATTCCACGAATACTTTCTATGCTGAATGGGGAAATGGCGTGGTTGTTACCGGTGGTAATAATGCCCATAATACATTCTTCGATGGAGGCGGAAACGCAACGTATTACGGTGGAACAGATGATAACTTGTTCATCTTCAATGACTTAAAGTATCCTCCTGGAAGCCAAGGAATACAAGGGAATACAATATTCCCAGTTGCTCTTGCAAACCAAGATGCAACAAGCTTCGAGTTTGTTAGCAATGGCACAGACGTTGTCCATGGAAACGCAAGTACCATAGAAAATGTTCTGGGATTGATTGGACGTCAAGATATACAAACTTGGACCATAACCGTTAACAACCCAGCCATGGGTGTTCATAACGCAGATGGTACTTGGGTAGCCAATGCGGGTCATACCTTAAGCGGCACCATTACCAACAGTGTTAATAGTGGACACATAACGTTTGACACAATAAATAAGATTATCTTCGTATAGTCTATAAAGAACCCATCTCGTAATTTTTTGCGAGATGGGTTCTTTTTTATTTTCAATGCCTACGCCCCCTTCTCACACCTTAATTTTCAATAGATGCGATCTTGTTGTTGATTTTCAGCGTCATTTCGCCTATGAATGCAACATCTCTTCGGTATATACTTCAAACATAATATTTTAAGGGGAAATAATAATGGCATTAGAAAAAACTTTTTCAATTCTTAAGCCGGATGTCACACGCCGCAATCTGACTGGGAAAATTAATGAAAAAATCGAATCCGCTGGTTTACGCATTATTGCACAAAAACGTTTATGGTTAACCCGTCCTCAAGCAGAGGCTTTTTATGGCGTTCATGCCACACGCTCTTTCTTCGATGATTTGTGCACTTTTATGACCTCTGGTCCTGTTGTTGTGCAAGTTTTAGAGGGCGAAAATGCCGTTGTTAATTACCGCAATGTTATGGGAGCAACAAACCCAGCCAATGCAACCCCAGGCACGATTCGTAAAGAGTTTGCTGAATCCATTGAAGCGAATTCCGTTCACGGATCTGACTCCCTTGAAAATGCGGCTACAGAAATCAAATTCTTCTTTGGAGATATCGAAATCGTTGGCTAAGGATTTTTCATGAAAGAATCCCAAAGGAAAATTACCCTGGAGAAAAATCTCCAGGGAAAACAAGACGATTCCGATAACCTCTGCCCCGAAGCTTCTTCGTTTTATAGGCATATTCCAAATTTGCTAACGATATTACGCCTAGGGAGCACCCCTTTATGCGTTTGGTTTATTGCACAAAATCAATTAACGATCGCGTTCTGGATATTTTTTGGTGCCAGCGCAACAGATTGGCTTGATGGTTACTTAGCCCGATGGTGGCAAGCAACCTCAAAACTCGGACAAATCCTGGATCCTATTGCCGATAAATTTTTAATCATGTCCGTATATCTTACCCTTGGATTTTGGGAATTTATTCCCCTTTGGTTGACAACTTTGGTTTTATCGCGTGATTTGCTCATCCTCCTCAGCAGCATCGGAATCATCTTAGCTCGAAGAACCAAGATGAGCCTTGCACCCAACTTTGTTGGAAAAATCAGCACAACAGTCCAAATGCTTTTCATTGGCTTGCTCCTTGCAAGAGGCATCCCTGTCCCTTTTATTCCAACATCTAGCATCGAAAACAATCTCATGATATTCTTCCTTTATGGTGTTGCTTTTTTCACGATTTTATCAGGAATCACCTATGCACGCGCAGGGATTAAGGCCCTTCGCAAGCCATAATTGATCTGAAAGGCAAGGATATGGCAGAACAACAGCGTACACATTGGTTTTGGTTCGCGCTTCTGGGCTTGACAGCTTTAATGGGAACATTATATAGCCTAGGATCCATTCTTATGCCTTTTCTTGCAGGATTTATTGGCGCCTATGCCTTAAACTCGCCCGCAGCTTGGTTGTCTCAGCGTTACTTTTCCCGCGGGGTTGCCAGCGCCTTTCTGGTTCTATCCTTAATTATCATATTAATAACGCTCATGCTTGTCGCTCTTCCTTATCTACAACAGCAATTGTTTCTTCTGGCCAGCAGTATTCCTCGACTCATTGAGCGCCTCTTTCAAAATATTGCCCCAACGTTAGAAAGCATCTCTCAAGCTTATGGCACTCCCAGTGCGTCGGAGCTAAAAACACAAGTCATTAGCCATTTGGGGGATATTTTGACTTGTTCTGTGTGGGTCCTAACGAATCTCTTGAGTAATGGGATGGCCCTTGCAAACTTGCTATCTCTGGTCATTTTAACACCCGTGATTACCTTTTATCTTCTAAAAGACTGGCCACGTATCATTACCAAACTTGACAATTTACTTCCCGCCCGGTGGGCTTCTCAAATTCGAAAGCATACAACAACCGTAGACCGTACGCTGTCTTCTTATGCAAAAGGCCAAGCCATTATTTGTTTGATTTTGATGGTTCTATATTCTGTGAGCTTGTGGGCCATCGGACTTAAGCAAGGGATAATTGTTGGCATATTGACAGGATTTATGTCTTTCATCCCTTACATCGGCATGCTCATTGGATATATGACAAGTTTAGGAATCAGTTTTGCGGAATTCACAAGCTGGTCACCCATCGGTTGTGTCACCCTTGTCTTTATTAGCATCAGTTTGATTGAGGGGAATATTCTTATCCCTCGTTTCATTGGGCAGAAGGTTGGCCTCCATCCTGTTTGGATTATCTTTGCCTTATTGGCCGCAGGAACCTGGTTTGGATTCATCGGTATCTTACTGGCTTTACCCGTCACGGCAACCTTAGGCGTTATTGCCCGTATCCTCATTGATTGGTACGTAGAAACACCTTTTTATCAACAACACGATCTTAAGAAAAGCGCACCCAAAGCAGCAAGGTTATCTCAATGACCTGCGCCCAGCAATTGCTCCTTGATTTGCCCGTAAAGCCCAATTACTCCGAGATAGACTACGTGGAAAGCTCTTGCAATTGGGAAGCCACACAATGGGTCCGACGATGGCCAGAGTGGCCCATGAAGATGATTGCGATTTATGGCGAACCAGGCTGCGGGAAAACACATCTGACCCATATTTGGCAAAAAAAAACAGGGGCCCGGTTCCTAACCCCCAGCGACATCCCCAATTTGAACCCTCATGATGTGCTGGGTGAGTCTCCAGCCATCATCCTCGATGATGCGGATTCTCTATTTCAGAAAGATGGGGCCCACGATGCAGGGGCAATCGAGGACTGGATGTTCCACTTTTATAACTTAGTGAAGGAAAAAGGCATAGATCTTTTGCTTTGCAGCCTTCAGCCCCCAACCCAATGGGCGGTTACTCTGCCTGATCTGCGCTCCCGTCTCACGACGATCTTGAGTGTTGCTGTTCATTCTCCCGATGAAGAAGCTTTAAAAGCCGTGCTCTTTAAATTGTGCTCGGAACATGGAATGACCCTATCATCAGGTGTCGGGGAGTACATTTTACGCCGCGTTGAACGCTCATTTGAGCGTGTCCGCGCCCTGGTAACGATCCTTGACCACCACACCCTCTCTCAGCATCGCCAACTAACGCTTGGGTTGGTGCGCGAAGTATTGAGCGAGATCTAATAGTCTAATGCAAACGTCGTTTACGCACCAAATTATAGCGTTCAAGGACTTTGTTGATCGCACTAACACTTCTGTGGTTTCTGTCAGAAGCACTATCAGAGCTTTCGTCAGCGCCAGAAGCAAGAGGCTCCAACATCGAATTCCCATTCCAACCAGGGGCAAGACAATGCCAGGGATATTCATCAGAAGCCTCCAGGACGACCTCTTGTCCTTCTTTCAGGGTTTTAATCCAGCTTGTCTCCCAGGTTGACAGCCTTCCACAATATCGGTCAATCAGTTGTTTTTTAACAGATTCACTTGCTGACTGAATCATACTGATCGTTCCTTTCGTGACGGAACCTGTTACATCTGTTATCTTTATATTCACCTCTCGGTACACCATTTCACGCCTCTCCTCTTCTGTTTTTCCCCAAAATTACTTAGATAAAAAACTCTTTCAACTGGAGTCCTGCTTCTTCTTGCGGCAACTTATCTATTTGTGGAGATAATTACATATAACTTACTTTTTTGATGCTGTCAATATTTTTGCATGACTATCCTGTTAAAAGCGCACACTCTATAATTTATTTAAGGTATGATCCGATTCATCAGAAAAGCGATAAACAAAAATACAACCCTCCTTTTAGAAATGGTGGTGTTTTTGTGATTTTTAAGGAACCAAAAATTCTTGAAGCGTAAAGCGGGCGGGAGAAGCATCTTGCCATTTCTTGAAGTTTCCTTCAAAAATGGCAACCCCGGATGTCGGCACCATCTTTGGCATCCCAGGCTGCTGCTTTGTTGAGGCGATAACCAAATTCAAAAAATCACTTACGCCCGGGTTATGGGCAACCACCATAACAAAATCTTGAGTGTCTTCTAAACCTTGAAGGCGGCTGATAAGGCTTGCTGTCGGTGCGTGATACAAACCATCATCGAAAGCGGATTCACAAACTGAGGGAAGAATCGGTTTAATCCCTTCCAATGTTTGGCGTGTCCGCTTTACATTTGAGCATAAAACAAGTTGTAACCCTTGCAGTTTCCCTTGCAATTTGCGCCGAATTAATTCCAACTCCTCCATCCCATTGCCAGATAAACAGCGATCCCGATCATTACGGCCAAACTGTTCGGGCTGGGCTTCAGCATGACGCATGAGAATCAATTTTTTCATCAGGGATACGACTTCTTAAATTATCTTATATTTATATTAACCTGAAAGATGGTCGATTCACAAGCCAACTCACAATGACCCAAAACGAGAGCAAGTATTTTTTGCAGCCATCCCTAAATATTCACACGACTGGCTTTAAATTTAAAAAATATATAAAGAAAAACTATATACTATGATTGATTTCTTAAATTCCTATGATTCCGCCACATTGAATTTTGTTTTATTAAATTTATATTGAATTATGAAACGAAACACACAGTATTTGTTGTTTTTTATTGTTCTTTTTTATAAGAACTTAGCTTGATCAATAAAATTATTTATTTTCAATCAAGCTTTTGGGTGCTGTTTTTACTTTTAATGTCCAACTACACAGGAGGAACCTATGTCAAACAACTCAACCCCCACACAAGATTCAAACAGCACTGCTTCCACTGTCACAGCAAATGAAGGAAACGGTTGGATAGGCATTGCTATAACCGCAAAAGGCCTGAATGATTCCACTTTTAATACAGGCAGTATTTCTCATAATGTGGTGGGGGGAGTTAAAGAGATTGGCGTGGTAGGAAACACAACTCCTGGAAATGCGCCTCCTACTCCAGAGCTAGGTTACAATCCAGTCACCAAACAATCAGAACAAATTCAAGCTGTTTTTGACTCTCCAGTCAAGAGTATAAAGGTTGGTGTAGACTTATTTTTTGGAAGTGAAAACGGATCTGGTGAAATCGGCAAGTGGACAGCGTATGACGCCAATGGAAATGTCGTAGGAAGCGACACTTTTAAAAATAGCTCAGGCAGCTCAACCAAAGAAGTCTCTATTCAAACAGATACGCCTTTTACAAAAATTATTTTTTCTGCTCTTCCTTATGCAAACCAAGGGTCATATAAAGGCGATAGCAGCGACTACAGCATAACCTATATAAAATATACCAATCATACGCCTGAAGCTTGTGATGATGTAAATAGCATTAAAGAAGATACAGCGCCGAACCCCATCTCTGGCAACGTATTGACCAATGATCATGACTCTGACAGCAATACCCTAAGCGTTACCAATGCTGGTACATTTACCTTGGCCCATGGTACTTTAGTTATCAAGGCGGATGGAACTTATACTTACACGCTGAACAATAGCGATCCAGCTGTAAACGCTTTGAACAACGGGCAAACACTTAAAGATTCCTTTACTTACAATATCAGCGATGGACATACGGGCACGGATTCCGCCAAGCTCACCATTACCATCAAGGGCGCAACAGATAATTGCCCACCCGTTGCTTGTGCAGATGTGAACAGTGTTAAGGAAGATACCGCGCTGAACCCAATCTCCGGCAACGTATTGACGAATGATAGCGATCCTGACGGCCACACACTCAACGTCACCAACCCAGGAACCTTTGTGCTCGATCACGGAACCTTGGTGTTGAATGCCAATGGGACTTATACGTTCACCTTGGATAATAGCAATCCAGCCGTCAACGCCTTAAATGACGGGCAAACCCTCACGGATTCCTTCCTCTACAAGATCAGTGACGGCCATGGCGGAACAGACTCCGCCAAGCTCACCATCACCATCAAGGGCGCAACAGATAATTGCCCACCCGTTGCTTGTGCAGATGTGAACAGTGTTAAGGAAGATACGGCGCCGAACCCAATCTCTGGTAACGTGCTGACCAACGACAGCGATCCTGACGGCCATACACTCAACGTCACCAACCCAGGAACCTTTGTGCTCGATCACGGAACCTTGGTACT
>CAMCRD010000036.1 GCA_945877185.1 Candidatus Finniella inopinata | reverse complement strand
CAGTATGCTGTGAGAAGGTTTTTTGAAAACAACGCGTCGCCCTTTGCAAACTGGCTGTGGCGCCATTATAAAATGATCTGTTTACTTATGGTGCCAGGAAGAAGGGGCACATAGCCGCCCATCATGGGGCACCAAAGGGGTGGGGTATGTTTAGCTGGCGAAGCTGGGGTATTTTTATGCGGCGTTGAGGGCTTAAATCATGGATGTCTTTTTCAAGTAAGCTTTTCAAATAAGCCTCAAACCATTTTGATCGTCGGTGAGGGTTATCCCGCTTGAATGCATCAGGAAACCCGCCTTTGATAATAAATTCATTAATTTCTTCTTGGCGCGTTTTAAAAGATTGGGTATTTATTTGAAAATCATGTTTATTTTCCTCAAAAAACAGATCAAGCCATGATTCATTCTTTCCTTTTATCTCCAGCAAAGAGAGGGGATAAAGATTGAGATACTCAATACGACCTGCAAGGGAATCAGGGGTTTTTGACCAAGATAGAAGGTTTGCGGACCCTGTTATCAAGAACATTCCAGCCCTTCTTTTTTGATCTATGATCCGTTTTATAGGTAAAAAGAGCTCTGGCACATGTTGAATTTCATCCATCACAACAAGTTTGTCTGGATTTCGGGCAACAAGTTGGCTAACAAAGCCTTCTGGATCATTTTTGGCCTGATGGAGAATTGACCAATCGTCAAAGGAAACGCTCATAGATGGCGTACCCCAAGTTTCAATTAACGTTGTCTTGCCGGCTTGCCTCGGGCCTGTCAACAGAACACAAGGGGTATCAGCCAAAGCTTGCTCAACCATACTGCGTACAAACCGAGGATAAACCATTTGAAATTTCACCACACTTCTATATGATTTTCTTATAGAGTACTATATGATTTTCAAATAACAAAGCTAAATTTATGAGAGCTTTTAATCAAGCGTCTCTCGATAACGGAACATAGCCAGCGCCATGGCACAGAGCATAAAGAGGATAATGGGCCAAAAATTTGGCCAAACTTCAGAAAATCCGTTCCCTTTTAATAAAATACCCCGAACAATGCGCAAAAAATGGGTGAGTGGCAGAACTTCACCAATCGATTGCGCCCAGGTTGGCATGCCCCGAAAGGGATACATAAAACCGGACAAAAGCAAGGAAGGCAGGAAGAAAAACGTACTCATTTGCGAGGCTTGAAGCTGGTTCGATGCCATAGTGGAAAAGGTGAACCCTATGGACAAATTAGCCGTAATAAAGAAAATAATCACCAAGGACAGCAAAGCTAAACTCCCCACAACAGGAACTGAAAAGACAAATTTTGCCGTCGTGAGAATGACGACAACTTGTATATATCCAACAATGATGAAGGGCAAAATCTTTCCCAGCATCACTTCCACAGGCCGCACAGGCGTTGAGAGGAGGTTTTCCATTGTCCCCCGCTCCGTCTCACGCGTAACAGCAACGGAAGTCATCACCACCATCGTCAACGTCAAAATGGTGCCAATGAGGCCAGGAACAATATTATATTGCGTAATGGCTTCTGGGTTATAAAGACGATGCACCCGTATTTCAAAAGGGGCCACCTTCCCCTTCAACGGTTGCAAGGGACCAACCAAATCTCGATCAATAACTGTGGGATTAAGGGCAGCTGCTGCCGCCAGCGCATTGGCCATCGCCGTTGGGTCTGTCGCATCCGCCTGGATCAAAATGGCTGGGCGTTCCCCCCGTTGAAGTTTGCGTCCAAAATTTTCCGGTATGTTCACAACGAATTGAATCTCTCCCGTATCAAGAAGACGCTGCGCCTGTTTCTCGCTCGAGAGAATGTGCGTAAATTTGAAGTATTCAGAGTTTTCCAAAGATTTGATGATTGTGCGGCTAAAAGGGCTGTCATCAAACCTTAGCAACCCTGCCGGTAAGGACTTTGGGTCTGAGTTAATGGCAAAGCCAAATAGCGTAAGCTGCATGATCGGCAAGAAAACCATCATGGCAAAAGTACCCCGATCCCGCCACATTTGGATGAATTCTTTTAACAAAATGGCCCACAGCCGAGGAAATGAAAATGAGAATTTATCTAACACCATTGGTTTTCCCCGTCATTTGGACAAAGACATCTTCTAAATTCGGTGTCCCCTTCTCCCAGGTAATTTTTTTACTCTTCTGAAATGGCGCGAGGGTTTTTGCCAAAACTTTTGCATTGGCACCACTGATATGAAGCGTTCTTCCAAAAGGCGCAATTTGCTCTACCCCCGGCTGTCCCTGCAATTTCTTTGCCAACTGGCCCAAATTCTCCCCTGTCGCCAACCAAGTGGTCAACCCAGAGGCTGCAATGACCTCTGGAACCGTTCCTTTAATAAGAAGATCACCATAGGATATATAAGCGATCTTATGGCATCTTTCAGCTTCATCCATATAGTGCGTACTCACCAAAACGGTCATTCCCTCGCTGGCCAATTGATGAATTTCATCCCAAAACTCTCGCCGGGCTTTCGGATCTACCCCTGCTGTCGGCTCATCCAGCAACAAAAGCCTTGGCTTGTGGAGTATACAAGCCGCAAGGGCCAACCGTTGTTTCCAACCGCCGGATAGCTGTCCGGCCAATTGCTTACGGCGCTCTGTTAAACCAAGTCTCTCAAGCGTTTCTTTGACAACATCCTGACGGTTTTCCACGAAATACAATCGGGCCATAAAGTCCAAATTCTCGATAATACTTAAATCCTCATACAAACTAAAATGTTGCGTCATATATCCCGATTGCGCTTTTATCTGGTGAGCATCCTCCAGAATATCAAAGCCAAGGCACGTCCCCCTGCCTGAATCTGGTTTTAAAAGACCACAAAGCAGACGAATCGTGGTTGTTTTCCCGCTTCCATTTGGACCTAAGAATCCATAAATTTTGCCATACTCAACTTGAATTGAAAAATCCCGTACAACCGTTTTGTTGCCATAACTTTTGGTTAAATTTTCAACATCAATGGCAAAAGTTTTGGTCATGGCGTCCCCATCATCACATCAACAGGTTGTCCTGGGTGTAAAATTTCAAAAGACTGAAGGGGCCGCGCTTCCAGCATATACACCAACTTAGAACGCCATTCCCGGCTATAAATAACGGGAGGCGTATACTCGGCCGTTGGAGAAATGTAACTGAGAATTGCCGGAATCGGTTTTTCTTGGCCATCGCACCTGATCATAATGGGTTGGCCTACTCTCAAAGATCCCAACCGATATTCCGGGACAAAGAAACGAACCTTAATATTCTCAGGCGGTAAAAGGACGGCAATGGGGGAACCCGCAGGAACCCATTCTCCGGAAACATACAAAGTATCAAAGACAAATCCTTTGACGGGAGATTTTATAAATTTTTGGTTCAATCGCCATTGGGCTTGCCTCACAACGGCTTGAGCAGCTTCAACCTCCTTTTCCGCTGCCTTGACCTCCATTTCTCGAGACGGAAGGCGAGCAACCTTTAATTGATCCTTTAGCTCTTCAATTCGGGCTTCCCCTTTCTCATAAGCCGATTTTGCACGGTCTAGGTTTTCACTCGACGTTGCATTCGTGGTTATTAATTTTTTCTGACGCTCTAAAAAGAGGCGCGCAAACTCTTGATCGGCTTCTGCCTGAGCAAGCGTATCCTCAATCACCTCAATTTCTTCCGGTCTTTTTCCAACTTCGATGTTGGCCAACTGAAATTTTGCGCGCTCATAGCGGCGCATGGCTTCATCTCTTGCCGCCACTTCATTTTCATGCTCCAAAACAAACAAGGGGGTTCCCGCTGTAACTTCCATTCCCCGTTTGATGGAGAGTTCCGTTAAAGCGCCCGCAATAGGTGAGGCCACCCGCACAAACTCTCCTTCGACATACCCTAGATAACCCGGAGAAGCGGAATAGTGGTGATACCACCAGAACCCGCTTCCCAAACCACCAATGAGTATAAGAACCAAGACTTTGAGATTAAGCAGCGTCTTAATCTTTTCCTTACTCAACAAAACAAATATCCTCCTTAATTAACGGAAAAATAAATGTAGCGGTTCATCCCATCTATTCCCTTTCTATTATGACACTAAAAAGGGTATATAAAGGTTTAACGGGACTTTGTTTCTGATGAAAGATAACCCAATATAGGGTGGATTACACTTTGCAGAAGGTCCTTTTTCGTCTAGAGTGATCAATAAAAATTAAACAAAAGGGGTGCGTCCCAATGAGTTACATCCAGCGCTATTTTATTCGAATGTTAACCTTCCTCACGATGATGGGTGGGGTTATGGTTTTGCTTCATCAGCCCCTCTTGGTGGCTTTTAGAAATAATATCCCCCTCAACACAGCCATTTTAATGACAATGGGTGTCGGCGTTGGCTTGGTTTTTTACCGTTTATATAACTTACGTCAAGAGCAATTGTGGTTTGAAAGCTATGAACGAGGTGAAGAGGGCTATCCAGGTGTACCAGCGCCAAAGATTCTGCTACCTCTTTCCCTTTCTTTAGGAGAAAGCCAACAAAAAAATCAATTATCGACGATTGCCTTGCGGTCGATTCTGTCCAGCATCGAAGCACGGTTAGATGAAACGCGGGATGTATCTCGGTATATGATTGGGCTGTTGATATTCTTGGGGCTCTTAGGAACTTTTTGGGGACTGTCCCAAACAATCGGGGCAATAGCAGGTGTCATTACGGGACTTGAAGTTGATGCGTCCAACGTAAAAGATTCATTCCATGGTTTAAAGCAGGGCTTACAAGCCCCCCTAACCGGTATGGGAACGGCTTTCAGCACCTCTATGTTCGGTCTCGCAGGGTCTTTGATCCTGGGATTTCTTGACCTCCAAGTCGGAAAAGCAGCGGGTTCCTTTTATCATAATCTGGAAGACCATTTAACCACTGTGGCCAAGTCAACGGGTGATATAGCCGCCAATGCTTCGTCTGCCCATAGCGGACCTGCGTACCTTCACAGTTTATTGGAACAAACGGCTGAATGCATGGCCCAACTCCAAAACGTTATGGGCCGCAATGAAGATAATCGTTCCAATATCCTACAATCCCTCCATGGGGTTGGTGAAAAGATGTCGATGTTGACAGAACAAATGGTTTCCCAACAAGTTTTATTGAAGAAAATGGCTCAAGGCCATGTGGACCTTCAAAAACAATTGGAAAACTTTACAGCCCTTACATCAACACCCGCCTTTCAAGGCACGGATGAGGGGGTTAAACAGTACTTGCGAAACTTGGATGCAACCACTCTACGACTACTCGATGAGCTCATCGAAGGACGCGCCCATGGAATCCAAGAATTGAGGAGTGAAATACGCCTTGTTGCCAAGACAATATCCGCCTTGGCTGAGCAAGAGGCTGCTTAGTCCATTCTGCGGGGTATCTTCAGCTTTGGGCTTGCGAACCGTTACCATTATATACTCTTCTTTAAATAATAGCGCTTGTGACCTTTGGGGCAATCTTCAAAGACACCAAAGATTTCATAACCCTGTTTTAGATAAAAATCCTTTGCTTGCCAATCATAGGTATCTAAATGAGCCAGTTCCACCCCCAGGGCTTTGGCTTCATTTTCAACTTTGTTCAGCAAAGTGCGTCCGAAGTGGTGGCCGCGATGGTTTTCCTCAACAAATAAGTGGTTAATATACAAAATGCTTTGCTTGAAATAAAGGGAAGCGTTAATGCCCCCGATAATCTTATCATCTAATTTAACAACGTAATCCAGCGATGCATTTGATGTTCTGTCAGCGGATATGCCAAGCACCTGCCGGTTAAAGTTTACAAGTTTATCAAGTATAGCGTTTTTTTCTTCAGGGCTACTTTCAGTAATTTTCCACAAAATATATCTCCTTTCGTAAAACTAAGGCTACCTCCTACCTCCGGTGCTCTAACGCTGAGCCGTCTCAGAAGAATCCGAAGGAGATCAAGAATTATCCTTATAGTCGGCGAGAGCTTCCTCGATTGCCCGTTTCCCAATGTTGGCAAGGATCGGATTGGTCTCCTGATAGTAACCGAAGCCGACCAGCCCGAAAGAAAGGGCCCACCCTCGACCGCGCGTCCAGGTGGCGTCGTCCACTGACAGCGCAGAACGAAAGATGTCCCGTGTTTTGGCAGAGAGGAACGTCCACGCAACAAGCAAGTCACATGCGGGGTCGCCCACGCCGAGGCCGCCAAAATCAATGATGGCGCTCAATCGGCCATTTTGAACCAACATGTTCGTCGGGAGGAGGTCTCCGTGGATCCAGCAGGGCGGGTTGCTCCACTTTGAGGCTTCCAGAGAGTCATTCCAAACTTTAAGCATTACGTCTGCATTGAACGTGTCATGAAGAGAGGCGATTGCAGCGCGGGTCTTGCTGTCACGTAAGGCGAGCGGGACGCCTCTGAAAAAGTTGTGTTCTCCGGGAAGGGGGCCACCTGTCGGATCCACCTGATGAAGAGCGCGGAGGAATTCAGCTAAGGCGATTGCGGCCTGATGCTCATCAACAACGGTTTTAATGCTTGCGTCTTCACCTTCTAGCCACTGATAGACCGACCAATGCCAGGAGTATCCCTCGGCAGGTATTCCCATTCCAAGCGGAGAGGGGATGGCAAGCGGCAGGAACGGGGCGATCCTTGGCAGCCACTGGTGTTCTTTGTCAATTTGCTTGGATGCGGAAGGGGTCCGCGGCAACCGCACAACCATCTCATCACCAAGCCGATAAAGGGCGTTGTCAGTCCCTGAGGATTGAACCTGTTTGATTGGTAGTTTCGCCCACTGTGGAAATTGCGCACCGATCAACCGACGCACAAGAGCTTCGTTTGTATCCACTTCGTCGAGATGCATTTTGCGCGTACCCATTTTGAGTTTCCTTATTTTTTAGTCTTCAAGTTGTGGGATGTCTTTAGGTTTGGATTTGTGGATCATCACAACCTCTTCTTTAAAAAATAAAGGGTATGACCCTCGGGGGCGCCTTCAAGAACGCCAAAAATTTCATAGCCCTGTTTGATATAAAAATCCCGTGCTTGGAAATCAAAGCTTGTTAAGTTAGAAAGGGCAGCACCCATTGCCTTTGCTTCATCTTCAACGCGCTTCAACAAGGCGGTACCTAACCCTTTGTATCGATAATCTTCATCAACAAACAAAACATCGATGTATAGAATACCCCAAGGCATGATCAGGGTATTAATCCCAGCAATAATATTCCCCTCATCTTTGATGATGTAATTCTTCAAGATAGTCTCTTGGGTGAGGTGAATTTGATTCCGAATAGACTCAATGAGTTTTTTGTCAACAAATTCGGCTTCTTCTTTTGTTGCCGTACTTATATCCCAGATGGGTGATTTATTCATTTTTTTCTCTGCATGATTTAATGGATTAAATCCAAGCATTCCGCTTGCAATGATGTCAAATGATTCTTGGTCAATTTCTAGAAAACCATATCTAAACACATACTCCCAAGAGCTTTTATTTTTGATAAACGGCAAGATGGGGATCAGAGGCTTGATATCCAAATGTGTGGCGTCTAAATAGTCGATATTTCGCCGAAAGGGTTTAAAACCATTCTCCATCTCCACTTGATAGGGCGCATCATCTTTTACAACGCCAATAGCCGTAAACTTTTGATAAAAATCTGATCCCCCCATCGTGTGCTTTGAGGAGTAGTAAATCACAAAATCCCCTTTGCGAAGGCGTTTTGCAGGTGAAGATTTGCCATGACAAAATTGACAAATTCCCAGTTTTACACCGTTTTCAACGTGGTCTTTCGAGGCCACACCGATCCAATATTTATTCATGGCTTCCTCCTACTCATTTACTCAAAATATTGTAGAACCTGTATATGATAATGCTGTTTTTAGCGAACGACGTTCCTCACGCCTTAACGACATTCTCTTTCTTGCCCTGTACCCGGTGGGTCGCATTGCGGGTATCAACGACTAATTTGCTGTTGGCGAGAAGAAATTCATAATCAATAGCATCATGGTCGGTACAAATTAAGACGGCATCATAGGTGTTTAAGGATTCTTTTGTCCATGCAATGGAAGCCTTCCCATTGATAATAGGATGCTCGCGGGATTTATGGACGATAGGCACATACGGATCATAATAGTCCACATGAGCGCCTTTCGTATGCAAGGCCTCGAAAATTGCCAAGGAGGGGCTTTCGCGAATATCATCCACATTTTTCTTGTAGGCCATGCCAATCAAAAGAATACGAGAGCTGCTTAAGGCTTTTTGAAAACGGGCGTCAAGGGCTTCCCGCAATTGGGCGATGACATAGTCTGGCATGGCTGTGTTGACCTCTCCGGCAAGTTCAATGAACCGTGTGGAAACCCCGTATTCTCGGGCCTTCCAGGTGAGGTAGAAGGGGTCGATCGGGATGCAGTGGCCGCCGAGGCCGGGTCCCGGATAGAAGGGCATAAATCCGAAAGGTTTGGTCTTTGCGGCGTCAATGACCTCCCATATGTCGATGCCCATTTCGGAATAGATGACCTTCAGCTCGTTGACCATGGCAATGTTGATGCATCGGAAGATATTTTCCGTGAGCTTGACCGCTTCTGCGGTGGCTGCTGACGACACTTCGACAACTTTGGGTACGATTTGTGTATAGAGGGACACAGCCAACAGACGGGAAATTGGGTCATCTGCCCCAACGACTTTAGGAATCGTTGACGTTGCATATTGAGGATTTCCAGGGTCTTCCCGTTCTGGTGAATAAGCAACAAAGAAATCTTTTCCGGCTCTGAGGCCTGAACGTTCCAGAATGGGGATAACGACTTCCTGGGTTGTCCCGGGATAGGTGGTTGATTCCAGAACAATCAACTGACCAGCCTGTAAATTTGGCAGGATGGTTTCAGCAGAGGCGATGACATAGCTCATGTCCGGTTCCCGGTGGCGGGTTAAAGGGGTGGGCACACAGATGAGGATTGCATCCATCCGACTTAAATCTTTCGGATTGTGCGTTGCTTCAAACCGTTTTTCTTTTAAAAGAAGCTCTAAACTGCTTTGCGGAAAACTTTTGATGTAGGATGTGCCCTTCTGCAAGGTTTGCACACGCCCCTCATCCACATCAAAACCGATTACCTTGAATCCCTGGTCGCCCAAGGCTTTGACAAGAGGCAGACCCACATAGCCCAGTCCCATGACGCCAATCGTTGCTTTACGGGTGAGAAAGGCCTGGTTCAGTGTTTCAGTTGATAAAGGTGGCATAATCGTCCTTTTGTCTTTCGATGGTATTGGCCTTTTTTACCGGATTCGAGCTCGTATTACAAGGGGAGAGGCGAAGACAAGCGCCTTTAAACCCGATAAATTTCTTGTTAAATAATTTCTTTTTAGATATCCTGCAGCATATTCAATTTAGGTAGGAGAAATCATATGCTCGTTTATTTTAAAAATGCTGTTCTTGTTCTTTTGCTTTGTTTGGTAAATGGGTTCATAGGGATCAAGGCTGCAGAGGAAAAAGAATCCCTCTTTTCCAAGCATTATACATCACTTCAGGAAGAAGAAACAGATCATAAAACTCGTGTAAAACAAAGAAGAGCAATTGAAGATAAAACAACAATAAAGTTTCGTAGACAAATAGACAGAGTTTCTAAAGAATTTGAGGGTTTTGAATCTTTATCCCTCCAACAGCAACAAGATCTATTAGACAAATGGAAACAAAAGAGGATTAATGATTGGGTCGTTCAAGCACAGTTTGCACGTTGGGGGATGCTAGAGGGGGGGCTCGTGGTTTCAAATGAGACATGGAAGAAATTGAAAGAGGTACAGAGCTATACCCAGAAGAAAGCAGAGTTAAATCCGGAAGAAAACAAAGTTACACCTAGGAGAAAATGGGGTTATACCCAGAAGAAAAAACACATGGTGTGATTTTTTAATGAGAAAAAGCTTTTGACTTTGGATCATGCCCCATTATAACTTAAGGTAGTAAGTTGGAGAGCATCGATAAAGTAAATTGCCCATCTCCACCTTATATTAAGGGTTGTTACGAATGGTTCGTAACAGCGCAACGTATGAGCAGGCAAATGCCCACACGTTGCTAACCAAGACAAACTCAACAGGAGTTCGCAATGGCTAAAAACAAATTAACGCACAATGTGCGTCATTTCAATCGAATCCTCAAACGGCCGAAAGGCCGAAAATTTAACCTCTTACCTCATAGGAATTGAGGGAGGGTGGGGCTTTTCTTGTCCCATTCTCTTTTATGGTGTGACGGTAAGGGGTTGGTACATCTATATTTTTGGGTTCTCCCGATCTTCCCAATCGTTACACCCATCACTTAAAGAACAAAGCAAAACCTTCTCTATGCCTCCCAGCTACGCCTACGGCTTCGCCGTGGCGAGTTGAAAGACAGGGGAGGGCTTTGCCAAAAGGAGAATTTTGTCATGTTATTGCTATTTGATCGTCACCACATCATTGCCTTTAACAATTATAGAAAGCTTTATAACCATTTAGAAAATTTGGAGCGGAACAAAGGAAAAAGTAAGTGGATTTTTGCCCGCCATTCCTGGCAACGCGTGTTGTCTTTTTATCAATACATCCGTGATCAAGAAACTTCCGTTCCGCCCACAGAAAAGCTTGCCCCCACGGAGGCGGGGGACGTCCTCGAAATGATCAACGGCGATGTCACAAAACCGATGTTTATTCCGGTCACGCCGGATGTCGATGTCATCGCTCTCCAGCAACAATGGTGCCAAAATTATTGCAAGGAGCATAACTATGCCTTATTTGAAATTTCCAAGCCTGCTGATTTCAAGGAAATAGGCATCGGATAGTGTGAAAGGTTTTAGTTTACTCTCAAAATGCCTCCCCCTGCACTTCAGCGCCTCCCAGGCTACGCCGTGGCGAGTCGCGGGGAAGGCGTTTTGGGTAAAGGAGTTTCAACGAGGAAAATACGGAATTTTGCGCTACAGAAAAGAAAAATTCCCCTAAAAATTTATTGGTCATGCAATTAACGAAAAATAAAGCATTTCGTTCCTATGATAGCTAAGGAGAACGGCTATGAAAGGAAGAAAAGATGGAGGATTATAAATTCTCGTGGAAAAGTAGAAAGCTATACGTTGATATCCTTGCCAGCTTTTTCTTTATTACTTTTGGCACAACTCTTGCAACAACATGGTACACATACCAATCAAATTCTGAATCACTGATTCATGTGTCTGAAGATCTTTTGACGCATGTGAGTAAATTTTCCGTTGATAAAGTTATCTCTTATTTAAATCAAGCCCAGCTTATTACCCATTTGGGGGCAAACATTGTTAAGGAAAAATCACCCATTAGTAATGAAAATCAACCGCTTATTGCTTTTATGGAAGGAATTTTACGGGCTTATCCCTACTTATCCTCTATTTACATAGGAACGGAAGATGGCAAATTCTTGCAAGTACAGAGCTTGGATACGGCCTCAACTTATAGAACAGATCCCTCTCGCATGCTTCCAGGGGGGAGTGTCGCCTCCATTCGATTTATTAATCGGGAAAATGAAAATGCTTCAGAAATATGGGAATATCAAAATGCTGGAGGTAGAATTCTTGACCATGAAAGTATCCCAAAAGTGATGTATAATCACAGGATTCGGGATTGGTATGTCGGAGTTTCTCAAAGTCGCAGTTCCCAATGGAGTGATGTTTATGTTTTCAGCTCCACGAAAAAACCAGGCATCACAACGGGATATCCACTCGTGGATTCAAAAGGTGCGTTTATTGGCGTTATAGCTGTCGATATTGAAATGGGGGCTATTTCAGAATTTTTAAATGAAACGCGCATTTCTAAGGATTATGCTGCTTTCATTCTGACAGAGAACGAAGCAGTTATTGCGAGTACGGATAAAAGTCAAATGGTCAAAGCGGAGGGTGATAAAGTCCGTGCCATAAATTTGAATGAGTTGAATGACAAGCGTGTTATTTTGGGGTACCAAAAGTTTAGAAATGAGCAGAAAGATAATTTCACTTTTGAAAAAGATGGTGTCGAGTATATTTCAAGCTTTTCCTTCTTTCCAAAGTCATTTGCAAAGAAATGGTCTATTGGCCTTATTGTTCCCTTAGATACTTTTATCGGCAGCATCAAAGATACCCAGCGAAAGATTTTATTTATCACCTTTTTGATATTCCTGACATCTATTGCGCTCATTGGGTTTATTGCGCGGCGGATTGCGCGTCCCATCATTTCGCTTTCTGAGGAAGCAACCCGCATTAAAAACTTTGAGCTTGATAATAACAACGAAGTCAATACAGATATTTATGAGCTTCAGCTTCTCAATAATTCTATTTCTTCCATGCGAATGAGCATGCGGGCATTCTCCAAGTTCATACCAAAAGTATTGGTTGCAAAGTTGCTGAGGACAAACCAAAGCGTGAAGATCGGGGGTAAGTTGCGCCGTGTTACTTTGTTGTTCTCTGACGTCGTTAACTTTACAACTGTTTCTGAGACTTATCCTCCTGAAAAGCTTGTGCTTCATTTGTCAGACTATTTTGAAGAAGTCACGCAAATTATTATGAAAGAGAACGGAACCATTGATAAATATATTGGTGATGCTGTCATGGCCTTTTGGGGGGCGCCCATTGCGGATAAAGACCAAGCTTTGAATGCGTGTCGAGCTGCGCTATCGCTCCAAAGCCGTCTGGGGCATTTAAATCGACAATGGGCCATAGAAGATAAGCCTGTTCTTGAAACACGTATTGGTATCCATACCGGAGACGTTATTGTGGGGAATATGGGGTCATCTGATCGAATGAACTATACGGCTTTGGGCGATACGGTGAATCTAGCGGCACGTCTAGAAGGTACGAATAAGATGTACCACACCCATATTATTATCAGTGAAGAAGTCCTTCTAGAAGTTGGGAACCATTGCTTGGTCCGTCCCATTGATCTTGTTGCCGTTAAAGGAAAAACAAAGGCTGTAAAGATATATGAATTGGTTGGCCTTTTTCATGATGATCCGACCCTTCTTCCCAGTGAAATGCAAGTTAACTATTGCAAGCTCTTTAGCAAGGCTTTCCAGCTTTATACGGAACGCCGTTGGGATGCGGCGATCAGTTTGCTGGAAGACATTAAAGGTCACTATGGTGAGGATTATACGACCACGCTCTATTTGGATCGATGCAACAATTTCAAAGAAAACCCACCTCCAGAAGATTGGGATGGGGTTGTGCATTTGACAGAGAAGTGAGTTTTTAGCCTTAAGGACGTTTTGAAGCAATTGCGTACGTTAACGTAAATGCTTCTTCAACAGACACATCAGGTGTTGGATAATAGGCACATGTTTCAATTTTAAATCCCGCTTGAATGAGGCCGTGTTCTAGGGAAGGGGCATCAATAAGCTGGATGGTGTTGGGTAAAATTTCTTTATGTTCTGGCATGAGGTCCCACAGGTTCTCAATCCTTCCGAGCCACGGATCATTCCCTGATTTTTGTGTTTCATAGATAGGCCTCAGGGGTTGCCATTTCTTTCTTAAGGGACAGGGGGCGGTAATATACACAATTCCCCCATCTTTGAGGGCCGTATAAATTTTCGACAAAGCCAAAGGGATTTCATGTGGCGTTAAAAATATCAAGACGCGGGAGAACAAAATGCCATCGTAAATATTTGAAGGGAGGCTGACTGTGCCTGGAAAATGACCACAGTGTACTTCAAGATGAGATTGTTGTGCTGCGGGACATTTTTCTAAAAGAATATCCAAATGGCGTTGATCAAGGTCGACAGCCATAATCTGTCCCCCTCTTTTAAGGGCTTCAAGGGTAGCATGCCCAAAGGCTGTTCCAATATCGGCAAAGCGGCCTTGCGTTCTTTCAACATGATCTAAAAAGGCCATTAAGGCTGGATCAGGCTCCAAGAACATGTACCCCATGGTATTCAAGGTTTTTACGCGGTCAAAATTCGACATTTTGTACTTCCCACCGTCTTTTTATTGGTTTTTGGTTAGGGATTCTTGTTCCTTCGCGGCTTTGCGATAAGAGGCAATGCTGAAGGGGAATGTGCTCACATACCCCACAGCGATGAGGGTTAGGGTCAGCCATGGCTTGCTGAATAAGGCAGCGGTTGATACAGCAATGATTAACATAAAGGGCAGAACATATTGATGAGGGATGTGGATTTTCTTTAAAGAAAATGTAGGGATTGCACTGACCATCAAAACAGCAACAGCAAAGAGAATTGCGCCGCAGAAGAAAGGGCTGGTTATAAAAGAGGAATCAGGCCATTCGAAAGACATGACAAGGGGGCTAATCGCTAAGGCTGCGGCAGCAGGGGCAGGGGTTCCTGTGAAATAGGCAGATGACCAGGCGGGCGTTGTGCCCTCAATGCTGTGGGTATTAAAACGTGCCAGGCGTAAAGCCATACAAACGCTAAAGAGGAGGGCGATAGCCCATCCAAAACCGCCCCATTGATGGAGCGTGAAGAAATACATGACCAAAGCGGGTGAGACGCCAAAACTAATAAAGTCAGACAGAGAATCAAGCTCTGCACCAAAGCGGCTCGTGCTGCCTAAAAAACGGGCAAGACGGCCATCTACTGCGTCGAGAATTCCGGCAATGAGAATGGCAAATACGCACCATTCCCATCGTTCCAGCAAGGCAAACCGGACAGCGCTTAATCCCGTACATAAAGCCAGCACCGTGGCGATATTTGGAAGCATTCCAAGCAATGAGTAGCCTTGAAGAGGGTGCTTTGCCAGGCGTCCTCGTAATCGAGGTGTGAGTTTGCGTTGTTTAGTTTTGTTAATGGCTGTTTTTCGTTTCCAGGCCATTAGTGGCAGATTCCTTCCCGCAAGGTCTTCTTAGAGGTTTCTTTTGTGGCTAAATCAGCGATCACTGTTTCTCCTCCAATCATACGTTGCCCTTCAATAATAAGAGGATGAGCCCCTTCAGGCAAGTAGATATCCGTACGGCTGCCAAAGCGAATAAGGCCGAACACCGCCCCCGTTACAACGGTGTCCCCTTCTTTGGCGTCACATAAGATGCGTCGTGCAATAAGTCCGGCAATTTGGACAACGGCAACTTTGGTGTGATTTTTGAGTTCAATAATCAATGATTGCCGCTCATTGTGGTCGCTGGCCTCATCGAGAGCAGCATTCAAGAATTTCCCGGGATGATAAATAGATTTAATAATTTTCCCCCCTATGGGCATGCGATTGACATGGACATCAAAGACATTGAGGAAAATGCTGATACGGAGGCGGGGGGCGGTTCCCATCTCAAATTCAGGAGGGGGCGCCATGGTTTTGATCGCACAAACGATCCCATCGGCAGGGCTGACCATTAATCCCTCTTTTTTAGGGGTGATGCGTTTGGGATTGCGAAAGAAGTAAGCGCACCATGCCGTTAAGGCCATTCCCAAGAATCCAAGAGGCTGAGCTACAAAAAATAGGGCAAAAGTGAGGGCTCCAAAGATGCCGATAAAACGCCACCCTTCAGGGTGAATGCGGATGGGTAGGAATAGGGACATAACGCTTTTTGACTCCTTGATTTTATGATATCCCACACTGCCTTGAAGTGATAAAAAGATCAAGGGGGGTCAAGATCAAAGGGACAAGAAAAAGCGCTGCCTCGTGGGTTAGCGAGGCAACGCTTTTATTCTTTCTAAAGATTCCTCTGAGATATAAAGGATTTATTTATTAATGATCTCGAGATTTGGGTTTTTGTCCTTCAATTCTTGGATCTTCCCATCTGTAATTTGCCAACAATCCGTCACTTTCAGCCAGATAAGGCTCGGCAGGTTCAGATTGCTCAACCCAGCGTCCATGATTCCAGAACAGCCCTCTAGGCTCAATTGTTTGAGGTTTGTTAGGCTCATCAATAAGCTTGGATCTGTAATCTGCACCCATCCGCCCAAGTCCAGCGAGGTGAGATTCGTACAAATATTTAAACGGCTCAGCTCATCATCCGTGTTGACTTCTAAACCACACATATTGAGCGAGGTGAGGTTTGTTAGATTTCCATAGTCCAACGTACCATTCATCAGCCCACCACAATTGCTTATGTTGAGTTGGTTGAGATTTGTTAGGTTTATATGGCTTAGTCCAGTAGGCGTTATTTGATAGCTTCCTCCCAAATCCAGTTGCTTAAGGTTTGTTAGTTGAAGTGTCTGTAGTCCAGTATCCGTAAGGTCTAAACACAGTCCCCACTGTCCCAAATTCAGTTCTGTGAGATTAGCGAAAATATTCACGTGGCCCAGCATATTATCTGTGATTTCGCTAACAACGAGTTGGTGGCGGTTCAGTGACAGGAAACATTGTGTTACGTGGCCTAGCATGGTTGTAGAAACGCACCTAAGTTGTACGACTGACTTTACATCCAGATCCTCAAATAGACGTGTATGGATATCACTTGGGGCTTTTTCATAGCTGCTCATGTTTGTGTTTTCCATTGCCATGAGGGAATAGTTGCAGAATCCCCCAACTAAAAGACCCACAAATAATTTTTTCACTTTCATCTTTCAATCCTTTTAAAATATTTTGTTAATAATATTAATTAAATTTTTTACAATATACATTCTTGATGATGTTAATGTCTATATATGTACTTAAAAACAAAATTTCAATAATTAATTTTTTAAATGAAAATGTCAATAGAAGAGGGAAATGAGAGGGGTGGGCTTTTTTAGGATTATGGTAAAAATTGGGGTCAATTAGGAGTATGAAATAATCTCCTTAACTCCTTTGTATTTAAAGACCCCCCATCCAAAAACCAGTTTTTAAATGAGGGTGAGTTTAACGCTTTTAGCGGCGCAGATCGCGTGTTAATAGGCTTGTCCAAAAGCCTTCAAGGCTGGTGAGCATGTCATCCAACTTTTCAGCTTGCGCTGCATCAACGCCTTCATGGGCAAGGGCTTTTGCGTGCATTGTGAACAATTCATCCAGTTTGTCATGAAGCTTCATCCCCTTATCGGAGAGCTTTACATGGCTGGAACGGCGATCATGCGCACTTGGTTCTTGGATCAGATAGTCATTTTGAACCATCTTGCGCAAGTTATAGGAAACATTGGATCCAAGATAATAACCGCGATTGGTAAGTTCCCCAACAGTAACCTGTCCGCGCCCAACGTTGTAGAGGACAAGGCATTGGACGTTGTTGATGTCCCGAATCCTCATTCGATCCAGCTCAACCTTCACAACCTCTAAGAAAAGGCGGTGGAGTCGTTCGATCATAACAACTGATTTAAAATAATTTTCTTTCATAATACACCCCTTAAAAAACTTTTGGTTTCAATTTAAATTTATCGCTAATTGGTTAAAATTCTTTTAAGCTTTTAAAAAAAAATAAAAATATATCTATTTTTTGTGAAAAATCCTGTCGCTCCAAGAACAATTCCGTAAATGAAATTTCCCAGCGGTATCCCAGTTATTCCTGGGCGCAACTCTGTTGAATGTACAACTTTGTTGAATATAACAACGTCATCCTGGTTTTTTGATTGTGTAATCCCTCATGGGCGTATGCCCCTGGGTGATGTGCAACCTATTTTTTATGCCAGCGAAGAAGCTGTTTAAAAATCTCAATTTTAGCTTGAAGATCTTGCGACAACCTTTAGACTTAACTATAGGTATTTGTATATTTATACCTTTCCTTAATGTTTTTCAATACCATAGATGTAAAAAAAATAAATAAAAAGGCATTTTGTTCAATTTTTAAGGAATTCTGTGGGTTTCTCATCGAAAATACCTCGGCATCTTTTTTATCCAGAAAATGACAACACTTGAAAATAAACTCAAAATAACCGATGATACCTTACAAAATTTTATTGAAAAGAAAATCTTAAGTTAATGATTGTTGGAAAAAAAATAGAAAGTTTTGATCCGTTAAACGTGGCTGCAGAAATTGCGGACGACTCCTTATGGAATTGGGAGAGATTGCGCCCGGATGAATTGGTCATTGATATTCCAGGGCAGTGGGGTGAGTACCGGTTCCATCTCTGTTGGCAAGCGGAGTCCAATTTATTTTATTTCGCTTCTTTCTTAGATTTGAAAATTCCCGACCCCCTGCCTGGTAGTATCTATGAATTATTGGCGCTGGTTAATCGCCGGTTGTGGATGGGGCATTTTGATTTGGTTGATGATCAATGGATTGTTTTTCGCTACGCTCTTCCCTTATCAGGCAAAAAACCTAAAGAGGTGATCCCTTGGATAGAGGAACTCTTGGATACCATTATTGGAGAATGTGAAACATTCTATCCTGTCTTTGGAACCTTACTCACCCATGGCATTTTGCCTCAGGATGCGCTACAGATGGGGTTGATAGATACCATTGGAGAAGCTTAAATCGAAAGAGGTCTAATAAAGCCTCTTATACTAATTTGCGATCAATGAGCACCATAATTTTTCCCCTCACCCGCCACGGCGCTACGCTCGTGGCGACCTCTCCCACAAGGGGCGAGCATATATCATTTAAATCTCTTTTTAATTCCATATATTCTGCGGGTTTCAAGGGTTTTTAACTTTTTAAATTTTCAAATGTCAGCAGGGTGTTAGAAGTGGAAAGTCATCTTAGCCACCATCCAGTA
>CAMCRD010000035.1 GCA_945877185.1 Candidatus Finniella inopinata | reverse complement strand
AATCATCAATAAAGCAGAATATTTCTTCGAGAGGGACCATATCAATCTCCATTTTTAGTCAAATGTTTCAAGATTCTATGGTTGCTCTCACAAAAAATCAAGGAATTCTCCTGTTTTCCAACCCCCTTATATCGAGTTCAGGTTAAATAAGATATTTTTATTGATTTTAAATTTTCAATTTCCCATTCATCAGAATAAGAATTTTGTTCTAAGATTTGGATTTGCTGATCAAGAAAGTCCGGTAAAGATAACCCTGACATGTTTGCAAATTCTTGATAGTGCGCAATGGCGTTTCTCAGGTAACCTGGTTGAAAATCCTCCATTGCTTGCGTTATGAACGATCCACTCATGAGCCCAGAAATTAAAAGTACTTTTATTAAATTTTCCATTTTTTAATCCATAAATTTGTAAGTATTGTGTATTCTTAAAGGAATTATAAGAATTTATAAGATATATATGGTTTTTTATTATAAAAATTCAAGGATTATTTTTTAATTATAAAAAAGAGATAAATTGTATTACAAAACCAACCAAATTCCGAGACCTAAAATAAGGCGATAAACAACAAAGATGGTTAAAGTGTGATTAGCAAGAAACTTCAGCATGAAGTGGATGGCGACAAGACCGGCGAGGCTAGAGAATAAAATACCCAACCCAATATCCCCCCAAATAACGGGGTTATTATCCTTGATGGCGTCATAGGCGGTCAGGGTGGCGGCGCCTAAAATGGAAGGGATGGACATCAAGAAGGCAAAGCGAGCGGCGGCAACGCGGGTAAATCCAAGAGCGAGCCCTGCGCTGATACAAATACCTGAACGACTGACGCCAGGAATCAAGGCAATCGCTTGACCGAGGCCAATCAAGAGGCCGCGTCCCAAGGTTATATGGTTCAAGCCTTTTTTCTGGGAGCTAAAACGGTCTGCTGCAAACAAGACCAGGGCAAAGATAATGCTGGTGGACGCAATGACGCTGATTTGTCGAATATCCCCCAGGCCCATTTTTTTCAAAAGGAACCCAAGGACAACGGCAGGGAGCGTTGCCACAACAAGGCTAAGGGCGAGCCGTACTTGGTCATCAAAATCAGCCTTTTGAAAACCCCCGATGCAATAGCGCATAAAATGAGTGATCATCTGCCAAACATCTGCCCAAAAATAAATCAAGACGGCTGTTAACGTTCCCACGTGAAGGGCGACATCCATTTCTAATCCCTGATTTTGCCATCCAAAAAGATGGGGTAATAAGACCAGATGCCCTGAAGAAGAAACAGGCAAGAACTCAGTGAGCCCTTGAATCAAGCTGAGAATGAAAATATGGAGTGTGGTCATGGAAGCTCCAATACCATTCCATCATAGGCAGGTGTTACGTTGGGAGGTGTGCGGGCGTTAATATCATCATAATCGAGGTGGTGGGTCATGTGGGTTAGGATAGCTTCTTGTGGTTTTACCTTTTTAATCATTTTGAGCGTTTGCTCAACATTGGAATGGCTGATGTGGGGGTTATCCTGCAAACAATCGACAACCCAAGTTTTAACACCGCGTAAGATATCATAGCTTTCTTCCGGCAATTCAATGAGATCAGTGGAATAAGCAAAATCCCCAATCCGGAAGCCAAAAGAGGATCGATGGCCATGATATTGCAGATAAGGAATAATTTGAATGCCATAAAAATCAATGACATCTTCTAGTTCACGGCCTTCAAGAAAGGCCGGATATAAAGGATCAAGGGTAACGAGCGCATAACGATAAGATTTGCGCAAGCGACTTAACGATCCATGATCGGCATAGGCAGGGATCGGTTGTTTATATTTTGCATAAATCTGACGTAAATCATCAATGCCACCGACGTGGTCTGCATGATCATGGGTATATAACACCAAATCAATATTATCCACCCCGGCGTCTAAAAGCTGCACACGCAAATCAGGGCTGGTATCAATCAAAATGTTTTTACCTTTGGTCTGCACTAAAACAGAAGCGCGACGACGGCGATTTTTAGGGTTGTTTGGGTTACAGGATCCCCACTCTCCCGTGATTAGGGGTACGCCGCCTGATGCGCCGCAGCCCAAAATCGTTATTTTCATGACGGTAGACTCGCTTTTTCGAACAATGTAAAAAAATTGTTCGTGGTTATTTTTTCGATTTCACTATAGCTTAAGCTTTTCAAGTTCGCCAAGAGCTCTGCGGTATAGCGGGTGAAGGCGGGCTCATTTCTTTTTCCTCGATGAGGAACGGGAGTGAGGAAAGGTGCGTCTGTTTCAACGAGAATGCGGTTCAAAGGAACTTCTTGGGCAATTTGACGCAAGCTTTCCGCATTTTTAAAAGTCAAAATACCAGAGAATGAAATGTAAAATCCAAGCGCCAAGGCTTGTTGAGCTAAGTCTGTGCTTCCACTGAAACAATGAAAAACACCTTTTGCTTTTCCTTGTCCAACATCCTTAAGACAGGCAATGGTATCGTCATCCGCATCACGGGTATGAATGATGAGGGGAAGATTAAGATCAATGCTTGCCCGGATATGGTCTGAAAAAGAACCGATTTGGTCTTCACGGGGGCTATTGTCATAGAAGTAGTCGAGGCCCGTCTCTCCAATACCGACAACTTTTGGGTGCTGGGCGAGCGTCTTTATCTGATTGAACAAGGTGTCTCCCTCATATCCTTTGACATAATCTTTTGCGTCATGGGGATGGACGCCCACGCTACAAAAAACTTGGGGATAGCGATCCGCAATCCCTTGAAGGACTTTTGCTTCCCCCAATTTTGTATTGATGGTAAGCATCATGCCCACGCCATTTTCTGCCGCGCGGGCAAGCACAGCGTCTAAATCAGCAGTAAACTCTGGAAAATTTAAGTGGCAGTGGCTATCAACAAGCATAACTTATTTTCCCTCAACCCAGCGGGGAAATACCCCCTCTGGGGCGGGCAGAACGGTGCCGGGAACAAGAGCTGCTCCTAAATCAGCAAATGTTCGTTGATCGGGAGAGATTGCGAGTTGATCCAGGATGCGCGCACTCGCTTGTGGCACGAGAGGCTGCGTCAAGATCGCAATTTGGCGAATCGTTTCAGCCAAAACATAAAGAATGGTGCCCATCCGCGTTGGATTTGTCGTCTTTAAGGCCCAGGGCTTTTGGTCATCAACATAACGGTTTGCTTCCCCAATAACTTGCCAAATCTGTTCAGCAACTTTATGAAGGAGCTGCTTTTCCATATGAGCGCGTATCGCGGGTAATAGATCAGTTATTTGAGAAAGAAGGGTTTGATCTTCAGACGTCATCGGATCGGGTTTTGGGACAATCCCTTCACAGGATTTCGCAATAAAGGATAAGACTCGTTGAACGAGATTTCCGTAGCTATTTGCGAGGTCGCTGTTGAGACGCCCGATAAGCGCGGTATCAGAGAAATCACCATCGTTGCCAAAAGGAACTTCTCTTAAGAGAAAATATCGAACGGGATCAAGGCCGTACGTTTCAACCAACTTGATGGGATCGATCGCATTACCGACAGATTTTGATATCTTTTCTCCATCCCTTGTCCACCATCCATGGGCGAAGATGCGGGTGGGAGTGGGTAAACCGGCTGCCATCAGAAACGCTGGCCAATAAACGGCATGGAACCGCAAAATATCCTTTCCAACAACATGAAGGCTGTTGCTCCAAAAGTCTTTGAAATCATCCGAATCTTGATTCGGATATCCCAGAGCCGTGATGTAATTGGTCAATGCATCTAACCATACGTACATGATATGGTCGGGATCGCCTGGAACAGGGATACCCCATTTAAAGCTTGTTCGGGAAACGGATAGATCATGGAGGCCACCCTCCACAAAACGCAAGACTTCGTTTCGTCGGCTTTCGGGGGCGATAAAATTAGGGTTGGCGTGATAAAATTCAAGCAGACGATCTTGCCATTTGGAAAGGCGGAAGAAATAGCTAGGCTCCGTTACCCATTCCACCTCCGCCCCCGTTGGCGCTTTTCCATTGATTAATTCGGATTCTTGATAGAATGCCTCGTCGCTGACGGCATACCAGCCGGAATACCCGCCAAGATAAATCTCATCCCGATCCAGTAGTTCCTTCCATAGGTGTTGAGTCGCTTTGAGGTGACGCGGCTCCGTTGTGCGGATAAAGTCAGTGTGTGTGAATTGCATGAAGGAAGCCAAATTTCGGAAATTCTGGGAAACCAGATCGACAAAGTCTTGAGGTTTCTTTTCCAGCGCTATGGCGGCCTTCTCAACTTTTTGCCCATGTTCGTCTGTCCCTGTCAGAAATTTGACACTAAACCCATCCAGGCGCATGAAACGGGCAATCATATCACAAGCAAGAGTCGTGTACATATTCCCGATGTGTGGAATATCATTCACATAATAGATAGGGGTCGTAATATAAAATTTCTTAGAAGGATCTATAAACAAATTCATCTCCGACCGTTGGATTTTCAATCATAAAAAAGATCGCCATAATAACATGGTTGCGATCAAGATGGCTGGTGCGCGCTATTTCTAAGAATTGGTTGATTCTCTGGAACGCATTCACCCAATGCATCATTGCTTTAAGTTTCGTCAATTGACCCAATTTTCCATCGTCGGCGTTTTCTGACAAAGGCAGGTGAGCCAGCAGGATCAACCGATGAAGCGTCCATATTATGAGATCAAGCATGACATCATAGCTCGGATTATCTTTATCAAAAGACGCGCTTAATGCTTGAACGGGACGCCAGTCGCCCTTTAATGCACCTCCCATGGCTTGAATAACCTGATCCAAGAGCCGCAAGCCGCCCGCTTGTTTTAACGCCATGGCGCGCCCAATGCTGCCCTGTGCCAAAGAAAGAATTTCTGGGGGGAGGTCATCGTTCATGCTTGTTGCAATCTCAGCATCCTTTAAAGGAAACAATTGAAGCTTGCAAGCCCGAGAGCGAATGGTTGGTAACACCTGGCCTAAGGAATGAGTAATCAAGAAGAAGATTGTTTTAGCCGGAGGTTCCTCTAAAATTTTTAGTAAAGCATTGGCTGCTGTACGGTTCATTTCATCAACGGCATCGATCATAACCACCCGCCAACCTGGAATTGCGGCACACTGACGTAAGAAGAGGTTTACCTTTCGCCCATCTTCTGCTGTAATTTCTCGAGGGATTTTCCCCTCTCCATTCATGCTACGCTCAAGCACCAAAAAATTAGGATAACTGCCTTGAGCTATTTGACGCGCAATAAGAGCGGGATCTTGCCCCTCGTGGGCTAAAATCTCACGTGTTATGGTATAAGCAAGGGTAGCTTTGCCAATGCCCCGCTCTCCGGCCAGTAACCAAACAGGAGGCATTGCATTGCTTTGAAAAGATTGCCGTAACTGGTCATAGGCGGCTTGATGCCCAACCAAAGTTGTTTGGCACTTGGGGTGAAGGCCAGGATCTATAGGGTGCTGGAAGGGCGTCACGGAATCTCTTCTTTATGAATGAATCAGTTTTAGTTACGTTGTAGCAAAGCCAAGCCTCAGTGACAATGCTATACTAAACGCGGTTATAAAATGATGTTTTGAATTTTACGACAATTGCCCAGACATTGCAGAATCAAGAATTTTGATTCTATCTGCAAGGAGCCTAATTGAGGAAAAAAGTTTTGACTTTGGTTCATCCTCCATTGTAACCTAGGGTGGTAAGCTGGAGAGTGTTGGTCAAGCAAGCTGCCTATCTCCATCTTTAACAAGTGTTACGAATGGTTCGTAATACGTGACGCACAGGTGAGGAAACACCCGTACGCCACTAACCAAGACAAACTCAATGGGAGTTCATCAATGGCTAAGCACAAATTAACGCACATTGTGCGTCATTTCAATCGAATCCTCAAACGGCCGAAAGGCCGAAAATTTAACCTCTTACCTCACAGGGAGTGAGAGGGGGCGGGGCTTTTTTTGCCCCTTCCTCTTTTTATGGTGTGACGGTAAGGGGTTAATACGTCTATATTTTTGGGTTTCCTCCCAATCGTCACACTCACCGCTCAAAGAACAAAGCTAGACCTTCTTTATGCCTCCCAGTTACGCCTGCTGGCGATTTGAAAGGCAGAGAAGCGCTGTATCAAAAGGAGAATTTTATCATGTTATTACTATTTGATCGTCACCACATCATTGCCTTTAATAATTATAGAAAGCTTTATAACCATTTAGAAAATTTGGAGCGGAACAAAGGAAAGGGTAAATGGATTTTCGCCCGCCATTCCCATCAGCGCGTGTTGTCTTTTTACCAATACATCCGAGACCAGGAAATTCCAGTGCAGATCTCAGAAAAGCTTGATTCTCCGGAGACGGTGGATGTTCTAGAAGTGGTCAACGGCGATGTCACAAAACCGATATTCATTCCCGTCACGCCGGATGTCGATGTGACCGCTCTTCAACACCAATGGTGTCAAAATTATTGTAAAGAACATAACTACGCCTTGTTTGAAATTTCCAAGCCTGCCGATTTCAAAGAAATAGGCGCTGGATATGACCATGCTATTGGATGACGTCTGAGGGGGTTGAAACATTTAAGGCGAAATTGCCATTTTAAAGGATGTTAAAAATTTCATCCCTCACCCGCCACGAGCATAGCGTCTTGGCGGGTGAGGTAAATTTATGGCGCTCCATTAATCGGTTCAGAGATCATGGCAGGGTATACTAGGTTGATCGGCCGCCGCCATTCTTAAGCAATAGCTTCTTGTCAACCAAGTTGCGGAAATGGTCTTTGAGCGTGTTCTTGCTGGCACCCGTAAATTCACCCGATTGCACCTGAATAAATCTTGTCAACTCAGAAGGGTGCCATTTATAACGAGAGTTTGTGAATAGACCCCTTTATTCAAAAGCGCACTCGTACTAAGATGTGCCTCAAAAGGTTTTGTCCCCAAAGGGTATGAGTTATGCGCACGCTTTATCATTATAGTCTATGTCCGTTTTCACGAAAAGTCCGTCTGATTTTGGCAGAAAAGAAATTGGATTTTGAGCTTGAAGCGGAACGAACTTGGGAACGCCGTCCAGAATTTATGGAACTTAATCCCGCGGGGAAGGTTCCTTTGCTCGTAGATTTAAATGGAACAGCTGTTGTTGATAGCATGGCCATTGCGGAGTATTTAGAAGAAGCATATTCTGAGCGTCTTTTGATTGGTACTGGTTTGGCGCACCGGGCGGAAGTCAGGCGTTTGACCGCTTGGTTTGATGACAAGTTTGCTCAAGAAGTTAGCGTGAGTTTAATTCTTGAAAAAGTTCTCAAGAAGCATCTTTACAAAGACCAGACGGGCCCAAATTCGGCTGTTCTTCGAATGATTAAGACCTATATTCATGATCATCTTACCTATATTTCATGGTTGGTGGATCGGCGAAAGTGGTTGGCTGGCGATGAGTTTTCCTTAGCGGATGTCACAGCGGCGGCGCACTTGTCTGTTGTCGATTATCTGGGCGATGTGCCTTGGGATAAACATGAACTAGCAAAGGATTGGTACGCACGCATTAAGTCCCGCCCAAGCTTTCGGGCTTTGTTATCCGATAGGGTACCGGGATTAGCGCCCGCATCCCACTACGTAGACCTGGATTTTTGATGCCTTGTCTCTTTATCTTTGGCCTTGGTTATGTTGGCCAACATTTGGGGCGCGCGCTTCTGGCTGAAGGGTGGCGCGTGGTTGGAACAACCCGGACGGAGAATCAAGCACAAAGGCTGAAAGAACAAGGGTTTGAGGTAGTTGTTTGGGATGGTATAGGGCTTTTTCCTCAAGAAGTCCTGAAAGGGGTGAGCCATCTTCTTGTAACAATTCCGCCGGATGAAGGCGGTGATATGGTGTTGAGGCACCTTGATTTTACAACATTATCATTCCAGTGGATTGGTTATTTATCAGCCACTTCCGTTTATGGGGACCATCAGGGGGCGTGGGTTAGGGAAGACGCGGCTTTAAAGCCAATTTCTTTTCGAGGACGCCAGCGGCTCTTTAGCGAAACTCAATGGCGAGAGCGCCTTACTCAACATCCCCTTTTTCCAATCCATATTTTTCGGTTAAGTGGGATCTATGGCCCTGGCCGGAGTGTATTGGAAAGTATTCGGGCAGGATCGGCGCAGCGTATTGATAAACCTGGCCATGTTTTTTCCCGTATTCATGTGGAAGATATTGTTGGTACTTTAAAGGCTTCTATCAGCCACCCACAACCTGGGGAGATTTATAACCTGGCGGATGATGCCCCTGCGGCAACAGCGGATGTTATTGCTTTTGGTTGTGAACTATTGGGTATGGAGGTTCCTCCCTTGATCCTTTTTGAGGAGGCAACGTTATCCGAAAGCCTACGGGAATTTTATGCAGAACATAAACGCGTCGATAACCATAAAATCAAAGAATATTTGGGGGTTCGCTTGACCTATCCAACTTATCGAGAGGGATTAAGAACCTGTCTTCATAGATTTTTGGGAAGTAGCTTATGAGGAAAAAAAGGCCAGGATCAAGCTTCGTTTTGCAGCCCCTAGCAAAGCGCGCTAAGGGCAAAAAGCGAAGCAAAGATCATGGGCATTTTGGCCCATAAGATGCCCCCAAATAATTTATGAAGACGGTTCTAAGACATTGTAGTTGAAGTTTCTTGCCAAATTGGTACTTTCATAGTGTGAAAAAATAATGAACAATTGAGCTTATGATGAAAGATATTAACCGCCGAGGTATTATGCTTGTTCTTTCCTCCCCGTCGGGGGCTGGAAAAACAACGATTGCCAATCATTTGTTAGAACGAGAACCAAATCTTGTACCATCCATTTCTGTAACAACACGGCCTTGCCGCCCGGGAGAGAAAGAGGGCCGCGACTATGTTTTCATAAATTCCAGTCAATTTTATGACCTGGTTGAGAAGGGGGAGCTTCTTGAGCATGCAGAAGTTTTTGGGCATAGTTATGGGACACCAAAAAAACAAGTTTTGGATACCTTGAGTGATGGTAAGGATATGATTTTTGACATCGATTGGCAGGGAACGCAGCAATTGGCGCAGCTTGCCCGAACGGATTTAGTGAGTGTCTTCATTTTACCCCCCACAACGGAAGAACTTGAGCGACGATTGCGCAGCCGGGCACAAGATAAAGACGAAGTTGTCCAACGAAGGATGGCAGAAGCGGCTATGGAAATGAGTCACTGGGCTGAATATGACTATGTCATCATTAATAGGGATTTGAAGACAAGCGTTCAACAAGTTCGCGCCATATTAGTGGCGGAACGGTTGCGTCGGACACGTCAGCTGGGGTTGGTTGATTTCGTGAACGACTTACGGCACAAGGGGTGAGATCCTTAACGACTTACGGCACAAGGGGTGAGATCCTTTTAACGTTCAAATTTTGGAAGAAAGAAAAACAATGCAAGAGGAAAGGAGATTAATGGGGGAGGGCTCCGCTCATCCATCTTCTGGCATGAGGAGAAGGTAGTTCAATGGCATCAAGAATTTTTTCTCCTTTCTTGTGATGGGCATTTTAAAAAAATCACTTTTCCTAAAAAAACATTTTTCTTATTGATATTAATAATTTTTATTAATATAATGATTCTTATTTTTAATATTTTTTGAATATAAGAAAGAGTTTTTTTATGAAAAGTTTATATAAATTTTATTTGCCAATTTTGTTTGTTTTTTTATCTTTTATGACAAATGCAATGGACCGAAAATCCGTCTCAGCTGAAGATTGTTTTAATGAAAAATCGCACGCTCTCTTTGGTGCCCATTTCGACTACGACTATGGGTTGCGGCGAGGCGAACACGAATTGCATGCAGTAGCAATGGGTATTGGTCACGGTTTTTATCATGATACTTCAAATGACGAATTTAAAGAATTTGTACAAAGATTTGCCGAAAAATATCAAATTCAGTTTAAGTCACAATTCGTATGTAAGAATATCCACTATTCTCCACTCGGATCCATTTATGGGCCTGATTGTACGACGGATGAGCTATGGAGCGATGAGCAAATAGAACAAGCAAAGACCCTGTTTCACATTTACAGAATGTATGAACCTGAAGTGCCAGAAGCAAAGGTAGGAAACGCAAAATATGTCGTCTATTCCATTTCCTTATTGCATGCCATTTTAGGCCAAAGTACTTGTAACAGAACACAATACTTTGTGAATTATTACAAAGATCTCTTTGAACAAAAGGTTGAAGCTTGTGACGATGAAGAGTTTTTGAAATATGCTTATGTCTTTTTTCAAATGAAAGACCCCGAAAATCCAGCAATTCAAAAAATAGGCCCAAGAAAGGTCGAAGCAACCGAGTGGTTCAAAACTTTAGCTGAAGCACGCGTTGAAGATCCATATGAAATACTACAAAATATTTTAAATAAGGATGATAAATGGTGTTTGTGTATGGATTTTCGTCAACAACGGGCTGGAAAATCCTGGAAAGAGTATGATGCAAAAGAACCTGGTACGATCTCCTCATTGATAGATGGCTTTCGTTACATCCTTGAACACAGGGAAGATATCTCTTATGACTATGTCAATACCCTCTGGAAAATTGTAAGCCAACACCGTAAGGACGATATAGATCAACGTGGATATCGGTTCGGCTGTCATTTTCCGGAAACAACACTCAATTTTATGCTCTCATTCAAAGAGATGTACGGAGATGTCGCAACACTTGAGTACACGGCATTTGATGACCTTACATTTATACCGTTTATCTTTATGGAGGCGACACCAATCATCCCAAGCTTAAGAGAATTCAATGTAACGGCACAAAAAATTGAAGAGATGTACAAAGTTTGTCAGCAACTTGTAAATTGTCCCCCTCGTTTACAAGAACTCGCACAGAGCTCATATCCTATGGTAAAGCAAAAGCAATTAGAGATAGATAATTGGACAAAAGAGCAAGTTGTTGAATTTATTAATCAATTCAACACGACGAACAGAGATCCCGGAAAAACTTTCGAACAACGGGTCTTAGCTGCAATTGACTTTGCGCGTGCACTTGAAATTACGCATGAGCATTTAGATTGCAATGCGCGTACAAATATTGTGCTTGTGCTCTGCAAACTTTTGATGGACTTAAAGCTACTACCACCAGTGTTTGAGCATCCTATGTCGTTTGATGGAAAAACAGCAGTAGAATCGCTTCCTCTCGTTATAGAAGCCATAGAAAACCATAGGGTCTGTTTTGGATGAGTAAGAAGGTTGAGAAAGCAACCTATTCTAAGTACCCTACGTCATCAGGATGAGAAACTAATCAGCTGCTTCACCATCACAAATTGGATAGCACCCCAAATAAGAGCGGTTAAGACCGTGGTGACGAGAAATTTTTTGCGCAAATTGGGGTTTTTGGGGGCGGATGTGGCAAAGCCTTTTTTAGGATTTTCTTCGATGCGAACCCCAAAGGGCAGAACCATAAATAAGACGATCCACCACGTGACAAAAAAAACCATCGTACCTGAAACAAGGTTCATTTATAGGTTCCTCAATAAATTGACATACATGCTTTTCTTTTCATAGGTTTCGTATAATATACACCTACGCCAGTTTTTAAAAAATAGGTGAAAGAACCATGTCTAAAATTCCGTTTACAAAAGCAGTTGCCCTTGGGAATGATTTTGTCATTTTAGATGCTAGAAAAACAGCCTTATCGTTAACCATAGATCAAATACGTGGGCTTGCAAATCGCCGTCAGGGCGTTGGGTGTGATCAGGTTATTTTTCTCCTCCCACCAATGGATCCTCAAGCGGATGTTCGACTTAGGCTTTATAATGCGGACGGTAGTGAGGCTGGAGCTTGCGGAAATGGAACCCGATGTGTGTCGCGCCTTCTTATGGAAGAGGAGGGAAAGGATGAACTTTGCCTTGAAACAGCGGGGACGCTTTGTCGAGCCTCATGGGCAGGAGAAGAAAGAGGGGATGATGCGGGGATTTCAGTTACTTTAGGCATTCCTCGGTTTGATTGGGATCGCATTCCTCTTGCTCATCCCGAAGCTTTAAGGGATGTCTCTTACAATACGATCGCTTCTTTTTGCGTTAATGTTGGCAATCCGCACGCTGTATTTTTTGTGGAAGACGTGGATGAGATCCCTTTAGCAAGCATTGGGCCACAGATTGAAAATCATTCCGCTTTTCCGGAGCGTGTCAATGTTGGATTTGCTGAAGTTATTAATAAAGGTACGGTACGCTTAAGGGTCTGGGAACGGGGTTCTGGCTATACGATGGCATGTGGTACGGGCGCCTGTGCAGCAGCCGTGGCTGCTATTCATCAAAAACTCGTTCATTCGGCTGAACAGTCTCCCCTTCGGGTCATCCAAGAGGGAGGAGAAATCCTCGTTGATTGGCGAGAAGGGCATCCCATCACCATGATTGGCCCGGCTCACATAAAGTTCCGGGGGGAGATTGCGGTTTCGTAAGACGGGGCGACTAAAAAACCCCCTTGAGAAGGGGGTTTTAAGGATAAGGGCGTTTAAAACCTCAATTGAAAGGGATTCTCTTAAGGCTTATCAGTGGGGTGATACAATTGGTTCGGGCCATAGTTCGCATCATATCGATGATCCGTTTTTCCAAAGTGCTCTCTCTCATAGTTTTTATAATAATCATTGTCATAGTATGAAGAATCAGGATACGTCCCATAATGAGGTGGCTGATACCGTCCTCCATCGCACGCATTAATATCATAAGGATTGGCACATCCGGATAACAACAATAATGGGGTTGATAAGACCATTGGGGTCAAAAGAAACATCGCTTTAGAGAACTTCATGGCAACCTCTTACGTTAAAATTAAACTTTCAATTTTATTATAATTCTATCAGATCTTAACAAGCGGTTAACGAAAAAACAATTTTTTAAATTTGTTGAAGGGCTTTTAGAACATCCTTCACATGGTCGGTCACCTTAACTTTTCGCCAAATCTGACGGATAATGCCTTGTTCATCAATGAGGAAGGTTGAGCGCTCAATGCCAAAGTATTTTTTCCCATACATCGATTTTTCAACCCATGTTCCATAAGCTGCACAAGCAGTACCGTCTTCATCGGAAAGAAGGGGGAATGTTAACCCATATTTGGCTTTAAATTTATCATGGCGCTGAGGATTATCTCGTGAAATACCGAAAACAACAGTATTAAGGGCATTAAAATCTTGGCTTTGATCCCGAAATGCACAAGCCTCCGCGGTACATCCGCTGGTATCGTCTTTCGGATAAAAATAAAGGATAATTTTCTTGCCCAAGAAGTCGGATAATTTGTAAAACTGCCCGGTGTCGCCAGGCAGTTCAACATTTGGAGCAAGGCCCCCGATATCTAAGGACACTTAAGAAGCTTTCTTCTCTTCTTTTGGCGCTTCTGTCGGCGTTGCTTCACCAGCTTTATGTTCTTCAGCAGCTTTAGGCTCTTCTACTTTAGCAGCTTCAGCAGGTGCGGCTTCAGAAGCTTTATGTTCTTCAGCTTTATGCTCTTCTTTCTTACCGTCGCAAGCTACCACAGACAAACCCAATAGTGCTGCTAATGACAAATGCTTCCAATTCATATCTATCTCCCTTAATCTTAAGTGTTGATAATACTGCCTAGCCTCATCATTATGATGTTAGATAGTATTAATAAAAGATTAAAAGATTCCTTCAGGAAAGGGCAAGGTTCATCAACGCTCAACGATACAAAATCTTGTCGACTGTGGCCAAATTACTTACAATTTTTGTCGGTGTTAGCTGCTTAATAGGGGCTATTGGCTTTTATCGTCTGCCGGTGGGTTGGGTGGAACCTTCTTTTCATTCAGCGTTAGCAGAGACTTTGGGGCCTGTTCAAGTGACGATTCCTCAAGCCCAAATGCGCTGGGGCGGATGGCGTCACCCCTTGGGAATCAATGTGCACCAAGTGACTTTAAAGAATGAAGAAACAGGCTTAAATCTAGAAATTCCCAATCTCCTCTTGTCCCTTAAAATGTTACCTCTTCTCTGGGGAAAGGCTGAAATTGGTCAGTGTTTTTTCGAATCGGCAAAAATATATTCTAAAAATCATCTCTTAGGAGAGATTTCAGGTAAGGCAAAAAGACGGGGTACAAAATTATCCCTTCACACCCGCTTTCAAAAAGTTGATGCTACAGCTTTGATTTACCTATTTAAAGACAAGGATTATCCTTCCGATGCCTCTTTCCTATTTGAAGGATCATTGATTTTAGAAGGAAGCTATAAAACGGGATTATCAAGCATTAAGCTTGACTGTAAAGCAGAGGGAGGAAAGCTATCTATTCCTGAAATTTACCCTCAGCCACTTCGTTTAGATAAAGCTGAATTTTCAATAATTGGAAGTGGTCAAACCTTATCTTTTCGGAAATTCAGTGTAAGGCGAGGGGATGCTTCTTTGACCATTCAAGGATCGGTCCACTCGTCAATTTCTTGGAAAGATTTATACGAAAAAGGGGGAAAAGCCCAAGTGTCTTTGGAAGGGAAGGGCGCGGCTATTCCTGTGGATGATTTATCCCTTTTATGGCCACACGAATTAAGCCCCAAACCGCGGCAATGGGTTGTGCATCAACTCTCTAAAGGCATGGCAAACCATGTAACGACCCAAATGCAAGGCGTCATAAGTTTTGATCCGGGGGGTAAAATCAATCGTTTTGAAGTCCCTCATATTCAGGGAAATATTGATGCCAGTGGTATTACGGTTGACTATTTTGGTAAGCTGCCGCCCGTGATTGACGTGAAAGGGAAGTGTCACTTTACGCGTCAGCAATTTATCATTGATGCGGTCGGTATTGCGAATGGCATTCTCCTAAAAACGGCGAAAATTGTGATTGATGATCTGGATCTTAAGGATCAGACGATCGATATCAAATTAGACTTGAGAGGCCCTGTCCGGAATAGCCTTGAAATTGTTAATGCTGAGCCGTTGCGCTTTGCCCAAAAGCTTGACCTTGATCCTGCACGCATCGTCGGTCAGGCCAAAACCTATCTTCATTTGGCTTTTCCTTTAGAAACAGGTCTTCCTTTAGATCGTATCAATGTGAAAGCACAAAGCCAGATTACAGAGGGAGAAATTTTGTATGAGGCTCAATTAGAGGGGAAACCCATCAAGTTAGAGCAAGGAACCTTTCAGTTAGATGTCACTAAAAAATCATTGGAAATGAAGGGGGCTGGTCGCCTTCAGGGGATTGCAACCCACATTCAGTGGCAGGAGTATTTTGCGGATGTTGGGATACCTTTTCGCCGTCAATTCTTATTAAAAAGTGCTCTCAATTTAGAAAATTTAAAGAATTTTGGCATCAGGGCGTCTGACTATTTGAGTGGACAAGCAGAGACCAACGTTCACTATACGGTTAGCCCCAATGAGGGGGGAGTATTGGAAGGATTTGCTGATCTGACATCGGCGATTATGGTTTCACCCGTGTTGTCTTGGCAGAAAGAAAAAGGCAAAGCCGCCCACTTGAAGCTGAAAGCGCGAAAAGATCCTCATGAAGGTTCATTTGCCCTTGAAGAGGCCTCTCTTATTGCTCCTGACTTAACCATGGTCATTGAAGGCAAGAGAAGCAAGCAGGGCAATCTTTATAAGATTGAGCATTTCCAGATTGGCAAGAGTCAGCTAAAATCAGAAATTCAACGGGATAAAGAAGGTTTGATTCAAGCAACGATTCGAGGAAAAACGCTTGATTTGTCTCACGTTTTAGATGACTCAGCACCCGAACCTCTTATAAAGCCGACCCCTTCAAAAGATAGCAAAAGCGACTCTCAGATAAAAGTGAATCTATTCCTCGATGAAGTCCGGCTTGGGAAAGAGAATGTGATTCGGCAAGTTAATGGAGAAATGCTCTATCATCAAGATACGTTAATGTGGGCAAAATTAAAGGGAAAGGCGCGCCATAATGAGGAGTCGATATCCTTAAATATGGCCCCCTTATCCAAAGATCGACAGCAATTTACGTTAGAATCTGGTGATGGAGGGCATCTTCTAGAAATGCTGGGGGCTGGCTATGACTTAGAAGGTGGCCATTTGGTTATTCAAGGGATTAAGACACTAAAAGACCATGGAAAAGAAATGGACGCACCCAGGGCTTGGGAGATTGTCGGTAACATCACCATTGAGGACTTTGTGATCAATAAGGCGCCCCTCTTGGCACGGTTATTATCTGCAGCATCTCTCCAAGGGATTGTGAATATTTTTTCAGGGCGGGGCATTCATTTTAGTACGGGGGAGGCTGAGTTTTCATTAACCCCTGAAAGCCTTCATTTTAAAAAAGTTCGGTTAATAAGCCCCTCTATTGGGTTGACCTTGGGAGGTTCCATTGATCGACTACATCATAAGGTCAATTTTGTGGGGGAACTCATCCCCCTTTATATGCTCAACACCCTATTGGCTCGCATCCCCGTGATTGGAAGTTGGATTTCTGGGGGACGGGATGATGGCATCTTTATGACCCAATTCATCTTGAGCGGTGATCGCCAAGATCCAGATTTGGCGATTAATCCAATCACCACGGTGACGCCAGGGCTGATGCGGGAATTTCTCATGGCCCAAGGAGAAGGCGAATGGGAAGGGGAATAGGAGAGAGAAATAGAGGTGAATACAATTATGTTCTTGCCATTCCCCAGGTGTGCGTGAAGAGGGTCTTAGCCCAATATGGGGGAGCCCTAATTACATCACTCATTAACTATTTCTTAAACAATCTCAGAAATAATGTCTTTAAGAATGAGTTCAGTGGTAGGGAACACCCAGAATTGATTCTTTACGCAAAAAACAATAGAATAGGAGAATTTGTATGTTTATTAAAAAAAATTCATGCACTAGCAAACTAAAGCTCTTGGCAATTGCTGTAAGCATCGTTTTATCAAACCTACAACTTGTATATGCTATAGAATCGGAAGATTGCAACAAATCTCATGAGGAATGCGTTTCAGGAGTCAGAAAGGCGTGGGGATATCGTGATCGGTTCGGGGATGATGCTGAGTACTTTGAAACGATTGCTATGATAGACGGATGCAAGAAAGCACAAGAAAAGTGCTTAGAGGTTGCAGCTAGGCATGAAGCTAATTCTAAGGATAAGAAGTAGTCGGCGGACTAAGAAGCTGTCTTCATATACTGTAGCAGTTATGTTTTATGAAGCTTCTTTATTTACCCGTGCTGGAGAGTAGGCCAACGGCACTTCCCCGGTAGCCTACTCTCCAGTTTACCCCCGTCCCGTAATTTTGCGCACCAAAAGAGCAAACGCCCCATTTCCCATAACATTGGCGCTGGTAAAGATGGGGTCTTGAATAATATAGATCGTTGTCAGGAGGCTGGCCATTTCAGGTGTTAGGCCCAAGTATTTTTGCAAAATCGGCAACATCACAATAATGCCGCCGCCCGGAATGCCAGCAACAGAAAACTTAGCCAAACAAAAGTACACGACAAACAGTAAATAACTCTCGAAAGTGGGCAAGGGCATGCCGGACAGACCCAATACGGCCAGGGCCAGGATCGGAATCGCTAAAGCGTCGCCCATCAAGTGGATGTTCACGGTTGTGGGAATCACCAGATCTGCAAATTGATCATCCCCCATGTTTTTCTCAGTTGCTGCCAACGTGACGGGCATGGTGGCGGCGCTTGACATGGTGGAAAATCCTGTGATACCAGCGGGCACCATATTGCGAATGATCTCAAAGAAGCGGCTTAATCGGAACCCACTTACGATGAAGTATAAGAGAGCCAAATAGACCAAAATAAAGATCCATACAAGCCCGAATATATGGCCGGAGTTTTTGATCAGGATCATCAATGTATCTTCGTAGTCCATTTTCAAAATGAAACCAAATACATAAAGGGGCAACAGGGGGATAAAGGCCTTTTGTAAGAATACGGTTACATAATGGCGCATGTTTTGGGCTAAAGCTGTAACAGCAGGAACCTTGATAAAGCTAAAGAGGAGGCCGACAATGATACCCAGTAACAAAGATTGGTCCGGCGCCAAAATTTCAGGGATCGGGAGAGAGAAGAGGGGGGTAACCGTGTCTTGAATTCCAGAGAGGGCCGACGTCCCTCCAAACGTCAGCAATGGTAAAAGACTAACGCCAACGCCATAAGAGACGAGAACGGTAAAGGCGTTTGATGCCGTGACAAGCGCTAAGATGCTGAAGATAAGCCACGGTGCCCGTTGCTCCATAGATAAAATAGCGGCCGTAATATAGCTGAAGATGACGAAGGGCAAAACGCCCATGAGGATTTCTTTCAAGCCACAGCTTACGGAGAAAAAGAAACGAATCGTTTCAAGGTTAAAGATATCGCTTAAGAAAAAAGCAGCGAAAATGGCAAGGATCAGTTGGACAGGTAAACTTTTAAGCACGATTTTTTTCTCTCTATTTCTGAGATGGTCATTGAGTCCTCACTACCCGTCACTTTTAGCAACGTATTGAGAGGTAAGGAGAAATAGCTTACATTTTGGAATCGCTCCTCATCAAAGAAAGGATTCTAAAATAATGAAACTAAATCCCCTTACTCAAAAGATATCAAAACACTTCTCAATCCACC
>CAMCRD010000034.1 GCA_945877185.1 Candidatus Finniella inopinata | reverse complement strand
ATTGTCCTCTCTATTCAGTCTTCAAGCAAGGCCTGATTCGCTTTCAGTTTCTACTTGCTCAGTCGGCTGTTGGAGTTCTAGAAACCCTTTTAAACCTCTTGGAATTGGCTAAAAATGGAACCTTTTAAAAAAGTGACGGGTAGTGAGGGATTTCACAACATCGCTGTGCATAAACAAAACATGGGTTGCATGGTTCATGGTTCGCCAATGGCGTTTTTCCCCAGCAATGATATAGGACGAATAATGGGTTTGGTACAAGAACTCGCACTCCTGAGGATGCAACACCAAATGGTTACCTGTTTGCTCAACCATCTGACGATAGAAATTCCACATCTCCATAATCGCGGAAGGCTCATGCAAATAATCATCTTCACAAAAATAACATAAAGCATTGAGGGACTTTGCAAGCTCGAATTGTTCATGCAATGATTTGCCTTGGCCAGTGTCTCGTGTGGTCTGGATTGTCGAGGGACACTGAAGTTCTCCACACAGTTCTTTTATTTTTTCCAGATAAGAGTCGTCTGAATGGTCATCTAAAATGATAACTTCTACGTTACGGCCGCCGTCTTGATGAAACGCATGATTCACGGAACGAATTGTTGATCTTAAACACCGATAAACCGTTTCCGTTGTGCTTCCCCCTGTAAAACGAGGGCGCGTATCGACATTACGGTTGGTGCGCAAGCACGTGCGGATAAAAACAACCAGTTTATCAAGATCCCCCGTAACCTTATGTTTGTCTTGGTCAAAAGATTTGTAAACGGTTTGTAAAGATGTCTGGTTGGTTTTTAAGAGGCTGTAAGGTAAATTTACCGGCCTTCTTTAAATCATAGCCAAAGAGTTTGAAGGTTCTTTTGAAAACGCGTAAAAATTCATTCATTTATTCCACCAACTTTGCCTCTTTTTTCATGTCCTCAGAGATGGTTATTCCCATTTGTGTAGCGGATGTCATATTGATAGCCAAATCCATCTTATGGTCAACCTCCACTGGCAGATCTGAAGCTTTTTCTCCTTTTAAGATCTTGGCAACCATTTGCCCAGCTTTATAGCCCATGGCTTTATGAGACGCTGACCGGACCGCCAAAACCCCCTGATCTACAGAATCGTAGTCTGGTGTTAAAACAGGTAAGCCATTTGCCCGTCCGAAGCTTACGATCCCAACAATTGAGGCCATAGCCGTATTATCATTAGGGATGAAAATCACGTCTGCTTTCCCAACCAAGCTTATCGCAGCCATCATGGTATCTGATGTCTTTGCTGTTGTTGCAAAAACAAGAGAAAAACCCATTGCTGGCGCAAGATCTTGCAATTTCAAAACAGCTTTTGCCGAATTCGCTTCCCCAGGATTATAGATAACCCCAATAATCCGTGCCTTTGGCAAAAGCTTTTGAATGAGCTCTAACTGAGGCTGTAAGGCCAAGCCATCACTCACACCTGTTACATTTTCAGGTCGTTTATCGAGGGTCGAGACTAACCTTGCTTCAAGTGGGTCTGTCACGGCCGTAAACACCACAGGCACCCCTTGCTTAGCCATGGGTTGAATGAGGGCTTGGGCAGAAGGTGTGGAAATGCCCACGGCAACATCCGGTTGCCGACTGGCAAAACCAGCCGCAATTTGACTTGCCGTTGCGATATTGCCTTGGGCATTTTCATACAAAATGGTAATGGTCTTACCATTTTCAAAACCCGCATCCTTGAGCGCCTCAATAACCCCATCACGTTCGTTTGTTAAAGCCTCATGCTCGACAATTTGTGTAATAACAACAATAGGGAGTTTTGAGGTATCGTCTGCGAAACTCATCCCAAAAATCGTAAAAATAAGTAAATGGAGGGGTTTCATGACTTCTCTCCCCCTTTTTTCACGTCTGGTGAAAAAACAATCCCAAGGGCTTTTGCTCTTTCCTCATTGAGATAGACCTCTACTTTCTCAGGAAGCTCTGTACCTAAATCCTCTGCTTTGGCCTCTTGACGAAGGGTTTTTGCAACCATGCGTCCTGTCTGACGTCCCAAATCGTATTGATCAGGTCCGCGTACGGCCAAAGCACCTTTTTCCAAGACATCAGCATCACTTGCAAAAAGAGGCATCTTATTTAAGCTACAAATTTTGGCAATACCATCAAAAGCAGCTAAAGCCGTATTGTCATTATTAATAAAAATCGCATCGACTTTTTTTCCAATTAAATTATCGGTTGCTGCAGAAACTTCACTTGTTTTAGAGACTGTTGCTAGTTCTAATTCAAATCCTTTTTCACGTGCAACCGTTTTCATTTGGTCAACTAAAGTCACCGAATTGACATCACCAACATTATAAATAATTCCAATTCTCTTTTTGCCAGGAAGAATCTGGGAGATGAGGTCGAAGTGATAGGACACCGACACATAGTTTGAAACACCGGCAATATTTCCCACAAGTTTTGCGGACTTTGGATCCGTCACAGATGAAAAAATAACAGGAATATTAGCATTCCGTGTAGCACTTAAGGCAGCTTGGGCAGCCGGTGTGCCAATAGCAACAATAAGATCAACACCTTGGCCCACAAATTTCTGGGCAATTTGCATTGCCAGAGCCTGATTCATTTGTGCGGATTCCCAGTTCCATTGGAGATTTTCCTTAAAACCCTGATCCGTCAATTCGTCCAGGATTCCTTGGCGCGTTTTATCTAAAGCAGGGTGTTCAATGGTCTGAATGACGCCAACTTTATAAGTGGGAGGGGTAGGAGAGGCTGCACCAAAGGCAACAGCCATTGGTAGTAGTAAACAAATAGCAGTTTTTATAATCGTTCTAAAGGCCATAACAAAGTACTCCATTTTAAAATTCGTTTTTCAACACCTTTTTTGTATGCGTAATCCAAATAATAATAGGTATGATGGGGTTCCATAATTTCTCTCCTCTTGTTTAAATATTACTTTTTAACAATGTGCTGTGCTCTTGCCAAAACTGCTTCTGGAAAAGCAATATTCAGCACCTTGGCGGTATCCTGATTGATCGATAATTCCACAACAGCCGGTCTTTCTACCGGCAACTTTTGAATATCTGTTCCTTTCAGGACTTTCGCCACCATTTTACCTGTTTGCCGCCCCAAGCCATATTGGCTGTGGGTGACAGCAGCGAGGCAACCTTGTTTGACTGATTCCGGATCAGCACAAAATACGGGAATGCCATTTTCTTGAACAACCTTTATGAGCGCCTCAAGGGCGGCAACGACGGTGTTATCATTCGGAATATAAATGGCGTCAACTTTCCCAACCAATGATTTTGTCGCCGCCGCCACATCGACCATATTCGCAGCCGTTGCCCGAGAAAGGGTCATACCGTTTTGCGTTAATACCTTTTCAAAAAGCGCTAAAACCGCAACCGAATTACTTTCGCCGGGATTATATACAACCCCGATTTTCTTCGCTTTTGGTAAAATTTCTTGAATGAGAGCGAGTTGATCAGCAACAGGCGGCAAGTCCGATACGCCAGTAATCCCCTTGCCTGCCTTGTCCATACTAGGCACTAATTTTGCCGATACAGGATCATTGACGGCTGCAAAGACAACCGGAATATTTTGTGAATTGGCAGCCGCATAAACAGCTTGCGTCGACGGTGTGGTGATGGGAACGATAACATTTGGCTTTAGGCTCACAAATTTTGTGGCAATTTGTGACGCAACGGCAATATTGCCTTGGGCATTTTCAAACAGAATATCACACTCAATTTTCTGTTCTTTCAACTCATCCTCAATGCCTTTGCGGATGAGATCCAGCGAGGGATGCGGCACGATTTGGGTAATTGCAACCGTAACCTGGTTTTTAACTGGGTTTAGCATTAAGCTTGCCAAAACCATACCCAGTAAAACAATACCAACATAAACAAATTTTTTGAGATTAAGACTTTTCATAAACCTATTCCTACATTTTTAAAACAAAACAACAACAAACCTATCTGATCACCAATGGTGATAGGCGCGCCATCGTCCGTAATAAAGATGTAGAATACGTTCCACAAAAAAATCCTTAAAAAGAATTAATAACCGTACACCCCATTATGTGAAGACAGGCAGTCATTTTGTCAAGAAAATTATTTACAACCATACCAAATTTTTAAAACAACCTACTTGGATTCGTCTTAAGGCTATGTTATCCATTCTGCAACACAGTCACAGGCGCCCATAATAAGGAAATAGGGATATGAAAATCAAAAATATCGTGTTTGACGTTGGCAATGTGTTGGTACGCTGGGCTCCCCTAGATGTTGTATCTGCTTTCTTTCCCCAAGAAAAATCACCTCAAGACCTTACTGTCAAAATTTTTAAGTCCCCCCTTTGGTATGACCTTAACTTAGGAAAATTGACAGAGAAAGAAGCCTTGAAAATTTATAGCCAGCAACTCGCCATTCCTGAATCGACACTTACAGACCTGATGATCGCCGTAAGGGAATCTCTGGTTCCTTTAGAAGGAAGCTTTGAGCTGCTTGATGAATTGCATGCCAAAGGAGTTCCCCTCTATTCTATTACAGATAATGTGAATGAAATTGTCGCTTTTTTAAAGGATCGATATGATTTCTTCGATAAATTCTTAGGAACCGTTGTTTCTGCGGAAATTGGCGTGCTTAAGCCCTCTCCCGTAATATACAAGCATCTTATTGATTCTTATCATTTAATTCCTGAAGAAACCGTTTTCATTGATGACCTTTTGAAAAATGTTCAAGGAGCCCAAAACGTTGGTCTTCATGGGATTCACTTTACAGACGCAGCCCAGTGTCGACGAGAATTAAGGAAACTTTCTATCCTCACCACTTGAGTCTTGCTATTTCTGAAGGACCATAGTAGAAACCAATGATATTGGTCGCATAGCTCAGCGGTAGAGCACTACGTTGACATCGTAGGGGTCACAGGTTCAATCCCTGTTGCGACCACCATTTTTTCTTTAAATCTTAAGCTGCGTTTTAGTCTAAGAGGACTCGAACTTTAGCAAGGACATCTTCTACTAAAGAAAATTTAAATCTCGTAATTTTTTCAGCATGTCGCTCATTCCAATCAAGAGAACGAATTTGATCAGCCAGAACCGACCCCGATCCCATTTTAGAGTCTGAGAAAGCAACCTCAAATGGGTAACCTTTAATCTTGCTTGTTATTGGCGTCACTAATGCTAAACCGACCTTTGCGTTATAATTTTTTAAAGATAAAACAAGAGCCGGTCTTCTTTTTTGAATTTCTTTCCCTTTTTGAGGATCGAAATCTAGCCAAATCACGTCCCCCCGATCAGGTACATATTTTACCATGCCTCATGTCCCCGTGGAGAGTCCTCTTCCCAAGCTTCTTTTGTTAACTGCTCAGGTGTAATTTTGGAAAGAAGTGTCTTTAGATCATATTTTTTCCGTCGAACAACCAGCTTACGACGAATAATCAGCGACTCTCCCTCTAAATCCAGCACCATCTCCAGTGGATCTGACTCATTCAGATTAAGTTGCTTTATAAACTGCGCGGGAACGCGCACACCAAGGCTATTCCCCCATTTATGTAAATGCATCACCATAATCACCTCCTATTGTATATACAATATATATACTTTTTGAAAGGAAAGTCAAGTGGACAAAAGAAATTCACCAAGTTTATTTAAATATAATTTTACCCTGGCTTGTTGTGCTCACAGTACACCTAAATCCACACTCCCGATATAAAAACTATCAGGAGTATAGTTATTAGGGGCACCTAAACGCACGGGCTATTCTGAACTTGTCGCCTCGCGTCTTGAATCTGCATAATGCAAGACCTCCTGCGCAAAATCCGGACTAAGGTCTACCCGTTTTAGCTCTTCTCGGACTTCTTCTGGATGCAGAGCGAAACTACTGATTAAAGAAGTTACGAGAGAAAATGAGCCTCCCCCTGAACCTGCATGGGTTGTAACACGACCATTGGAGACGACTTCACCCTTATGATAAAGATGTCCTAATGTTGGAAAACCATCATAAGCAACAGAACGCCTTCCTACCCAACGCTTCGCTATTTTCTTTTCCTCTAAAATGTCCATATCTTCTTCCGTTAATTGTTGTCCTGTCGTATCTCTGTTGAGGGCGATAGAAACAACCCAAGGCAACACATCGTTAAACATTACGAGCTGCAAAAGGTTTCTGTTCTTTGCAAAAGCTTCACGAACCGTTGGTTCTTTATCAGCATAAAAAGATTTTGTTCCCGCTCCCCCTAAAAAGATTTTGCCATCTCTGATTCTGGCTTGCCAAGCAAGGCAGATACCAACCTTATGGACTTCCATACAATGATTAAAGCCCTCAAATTCCTTCAACTGTTCGTCTGAAAGCGGAACATTAAGGCACAAAGAAGCTCCCGCAAATCCTGCGTAAGCTGGCTCCTGAAATCCAAGGTTCTTCAATGTTCCAACAGCTTCACCTGGACAAAAGACATAGGTCGTCGAATTGGGATTGTTCTCCGTTTGGGTTCCGTCCGCAAATTTCAACCCTTTTATCATGACCGGTTTGGCGTTGTCCTGACCATACATAACCCCTATGACCTTTTTGTTAAGGTGCAGTTGAAAATCTGCCCCCATGGTTTTTTTCAAATAACCAACAAGCAACGGGAGAAATTTTTGTGTATCTAGGCAACCGCCAGGGCGCCATAAAGCGATGCTATCTTCTTTCCATTGACGTTTTCCCGGTTCACCAACAGCATGCTGGATGCAAAACTGAGCAAGGCTTGGATCGCGCGCCACCACCTCATCCGGTGATAAAATTTGGCAATTTTTATAGCCCAATTTTTGGTAGCTGGACATCATATCCTTTGCACGATTTACGGCTTGTGGAACACCATAGATAAGGTCGATGCGGTATCCTTGATGAAGTTTCTTCTCTTCTTTGCCTGCCAGTTCACAACAAGGATTGAAGTTCGACTCTTCAAAGATAGCTCTTAATTCATCATCTGCTGTCTCATAAAGCTGCTTCCATAAGGCCATTCCTGCCTTACCAAGCCTCAAGAGAACACCCGTACGGGTTTCATTCCCTTTTACATCCTGACCATAACGTATGACTTCATCGACAAAATGGCGCGCACATTCTGAGTCATTAACACCTGGAACATCATTGACGCGTATACCGCCCGGTTGGTCAAAGGAGATCTTTAATTTTTGACGTAATTCCTGGCCACGCGGAACAACACTCACGATCTCATCAGGCGTATGGCTGTTCCATATGTTCGCAGCTGTTGTTTCTTCTATTTTTTGATTCTTTTCAAATATCTCAATTTGCAATTCTTGGCCATTTTTATGCGCTCTAAGATAGGCTAAGCACGCTTCAATTAAACCAACATGGCCTCCTCCGATAATAATCAGCTTTCGCGCTTCAGAGCTATTAGCAGAGAAAACAAAAATTATCATTAATGAAATAACAGAATTTATTATTTTATTTTTCTTCCTAAAGAACATTTTATACCCTTATTTTGAGGTGTTGAAAATTTTAAATCCAATTCACTAGCAATAATGATAGGCTATGTAAATAGAAAATAACCGTCAAAAAACTAAACTCACAATGCGTAAATTGAATGATTCTTTGGAGATTTAAAACCCCGTAGAAATGCGGGGATCAGAGATTCTTTTGCAGCATTCCCAAAAGGTGGGTACGGTTTTTTGCCTCAAATCTTTCTTTTAAGATATTGATATACTCTTCAACCGTTCGATAGGAAAGATGAAGGGTTTTAGCAATTTCTTTTGAAGTAAACCCCTGCGCCATAAGAAGGGCACAATCTTGCTGGCGGGGAGACAGAGTAATACGAAAATTTTCATCCCCATCGGTTCTATAAGGAACAGCGACTTTATGATGCGCTAATTCTTGAAGAGTTGGGGCTAACGTTTCATAAAAATCACCCATAAATTGCGTAAACACTTCTTTTCTGTTCAGATAAAAATTATTGATCTGGCTATTATTAGGACTGGTCGCAACCATAAAAAAGTCACAATAGTCCCCATGTTGCTGGACGACCGTCAACCCATGGGCGAGAGAATGCTCCCTTCGAATATGCTCATATATTTTGTTGGGGTCACATGCCAAATGATCCCACATATGAAAACCAGATTCATAGGTTTGCGGATTCTTGTTAAAAAGGCCGTAACGATAAAACTCAAGGGAATAATAATCAACACCAAGACTTTTATGGGTTGACATCATAAACCGCTCTTGATTTGGATATTTCCTGCAGAAGATAAAAAGTCGTATATCTGCATGCTGAGTGATGGGTTCACACAACTGATCGATGACTTGATCATATGAAAAATAAGGATATTGTGAGATATCGACCATTTTAGAGGCTCTTTTTACTCTGCAACGAGAGAAACTGCTTCTGTATGTTCAGCACCATCAGCGACACCAGCATTCTCAACAATCGTTCCTTCAGTGGATTCGTCCCCTCCACCCTCTTCAAGATCCGTATCCGTATTAACATCGTCCTCTTCGCCTAAGGAAATACGGCTTACCGCCACCACTTTTTCTTCCTCACCAACGCGGAAGATGGTAACCCCTTGGGTCCGACGACCAGCAATGCGAATGTCGTGAACAGGACAGCGAATCAACTGCCCCCCATCGGTCACCAACATGATTTGATCGGTTGGGTCAACCGGGAAGGACCCAACGACACCGCCATTGCGGTCGTTCACAATAATACTGTCAACGCCCATACCGCCACGACCTGTTGTGCGGTAACCATAGGAGGAGCTCCGCTTTCCAAATCCCTTCTCCGTCACAGTCAAAATAAACTGCTCACCAGACGCAAGCTCTAAAATGCGTTCCGGCGACAATTTTAAGGTATCGGTTGATCCTTCTTCATCACCTGCTTCATCGATACCCTCTTCTGTTCCTCCTTCAAGAGCTTGTCGCGCTTTTGCAGCCTGGCGTAAATAAGCGTCACGCTCTTCCGTAGACAGGATCATCTGGCCCATAATGGCCATCGAGATGACGCGATCATCTTGGGATAGACGAACGCCACGCACACCATTAGAATCACGGCCCACAAAGATGCGAATCTCGTTCATATGGAAACGGATGCACTTTCCTTTGCGTGTTGATAACAAGACATCGTCGTTTTCCGTACAGGTCTGAACAGCAATGAGATTTTCCCCCTCGTCCAGCTTCATGGCGATTTTACCATTGGCCTTAATATTCAAGAAATCACTGAGGCGGTTACGGCGGACATTCCCCTTAGAGGTTGCAAACATCACGAACATCTGATCCCAGAGATGCTCTTCCTCTGGCAAAACCATGACTGTCGAGATGGTCTCTCCCTCCGTTAATGGCAGTAAGTTAATCATCGGTCGCCCACGGGCCTGGGGGGTTGCTAACGGCAAGCGATACGCTTTCATTTGGTAGACACGCCCAATGGAACTAAAGAACAAGACGGGACTGTGGGTATTGGCAACAAAGACATCGCTCACGATATCCTCATCCCGCGTCGCCATGCCGGACCGTCCTTTACCACCCCGTCTTTGAGCGCGGTAGGTAGATAAAGGAACGCGCTTGATATAACCATTTAAACTGACCGTAACGACCATGTCCTCACGCTGGATCAAGTCTTCCATATCCACAGAAGATTCCCCATCCTCAATGAGGGTTCGACGGGGCGTGGCAAACTGTGTCTTCATTTCAATCAGTTCATTGCGCAAAATATCCATCACGAGTTGACGGGAGGCCAAAATGCGCAAATATTCTGCAATCTTATCGGCAAGCTCTTGCAAATCTGCGGCAATTTTATCCCGCTCGAGGCCGGTCAAACGATGTAAACGCAAGTCCAAAATGGCTTGGGCTTGCGCATCAGACAAACGATAGGTACTGCCGAAAACTTCTCGATCCGGCTCCACCAAAGAAATCATGGATGCAACAGCTTCCGAAGGCCAGTCTCGTTCCATCAATTGGGCTTTGGCCACTTGGCGGTCCGTCGCCGCCTTAATTAAGGCAATAATGGGATCAATATTAGCAACCGCAATGGCCAATCCGACAAAGAGATGGGCTTTCTCACGTGCCCGTGCAAGCTCAAAGCGGGTACGCCGTAAGATCACTTCTTCACGGAACTCAAGGAAGGCCTCAAGAATTCTCTTTAAGGGCAACTGTTCCGGGCGCCCATGATTGAGGGCCAACATATTAATACCGAAGGAAGTTTGCAAAGCCGTATATCGATAGAGTTGGTTCAAAACAACGTCTGGTACGGCATCGCGTTTCAATTCAATGACGACACGCATCCCTTGGCGGTCAGATTCATCCCGCAAGTCGGAGATACCCTCAATAATCTTTTCTTTAACAACTTCTGCAATGCGCTCAATCATCCGGGCTTTATTTACCTGGTAAGGTACTTCATCAATGATGATGGCTTCTCGATCGCCGCGAAGGGTCTCAAAATGCGTTTTTCCCCGAATAACAATGGAACCACGGCCTGTGCGGTAGGCTTCAAAAATGCCTCCCCGGCCGATAATGGAAGCGCCTGTCGGGAAATCTGGCCCCGGAACGATTGCGATCAATTCTTCAACGGTTAAGTGAGGATTATCGATCAGTGCACAACATGCTTCCAAAACCTCCCCCAAATTATGGGTAGGGATGTTGGTGGCCATGCCAACTGCGATGCCGCTTCCGCCATTAACCAAAATATTGGGAAACCTTGCCGGTAATACTTTGGGCTCGGTCATCGAATCATCATAGTTGGGTTGGAAGTCAACCGTATCTCTATCAATATCTTCCAAAAGCGCGTGGGCCGGGCGGCTCAGGCGGGCTTCCGTATACCGGGATGCCGCTGCAGGATCGCCATCCATGGAACCAAAGTTCCCTTGGCCGTCAACCAAAGTTAAGCGCAAAGAAAAGTCTTGTGCTAACCGGACCATAGCATCATAAATGGCCATGTCCCCGTGGGGATGGTACTTACCCATGACGTCACCGACAGTGCGCGCCGACTTACGATACGGACGGTTATATTCGTTTCCGGCCTCCTTCATCGCATACAAAATCCGTCGATGAACCGGTTTCAAGCCATCCCGCACATCAGGCAATGCACGTGAAACGATAACGCTCATCGCATAATCTAAATAGGAGCGTTTCATCTCCTCTTCAATGGCAACAGGCTTAATATCAGATGGCTGAAGGGACGTTGTCATTTTACTTCTTTCCTTTTAGGCTCTAAAATAAATACTCTCTTTATTTTTTTGAAAACTTTTGTGTCCAGTCTACCTTTTTTTCTTTGGCCTCCTGGCGCCCTTTTTCCAAACTCAAAGCTTGGGACCAATCTTTGGCAAACTGCTGCGCGAGAGCATCCACTGTCTTACCCTTAATGACCACATTTAACTCTCGGTTCTGATCCAGGGATGGGGGAGAAAGGCTGGTTGTTCCGATAAGCGCAACCTTGTTATCCAGAATGATACCGCGGGCATGCATATAAATCTGATCATCAGGATTAACAAGTTTAACCTCAATACCAGCGTCGGCTAAACGATCTTGCGTAACTTGGTTTGGATCTTTATCGTAGCTTGTTGGATAAGCCATCATCAATAGCTGAATACTCAATCCCTTTTTGTGAAGAGCAATGAGCAAGTCCGCCATGTCCGGATCATTACAATATTGCTGATAGATCTGTAAGGTTTGAGTGGCTGTATTGAGAAACGTTGCAATCTTTTCTCTTTGACCTTCAGGCCCCAAGATGACTGTGGGTTCAGTTGATGGGGCAGTGGGATTATTATCCCAATCTCTTTCGAAAATCTCTTGAATGAGTTGGAATTGACCCTTGTTTTCTTCATTTTTATGAATAACGATAGCAAAATCTCGACAATGATCAAATGTTGTCTGGTCAAAATTACCGGTGGTTAGGACAAGTTTCTCACCATCCACGATGAAATACCGAGCATGCATATGACCACCTGGGTATTTTTCTTTTAACTCATCTGGTCGTTCGTGAACGATAGCCCCTGCCTTTAGCAGCTGTTCGAGCACAAGATCTTGACTGTCCTTATTAAACTCATGTTGGTAATGATTTTTTTCGAGAATAACTCTGACAACAACCTTTCGTTCTAAGCTCTTTATAAGAGCATCAGCGATTCGAGGATCCTCTATTTTGTAGGCCCCCAGATCAATTGTGCTTTGAGCTTCGTTAATGATCTGCAAAATCTGCTCATGCGCACTCCCTCTTTCATCTTGAGGATAAATAATCAAATTAGCTGGAGAAAATGCCCTTATTTCAGCCGAAAAAACCGTCTCCGCTCCCCAGGATGCCATGCTCAAAAGACAGCAGATAAAGAAAGCATTCAAGAATTTTTTAAAAGGTATTGTCATTTTTTATATCCCTTATGGTTCATGCCTTAATTAAATTTTTATTGCTAAGAAATCTCATACTTATTAGAAAGGCACTTCGTCATTCAAAGGGGCACCGCCACCACTACCAAGGGGTGCTGTGCTTAAACCAGCCCCAAACCCACCGCTGCCACCAGAGCTCGAAGGAGTTGATGACGGAAATGCATCATAACCCTCACCCATGCCTTGCTCATCTCCCCCACCACGGGTATCGAGCATGGTCATTTCACCGCGATACCGGCCCAGAATGATTTCGGTCGTATAGCGCTCTTGGCCTTGTTGATCAGTCCATTTACGGGTTTGTAACTGGCCCTCAAGGTAGACTTTAGAACCTTTTTTGAGATATTTTTCAGAGACTTCGGCTAGTTTATCATTAAAAACAACCACCCGATGCCATTCGGTGCGGTCACGACGCTCGCCCGTCGCTTTATCTTTCCAAGACTCGCCCGTGGCAACGGAGAGGGTCACAATTTTTCCCCCTTCTGGATTGTGTCGAACCTCAGGATCACGCCCTAAATTCCCAACCAAAATAACCTTATTTACAGATCCCGCCATAATATCTTCTCCTTGAGCATCAAAATTTTTAATGGGTGATATCCAAACCAGCCTGGTCTATTACTGGGTCATTAACCCAACCTTATTCATGAAGGCATAAGGACAATCACTCTGCCTTCCTTTATACGAAACTCTGAGCCCTGACGCCATCGTTTGTTTTTAAGAAAATGAAATTTCAAAGATTGGGGAGTTCTTTAGCAAAGCACACCCACCCCACAAAAAACCTAACTTGTGAGCCCGTGTACAAAGCACGTTTATTAAGAATGGTTTTTGCCTCTTCCCCTCACCACACGACATAACCATGGCTGGGTAAGGGGAGAGAACAACAAAAAGACCTTAAAGAACCTTGAGGTTAACCGCAGCCATTTTGCCTTTATTTTCCTGCAATTCAAACTCGACCTTTTGGTTCTCAGAAAGAGTGCTAAGACCTGCTTTTTCAACTTCACTCATGTGAACGAATGCATCTGGTGACCCATCATCAATCGTAATAAATCCATAACCTTTTTCCGGGTTAAACCACTTAACCGTTCCTGTTTTTGACATAGTAATCTCCTTTTCTTTTCGTTACTAAAACTAACCTACCATAGTTTTATCATATAGGTCATAGGATTAAATGCAAGTTCCATTTCAACTTTCTTAACCATATACCCCCTCAAATGTTGTATAGTAGAAAAAAAACAAACCAGAGAGGGCCTGACCCATTTATGGACTACTTGATTAATATCATCAAAGATTGGGGCTATATCGCCGTATTTTTAGGATCCCTGGTTGAGGGAGAATCCGTCATACTGGTCGCTTGTCTCATGGCTCAACTGGGGCATCTATCTTTAACAAAAATCATGATCACCGCGTTTTGCGGCACCCTATTCGCCGACCAAGCCCTTTATTATGTCGGACGATATTATGGACAAGCCCTTATCCAGAAATTTCATCGCCTCCACGCTCCCGCGAATAAGGCTTTTAAGTTACTTCATAGCTGGGACATCTGGTTTATTTTAAGCTTCCGCTTCATTTGGGGAATCCGCACCATCAGCCCCATCGTCATTGGCTCAAGCGGCATCACCCCTCAACGGTATACCCCCTTGAATTTAGCTGCAGCCATCGTGTGGACCCTCATCAGCTGTATAGGGGGGTATATGGTCGCCGGCGTTATTGAAGAAATTGGTCTCCAGGTGATGAAGCGGTATTTTGGGTTCTTCACCATTGCCGTCATTATCTTGATCGTGATTTTTGTCTTGATCAAGCGCATCCTGAAACGTCGCTTAGAAAGCCTTGGGGAAGAAGGACCTTATCACGATTAACCCTTATATTAAGGAGAAAAGCCATGACCAACAAAGTGATTGCATTTGGATGTGACCATGCGGGTTTCAATTTAAAAAATGAACTTATAGAAGCGGCTAAGTCTTTTGACTACCCAATCATTGATTGCGGCACAAAAACTTTAGATTCTGTCGATTATCCTGACTTTGCAAATAAAGTCGTCCATGCCCTGAAAACAGAACAAGCCATCTTGGGTGTGCTTGTTTGCGGAACAGGCATGGGCATGGCTATGGCTGCCAACCGTCATCCCGATATACGTGCGGCTGTGTGCCATACGGAGCTAGAAGCCCGACTAGCCCGCGAGCACAACAATGCCAACATCTTGTGCGTCGGGGGGCGTATCTTAGGAGCAGACCAAGCAAAATCTTGCTTAGCCGCTTTTTTAAGCGCCCATTTTATGGGGGGACATCATGCGCAGCGCGTTGCCAAACTAGGGTAAGCGTCTCGTGTTCTCTTCTGTAAATGCCTACATCCGCCTTACCCGCCTCGATCGCCCAATCGGCGTTCTCTTGCTTTATATTCTTCCTTGCTGGTGGGGCATCACATTTGCTGCGCCTGATTCTTTAAATTTAAAGTTCCTTTTCCTTTTTGCCATCGGAGCCACCCTCATACGCGGTGCAGGTTGCACCTTCAATGACCTGGTTGATCGAGATATTGACGCCCAAGTAGCCCGTACAAAGACACGTCCGTTAGCCACCGGAGAATTATCGCCCCGTCAAGCTTTCATCTTCTTCTGCCTTCAATGTTTGGGAGGATTAGCAATTTTAGTCTTTTTTTTGCCACCGCGGTGTTGGCCCTTAAGCCTGGTAGAGCTCACTTTATTGGCTCTCTATCCCTTCATGAAACGCATCACCTATTGGCCACAACTCATCTTAGGCTTTGCTATGAATTTTGGCGTTATATTCGGCGCTGTTGCCGTAGCCCCTTATGAAGCCATAAATTGGGTACCCCTTTTGAGCCTTTATGGTGCTGGAATCGCTTGGACGATGGGATATGACACGATCTATGCCCTCCAAGACAAAGAGGACGACCTCAAAATAGGCGTCAAATCCACCGCCATTCGGTTTGGAGACCATATTAAACACGCCCTTGGCATCAGTTATGGTATCATGTTCTCTTTGCTGATGGTTGTCGGTTATGGGGTAAAGGCAGGCATTGCTTACTATGGCATTCTAGGGGTTGGTATCTTGATAACAACCATCCAAGTGGTCTATCTCAATCCAACCAACCCATCCCAGTGCCAAAAAATCTTTGCCAACCCCTATTTGGGATGGTTGATTTGGGGAGCGTTATTGTCGCTGTAGAACAAGGCACGCCCTTAAGTCACCAGCTTAAATTCGATGGGCACTTCTAAGGTTCTTGGACCTGGCTTAAACCGCCACTTATAAATGGCGCTTAAAGCCGCATCTTCTAAGAGAGGATCCATGCGGGGAGGAAGGGTTGTCGCTTTATGGACAGTGCCGGTCTCTGTTAAAGACAATTGAACCAGGACAATACCTTGAAGCCTCTTTCGTTTTGCTTCATACGGATAAATTGGGGGTGGATTAAAGATGGGGAAGGTAGCATCAGCTTCTCCGGAAGGGTGGCCAGCGGGTGAGGATAAAAGCTTAAAACTTGTTGTTTTGGCGGCCATCTTTTTCCCAGAATGCATCGAAGATTTTTTGGCTTGAAAAATCTTTGTGACCTTGTTTATGGGAGGCTCTTCCCTAAACTCTCTTGGCGCTTCACTTGTTCCCTTTTCTTGCCCAGGTTCAGACATAAACATTACCTCAACCCGGAAATCTTGAGAAGAAACCCCTTGAGGATACGATATACCAAGAGCTAAAGCCGCGATCATTAACCCATGCGTGATAAAAGCCGCTATGCCCATTGGCCAAAGGCGTTCTTTCATGGCATGGACCTTTGATTCTAACATTTTACTCGTACACCCATATAAATCCCCAAGCCTGGTTGTTGATAGCCGTCCGGATTTTCATAGCGGTGATTTAGAATGTTTTCTCCCCGCCCATAAATTTGCCACTGGTCATTCAACTGGTAAGATGTTTCAGCACCGAGGATGGTATAGCTTGGCATACTTATCCTTTTTGGGTAATTTTGAGAATCAAAATCAACTTGTGTGCCCACATAGAGAATATTACCGCTCACCTGCCATTCTGGCGTCACTTGCCCAATAACTTGTAGGGTTGTTTTATTGCGGGGACGGCGCTCTAGCTTCAATTTCGTTTGTTCATCTACGGCTTGCGTGTATGTATGGGTTACTACTATACGCCAATCTTGCATCACTTGAAGTTTAGCTATGGCTTCAAAACCTTGTGTCCGTACTCTTTTACGGTTCACATTCGTATTTCCCCCATACACAATTAAATCTCGGATACGGTTCTGAAATAGAATTATTTCCAAATTCAGACGTTTTTGAAGAAAAGAACGCTCTACGCCAAAATCCCAGCCTAGGCTTTTCTCTGGCTTTAAATTTGGATTTCCAACAAAACTAGGACTTCTATAGAATCGTTGTGCCAAAGTTGGCGCCTTAAATCCTATTCCAAGCCCCCCTTTAAACGTGAATTCGAAAATACGATATTCGGCACCCCCTCGATAGGTTGTGACGGCAGGGAGGCCTTGGTATTTATCGATACGAGCAGCGAGAGAGACAGTAAAGGGTTCAGCTATTATAAATGAAAGAGCGCCACCAAGCCCTCCATGGGTTGATTTTGCGCGATTTGAAACGCTATTCAAGCTACTGGTATAAAACTTCTTCTGAACCAGCTCCGTCGCCATTTGGGCTTGTATATTCTCATTGATCCTCAGAGCTTGCCGCCAGTCTGCTTGCGTCTGATCCCCCTTATTCACCCCATCTTTTTGTCCCAAAGAATTTTCATTTTCGCGATTGTTTGCATAATAAGCAATACCCACATCATGAGACCACTTGCCTTCCAACCCTTCGAAATGTCCTTGAAGTCGATTAAAATACTCATCCATACTTTGGCGCCAAGGCTCTACCCTCACTGGAAATCCACTACGAAAACCTAATCGGCGTGTGGTATATCGACTGAAAAAAGACAAATGCGTGGTTTCATGCCCTGCCCCTAAACGTGTGGAAATGTTTTCTTGATGTAAGGGATCATTTGCTTTTCCAACAAGCTGAGATCGAAACCGATCAGGTGTGAGAGGAGATCCAGCTGACTGAAGCCGGGAGGCTGTTATTTGATAATCAATGCGTTCTTTTTGTCCTTGAGCACCAACAACTTGTTGGTAGGTGCTATAGGACCCAAATTCTGCTTTTCCCAGAATTTTTCCTGAACCTTTACCTTTTTTTGTTTCGATGACGACGACACCCCCAATAGCATCAGTTCCATACAGGCTACTGAAAGGACCGCGAATCACTTGAATTTCCGCTACATCATCTACCCCCCAAGGAGCCAAATCAACAGCGCCATTATCGGCACTCACATCATTAATATGCATCCCATCCAAAATCACAGCCGTCTGTCCAGTTGATGCCCCCCGTAAGGATACCGTTGCCTTTTGACCAATCCCACCATCTTGCGTCAGGTACACCCCCGGTACCCGGCGTAAAGCATCGGCCAATGTTACGGATTGTTGCTGTTCCAGGTCTTTCGCCGTGATACGGGTGATATCGGCCGTATCTAAGGGATGAGGCGCAGGAATAGCGGCTCCCTTTACAATAACTTTCGGCAACCGGGTTGGGGTGGATTGACCGGGGGGGGGTACTGCAAGAACACCTCCTATAAAGATAGAGGGTAAAATGAGGGAAAAATAGCTGCGCACAATAAACCAAGGTCTCCCGCTTGTGGTTGCTGTGCATCACCACATGCGGTAATCCCGTTCCACAGAAGCGCCCCGCCCTATAGAAAAGTGATGCGAATCCGTTGGCAGGTCTCCTGGCTTATGGGTCGTTGCCTAACAGTTCGCCTTCCCAGTTGTAACGATTCAGCTTATGGACAACTGCTACGCTTCATCTGCGCTTCCGGGAATCGTATACGATTCCCATTGACGTTAAGTCAACTCCGCTCCGGTTCTCGATTGCGTTAGCATTTGCCCCATAACCCAAATAGTTACTTTTCCAGTGGCCTTTTGATCCTCGATAGAGGACAACCATTAAACTCGCCATTTACAGTTGCGGGGGCAGCCACGGTTTATTCTTCCTCAGAATTTCCGTGTTCCCATTTCATTTGGCATGAAAGCCAAAACCAACGTTCGGCTTAAGGTGACCCAGGAGGCTTTGAGATGTCAAGATGGATTTTTGTCCAGAGCAACGCAACCGCGGCTGGGGGCTGCGGCCCACAACATAAAGTAACTTCCCCCCTCTCTCGTGCCGCTTAGGACGTGCTATAGTTGAGACAGCTTGTGCGGTGAAGGCCGAACGACCACTGGTGTTTTATACCCGATCCAGA
>CAMCRD010000033.1 GCA_945877185.1 Candidatus Finniella inopinata | reverse complement strand
CTTTGACGGTCAAACGCCCCATGAGGTATACGTAAAAATAAAAAATCTGAATGGGGCGCCCCATTCAGAGACCAGATTAGCAGCGTAACATAATACGACTATAGCTTAACTTTGCTGCTAAACTGTCCAAATTTTGGGGACCACCTCTGTCTTAATAATTAGCAGCAGGGTTATTGAGAACATGATTCCATAAATGACTGTGCTAAATAATTCCTTATTATAAGGAAAGTTGGGCGGAAATACGGATAGGTATTGGGTCCAATTTAAAGCCAGATCGAGTAAGATAAATGCTAGAGAACCCCAAAGAAAGTATGTAGCTATCACTACGCTTTTTGGTTTTTGGGAATTTAATTGTGGAGTTGTCATTGCTTTTGCGCCTAATTCTTAAAAAAATTATAAGCACCATATATCAGATAATTTACCTGCACCACAAACACAAAGGGTGTGACCGCTAAATAATGTCCTATCTAGGGCAATAAAATTCTCGCTACCCCTTGTGCGTTTATTCTATCCTAAAACTGGAGCCAGCGGCCGTCAGTCTGGTACATTGCCCTTAATGAAATTACCATTTGAACCCCTGTGTGCTTCCATTTCATGCCTGAATTGCAGAGTGGCTGTTTAATTAGAGTTTTGCAAGCAGCTTCCATTACGCCTGAGCCTATTGGCAGGTGTCTTTTTCGATAGTCGGCATAGTTCATTCGAGACATCTGATTCGTAAAGTGCGTGATCGCTTTGTCCAATTTCTCGAGATAGCGGGAGAACTTCTCTGATGGCTCCATGATATATCAAATTTTATCAATTTGTTGCAGTTATTTCTTAACGGGCTCTTAGGGAATTTGAGGGAGTATGCAGCCTATTCCTTACCCATGGATGCCCATCTTAAGGAGGAGGCCCCGGATGGCCTCGACGTTCATATCTGCGTCAAATTTTTTCCCATTGACCAAAAAGCCAGGCGCCCCTTCAAAATGATATGTCTTTTGGGCTTCAAAACTCGTTCGAGTGATTGTATCCTCGACATTTTGGTTCACCAAGCATTTGCGATAGTCTTTATCCGTGATTGCCATCTCTTTCGCAATGCTAAGGAGGGCATTTTCTGCCTGTTTAAGTTTGTTTTCATCTATGGCGCCCTTATCATCTGGTGTGGGGGCCCAGTCATCTTGGGTTGCAAGGAGTTTCTTTGCAACGGTGAGGTAGTGATCCTTACCCATGCACCAGGCAACCTTTGCAGCCTTGACGGCGAAGTGATCTGTTGGAAAGTCCCGATAGACAAATCGAACCAGGCCTTTATCAATAAATTCTGTTTTAATTTCAGGCAGCACTTTTTCCTGAAAGTCATGGCAGTGGCCGCAGCTCAACGAATAGTACATCACAATGGTTAAGGGTGCATATGGTTGGCCAATGCTGACTTCAAGACCGCTATAATGATCCAGCGGAATTTTTGGCGTTTTCAGGTCGGGACGTGCCGGTTCAATTTTAGCTTCGGTATTTCTTGCTCCAGCAGCAATCAGGGCAATACTTAAAATCCCCCAGAGGATGCTTCGATGCATTATGAACTCCCTTAATAATGGCTTGTTACCATTGTTAGCATAACGATCTAATTGTAAACAAACTGTAAATTCATAGGGCGTATCACCAATGATCGTCTTTTGGTCTGCAAATGGCGGCTTTCTGCGCTTCCGTTTCTCAAATACGTCTTTAGTATTCTGCGATACGGTTCTCGAAACCCACCATTTTAGCTTCGCTGACCTTCGGTTCGCCACAAAATACTTCAATTGATGACACGCCCTAGAAAAGGGTGAATTTAAAAAATTCAGCAGCTACACGATATACTTCTTGCTTTACCAATGAGGCTTGCTTAAATTCGTGGGGAGTATATATATACCCCAGTTGGAGTTCCCATTCGCTTGAATGATCTGATTTTAAAGAAGACGCCTTATCTCGATAAAATTCAATCTCCTGCCGATATGAAGGGGTTATCGAGGGATAGTTTGTATCATCTTGTTGACGAAGTGCGCCAAGAAACCATCCATATTGTGTCTCGTACAGGGGGGCATTTGGGTGCAAGCTTAGGGGTGGTGGAGCTGACTGTCGCGCTGCATCATGTCTTTGATACCCCTCAAGACAAGCTGCTTTGGGATGTGGGTCACCAGGCTTATCCTCATAAAATTTTGACCGAACGACGGGGGCAAATGTCCCTTTTGCGACAGGCGGGAGGGCCATCTGGCTTTACACGGCGGTCTGAAAGTGCGTATGACCCTTTCGGGGCCGCCCATGCGGCAACCTCCATTTCTGCGGCGTTAGGCTTTGCCGTTGCCAGGGATTTGAAAGGAGAAGACCACAATATCGTTGCCGTAATCGGGGACGGGGCGATGAGCGCCGGTATGGCTTATGAAGCTCTCAATAATGCAGGAGCCATGGCCAGTCGTTTGATCGTTATCCTCAATGATAATGACATGTCTATTGCGCCCCCTGTCGGGGCAATGAGCGGATATTTGTCCAGACTCCTTTCCTCTCGTTCCTATCATTCTTTACGCAAAATGGCTAAGGATGTCGCTAGTCATTTGCCAAAATCCCTTGAAACGGCGGCACGTCGTGCTGAAGAATTTGCGCGGGGGATGGTCACTGGCGGAACATTGTTTGAAGAACTGGGTTTCTTTTACGTAGGACCCGTAGATGGTCATGATTTGGATCATTTGATTCCTGTCTTGAAGAATGTCCGGGATCGTGCCGAATCTGGGCCCATTTTGCTCCATGTCGTGACACAAAAAGGACGGGGGTATGCGCCGGCCGAAGCCTCAGCGGATAAATACCATGGGGTGAGTAAATTTGATGTGGTGACGGGTATTCAGCAGATTGCAAAGACAGCTGTTCCCACATACACGCGGGTCTTTGGGGAAAATTTGACAGAAGAAGCCAAGAAAGACGATCGCATCGTTGCGGTTACGGCAGCCATGCCATCAGGGACGGGGTTGGATATATTTGCCAAGACCTTCCCAGAGCGGTTCTTTGACGTTGGGATTGCCGAACAACATGCGGTGACCTTTGCGGCTGGGATGGCATGTGATGGTTTAAAACCTTTCGTTGCGATCTATTCCACCTTTTTGCAACGGGGTTATGACCAGGTTGTTCATGATGTTATGTTGCAACGCTTGCCCGTTCGTTTCGCTTTGGATCGTGCAGGTCTTGTGGGGGCAGACGGGGCAACCCATGCAGGAAGCTACGATTTGGCTTATTTGGGTTGTCTGCCAGGAATGATTATTATGGCAGCAGCTGATGAGCTGGAGCTCAAGCATATGGTTGCGACAGCGGCAGCGATTGACGATGGGCCTTGTGCCTTGCGGTACCCTCGGGGAGAAGGCATTGGTCTCGATCTCACTGTCCCTGCTAAAATTTTGGAAATAGGGAAGGGCCGCATCGTGCGGGAAGGGACGAAAATCGCAATCCTGTCTCTGGGGACGCGCTTGGCCGAAGCTTTAAAAGCGGCAGATCTCTTAATGGCCCATGGCTTATCATCGACGGTTGCCGATGCCCGGTTCGCCAAACCTATTGATGCGGATTTGGTTTGCCAACTCGCGCGCAACCACGAGGTCTTGATTACGATTGAAGAAGGGTCTATAGGTGGGTTTGCTGCCCAAGTCTTTCAGGCTTTAGGGGCATCAGGTCTGTTGGATCAAGGCATCAAGATACGACCGATGATGTTGCCGGATCGTCTTATTGACCACGACACGCCTGCAAGGCAATATGAAGAAGCAGGGTTGACGGCGTTTCATATTTTGGCAGAAGCCCTAGAGGCTTTGGGAATTCGTAAAGATGCACAAGTGGCGGCCCGTTTGGCTTCTTAAAAGGAGGAGAAGAAATTTCATGGATGTTATTTTGATTCCCTTGATTCGGGTTATTATTATGGCTTTGAATGCTTATTGGTGGGCCGTTGTGATTTATGTTGTGATTGGCTGGCTTGAGCAATTTAATATCATCAATCGCTACAACAATTTTGTGTACGGCCTTCATACATTTTTATTTCGTGTTGTGGAACCTGCCCTTCACCCCATTCGCCGATTAATGCCAAACCTCGGGGGAATCGACATTGCTCCCTTGGTTCTCATTTTGATTATTTATTTTATCCAAGGCATACTCATTCAGTTGGCCATTCGTTTTCCTTTCTAAAAGAGGTGTCATGGTTGCCACACTTATTGATGGTCGTGCCCTTGCGACCAACCTTCGGCAAGAAATCGCCCAAGATGTGGAAGCGTTTCAGAAGGCACGCGGATATGTGCCGGGCCTTGCTGCTCTTTTGGTGGGGGACAATCCGGCGAGCCATGTTTATGTCAATAGTAAGAGAAAAGCCTGCGCCCAAGTTGGCATACGGTCAGATGTGCACCTTTTGCCAGCGACCTCAACCCAAGCGCAAGTTTTGGAAAAAATCGATGCCCTCAACGCGGATGAACGCATACATGGGATTTTGATTCAATTGCCCTTGCCGACCTCTATCGATACTTCCACCATCATCTCTCATATTGCACCCCATAAGGATGTAGATGCGTTGCATCCTCAAAATCTGGGCCTTTTATTCTCAGGTCGCCCAAACCTGGTGCCATGCACGCCCCTGGGCTGCCTTCACCTCATTCAATCTGTCGTCCCAAAATTGGACGGCAAGCATGTGGTTGTGGTGGGACGTTCCCTTTTGGTGGGGCGCACCACGGCTTTGCTCTTAAGCTTTCAAAATGCAACCGTTGTGCAAGCCCATTCCCATACCAGCAATTTAGCGCAAGAATGCCAGCGCGCAGATATTTTGGTCACGGCCATAGGCAAACCAGAACTCATTACAGCAGATTACGTGAAACCGGGAGCCGTCGTCATTGATGTTGGCATTACGCGTGTGACGCAACCGGGTGGCACAATTTCAATTAAAGGCGACATTGCCTTTGATGAGGTGAGCCAAGTGGCGGGTTTTCTAACCCCGGTTCCTGGTGGCGTTGGCCCCATGACCATTGCCTATCTGCTGAAGAATACCTTGACGGCTGCACTGAAGTCTTAATTTTTCTTAACATCTGTTTATGATAAAAACGTAGTATTGCTTTAGAACTAAGAGAGAACGCCGATGAAAATTGTCACTTGGAACGTCAACTCCATTCGCGCGCGGCTCGACAATGTAACAGAGTGGTTGCGGGAAGCCCAGCCAGACATTGTTTTGTTGCAAGAGATCAAGTGTGAGGATAAGGACTTTCCTCACGCCGTTATTGAAGATTTAGGTTATAATATCGCTCTTATGGGGCAAAAAACCTACAACGGTGTGGCGATTCTGGCCAAGGCGCCCATTGAAGATGTAACGCGTGGTCTGCCTCCTTTTTCAGAAGATGACCATAGCCGGTATATTGAAGCGGTTGTAGGAACGATGCGGGTGGCGTCTGTCTATGTTCCAAATGGTCAAGCCGTTGGCAGCGAAAAATATCAGTATAAAATGACATTTCTTGAAAGGCTGCGGGAGCACTTATCTTCAATCCTTCTTTATGAAGAAGCCTGCGTTATCGGCGGAGACTATAATATTGCTCCGGAAGACCGTGATATCAGTCAACCAGAGCTTTGGCAGGGGGAGATATTATGTTCTTCCGCAGAACGCCAACACTTTCAATCTTTGCTTCATCTTGGGTATTATGATGCTTTACGCCTTCACCATGCGGGGCCTGGTCCTTTTAGCTGGTGGGACTACCGCAGCGGTGGATGGCAACGAGACAATGGCTTGCGTATTGACCACCTGCTCTTGTCTCCCTTAGCGGTAGACCGAGCGGAAGCCTCTGGCGTTGATAGGGCCCCTCGTGCTAAAGAAAAAGCATCGGATCATGCACCTGTATGGTGTGAGCTTAAGCAGTAAGGGAATAATTTTATGGAGCTAACAAGAGAGCAAGTTGCGAAGGTAGCAACTTTGGCGCGCATTCGTGTTGAGGCAGATGAATTGCCTGCCTTGCAAAAGGATCTTTCCGGCATTCTTCATTGGATTGACCAATTGGAGAAGGTGGATGTGACAGGCATCGAAAACTATACGGATTGCCAACCCCAATCTTCACCGGAACGGGAAGATGTCGTGAACGATGGAAATCGTGTGGACGACATCTTAGCCAATGCTCCTGAAAAGGCCCATAATATGTTTTCTGTCCCTAAAGTTGTTGAGTAGGGGGGAAAAACATGACGACCACTCTTACAAAACTATCATTAACGCAAGCTCGGGACGGCCTTTTAAAAAAAGACTTTAGCGCCGTTGAGCTGACAAAAGCCCATTTGGCTGTGATGGATGAAAAACGGACTCTCAATGCCTATATTACTGAAACGCCCGAATTGGCTTTAGAACAAGCAGAAGCTTCGGATAAGCGTCTTGCTTCCGGTAAGGCTGGTGCATTGGAAGGACTTCCCATTGCGATTAAGGACCTCTACTGCACGAAAGGGGTGCGCACAACCGCAGCCTCTAAAATTCTGGATGATTTTATACCTCCTTATGAATCAACCGTCACGCAAAATCTCTGGGATGCTGGCGCTGTGATGTTGGGTAAGGTGAATATGGATGAGTTTGCGATGGGCTCGGCCAACATCAATAGCGCTTATGGCGCCGTGATCAGTCCTTGGCGCCGCAGTGACGCGCCAACAAAAGATTTGGTTCCCGGGGGATCTTCCGGTGGTTCGGTGGCTGCTGTGGCTGCGCATATGGCCTTAGCAGCAACTGCTTCGGATACAGGGGGCTCCATCCGACAACCGGCCGCATTTTGTGGGTTGGTTGGGATTAAGCCAACCTATGGATTGTGTTCCCGTCGCGGTATGGTTGCATTTGCTTCCTCTCTTGACCAGGCAGGCCCAGTGACGCGGACTGTTCGAGACGCAGCACTCATGACACAAGTCATGGCCAGCTATGATCCTTGGGACTCAACGTCCCTTAATGTGGAGATTCCTGACTATTTGGGGAATATCACCTCCGACATTCAAAAATTACGGGTGGGGATTCCTAAAGAGTACCGGGAGAATCTATCTGAAGAAATGAGTAAGCTTCTTCAGCAAGGCATCGATTGGCTGACAGCAGCAGGCGCTACCATCCATGAGGTTTCTTTGCCTACGACACCCTATGCATTGCCGACCTATTATGTTATTGCCCCGGCGGAAGCTTCGTCTAACTTGGCCAAATATGATGGGTTGCGCTATGGTTTGCGGATACCGGGAGCCACCTTGGATGAGATGTATGAAAACACCCGTCGTGAAGGTTTTGGGTCTGAAGTCCGTCGTCGAATTTTAATCGGAACTTATGTTCTGTCCGCAGGGTATTATGATGCCTATTATTTGAAGGCCCAAAAAGTCCGCACGTTGATTTCACAAGATTTTGATCGAGTTTTTAGCCAAGTCGATGTTTTGCTAACGCCAACAACTCCCACAGCGGCTTTTGGGATTGACGAGAAACCAGCCGACCCTGTCACCATGTACCTCAACGATATCTTCACGGTTACGGTGAACCTGGCTGCCTTGCCGGGAATATCTATTCCGGCAGGCCTCTCGAAAACTGGTTTGCCTCTCGGGTTGCAATTGATTGGGCCAAAATTCTCAGAACAGACATTGTTCAATGCATCTCTGGCTATCGAGGAAGCGGCAGGGTTCGAAGAACAAGTCAACAGCCTTCGAAAGGGGACATAAAAGACATGTCGACACAGAATTTAATTGAAGGAAAAACGGGGCTTTGGGAAGTGGTTATTGGCTTGGAAGTTCATGCGCAAGTGGTTTCACGTTCAAAGCTCTTTTGTGGATGTTCGACAGACTTCGGAGCCGAACCCAACAGCCAAGTTGGTTTTTTTGGGGCAAGCATGCCCGGCCTGTTGCCCGTTCTGAATCAAGTTTGCGTGGATCAAGCGATCAAGACGGGTTTGGGCTTAGAAGGAACGGTGCACCTGGTTTCCGCTTTTGATCGGAAAAATTATTTTTACGCGGACTTACCTTCAGGCTATCAGATCTCCCAGTTTGCGCGTCCCATCGTGACAGGCGGCCATTTAGATATTGACTTGGATGATGGGCAATCAAAGCGGATCAACATTACGCGGATTCACATGGAACAAGATGCTGGAAAAAGCATCCATGACCTCCATCCTCAAAAAACCTATATTGACCTGAATCGTTCGGGTATTGCTTTGATGGAAATTGTCTCGGAGCCGGAAATGCGCTCTTCTGCAGAGGCGATGGCTTATATGAAGAAACTGCGCACAATTTTGCGGTACCTGGGGACGTGCGATGGCAATATGGAACAGGGAAGCTTACGCGCTGATGCGAACGTTTCTCTGCACCGTCCGGGCACGCCTTTTGGAACAAGGGCTGAAATTAAGAATGTCAATTCCGTCCGTTTTGTGGGGCAGGCCATTGAGTATGAAATCTACCGCCAGCTTGAGATTTTGGAAGAGGGGGGCGAAATTGCCCAGGAAACCCGTCTTTTTGACCCCACCAAAGGAGAGACGCGATCGATGCGCAGCAAAGAAGACGCTCATGATTATCGTTATTTCCCCGATCCGGACTTACCCCCTCTGCGGTTAAGCCAAGCACGCATAGAGGCGGTTCGCGCCACCATGCCTGAGCTTCCGGATGCAAAGAGGGCACGATTGATGGCGGACTTTGGTTTGTCGCCTTATGATGCCTCTGTCATTGTGGGTGAGCAAGAAATTGCCGCTTATTATGAACAAGCCGTGGCAGCCTCCCAAGCAAAGGATCATGCCCAAGCTGCGAAAATGATCGCGAACTGGTTGATGGGGGAGGTTTTTGCCGCCTTAAACCGGGACAGCAAAACCATTGAATCTATGGCTCTACCAGCAAACCATTTAGCCCAATTGGTGGATCTTATCCTGGACGATACGATTTCTGGAAAAATTGCCAAAGACGTCTTTGCCAAGATGTGGGACAGCGGCAAAGAGCCAGCAGTTTTGGTGGATGAGCTGGGGCTGCGTCAAATCTCAGATACAGGCGCTATTGAAAAAGCCATCGATGAGCTTCTGGCGCGCGATGCTGAGAAGGTGGGCGAATACAAAAGTGGCAAAGAACAGTTGTTTGGCTACTTTGTCGGACAAATCATGAAAGTGATGCAGGGGAAAGCAAACCCTGGTGTGGTAAATGAGTTGTTGAAGAAGAAGTTGGTATAGGCAAAATTGTTTTTATGAACGTTACAATCGACTATCTCGAAAATTATCCTCATCATATTCCAGCGTTAGCCCAGTGGATGTTTGAAAAATGGGGATTTTTTTATCCTCGCTCTTCTTTAGAAACGACCACGAAATGGGTAACAAAAACAGCTCGAAAATCTGGCTTGCCTTTGACAATGATTGCTCTAGATGGCCCAAATTTGGTTGGCTTTGTTATGCTACAAAAGCATGAACTATGTCCTGTAAAAGGCTTAACTCCTTGGCTTGGTGGACTTTTGGTGAAAGAAGACTATAAGTGCAAAGGGATTGGAAAGAAACTTCACCAATCCGCAATCGATTACGTAAAACATCTTCCCTGTAAAAAGCTTTATCTCCTTACTTTTGATCCGGCTCTTTGTGATTGGTATGGGGATTTAGGGTGGACAGTCCTTAAAACAGATAAAGTGGATCATCACCCCATTACCATAATGTCAGTTGATTTGTGAGGGGAATGCTTATATTTCAGCCATCATTCTATAATCATAAATTGTATCTGCCGGATTGTAAGGATGTGTTCCCATTTCAAAAGCTAAGGTCTTATTTATTGCTTTATAGGCATGTCCAAGTCCGGGTTTGATCGTAATTAAATGGCCGCTTTCTACAAGTGTTTCTTCTACTTCTGACTTATCTGGTAACCAATAATAGAGCGTCACTTTCCCATCAATAATATACATCGTTTCGCTCTTATGGAGGTGATAATGATTCCCACGAATTTCTGCGCCCGGTATAATCTCCAAGATAGCAAAAGTGTTTATTGATTTTGTTGAATTGAGAAATATAGACCTGCCTTTATTATCGTTGATAATTTTAAGAGGGGCAGGTGAGATAATTTCGGCATTAAGAGGGTTTAGTTTTTGGATGGATAAAAGTGAGTTCATAGCGTGTTTAAGAGGTTGATAAATAATGGTGCCCCCAACGGGATTCGAACCCGTGTTACCGCCTTGAAAGGGCGGTGTCCTAGGCCTCTAGACGATGGGGACTTAGGCTCCTTAGTATTTAGCGTTATATGGGGATAAAAGCAAGTCCCATCATACATTTTTGATATTATTTATCAAAATTATGTGTCTTTTAACAGCAATAAATTCCTTCAGCTTGTCTTGATCCGCGTATCAACAGAAGCAATTTGAGAAGGCGCAGAAGGCATTTCTGCTATTTCCTTTTCAATTTGCATCTTAACGCGACGGAAGTCAGCTAAATCTTTTGGATTCAGTTTTACAGTCGGCAAAAGCTTAAGGCTTTGAGGATTAATGTGGATTCCATTGCGAAGGACTTCATAGTGAAGATGAGCGCCTGTTGTCCGACCTGTTGCCCCAACATTCCCAATAATTTGGTTTTGACGTACTTTTTGTCCAACCTTAACTTTCATGCGACTCAAGTGAGCATAAGCGGTCGTATATTCACTGTTGTGCTTGATTTGGACAATATTGCCATAATGCCCCCAATAGGACGCTTTTACAATGATACCATCTCCCGCTGCTCGAACGGGTGTTCCTGTCGCAGCAGCGAAATCTACCCCTTTATGTTGTTTTGAATATCCTAAAATGGGATGGATCCGTCGACCAAATTTTGATGTCACACGCATTTTGGAGGGATCCATCGGTGTTTGCAACAAAGTTTTAACAACACTGACCCCGTTGGCATCATAATAACCGGGGGTTCCTTTTACGGGTTGGAAGCGATAAACACGGCGTACATTATTTTTCCCGCCTGGATCAAAGGCAACATATTTTAAATTATCTGCCCTTACAACGTTACCATTTGTGTCTTGATAAACTTCATAAACAATTTTAAACGGATCACCGCGGGTAGGGTCGTGTTGCCAGTTAACGTCGAAGGAAAGGGCATTAATCGCTTCACGAACGACCTGCGCTGGAACGCCCCTTTTTAAAGCAGCAGAGTAAAAGCTAGAGTCAATGGTCCCTTCAACGCATCTTTGTACTTTTTGCAAGGCAACTTGGTATTTTTTAGCAGAAAACACGCCATCTTCACTTGATTCCAAAATAATTTCATTTTCAAGAGAAGCTTTAAAGGAAAGGGACGTCAAGGAAACTTCCTTTTTAGAAGAATCTTTACGAAAACGTACGTTGATATCTTGCCCCACTTTGAGTTCACGTAAATCATAAACACGCTTCATAGCCTCAATGGCCCGCGTTGCTTCTTCTCGAGCCACACCAATCCTAGCCAGCATAGACATCATGGTATCTCCGCTGGAAATTTGAAAAATATTATCCCTTTCTTCAATTTCTGCGGTGGCATCCACGGAATTTGTTATTTGCTCAGCAAGTTCTGTTAAGTCGGATGGGGTGTCCTTCGTATCTTTTTGAGCAACCATAAAATCACTCGAACTTCCTATTAATAAACGAGGATTAGAGAGATGATCATGGACGGCGAGAGCCGTTGCGAGGAGAAGACAACCGAATCCGGTGAGCTGAGTGCGAGAAAATGAGACCAAATAACACCTCCGGATCAAAAAAACATAAATATCAAATACATTTTCCCCCTGGGAGTCGCCAATGGGGGTAATGTGGGTCAAATAGTTAACAAAGTGTTAACGACCTTTACAAAAGTGACAAGTATTGGCTTGTTTGTCAAGAGCTAGGAAGGAAATTTTTGGGCAATAGGTAAAGTTATCTTAAAACTGAATACGTTTAGAGATTGGATAGAAGCGAGATAGAAGGGGATTAAGCCCCTTCTGAAATGCTTGTAGAGATGCCTTCCGTTGGAGATTCTTTGTGAGAGGTATCAATAGCCGCATCGAGTTCACTTTGGGTACATAGTCCTAATTGAACGGGGCTCCGTGGTTTAATATTGCTTGTGTTCCAATGGGTTCGTGTCCGAATAGATTTAATCATCGGCTTTGTGGTTCCAAGCAAGCGGCAAATTTGTGTGTCGGTTAGGTTCGGGTGGAACTTGAGGAGCCAAGCAATCGCGTCTGGACGATCTTGTCGTTTGGCAACCGGTGTGTAGCGTGTTTTTTTCTTACCTAATAAAGAATCCGCTGTAATGGGAGGGGTGAGGTGCAGGTGTGCCGTTGGATCTGCTTCACAGCGTTGGATTTCCTCGATCGTTAGCTGCCTTGAGGTAATTGGGTTAAAACCGACCATCCCGATGGAAGATTCGCCATCAGCGACAGCTTGAACTTCTAGAGGGTGAATCGCGCAAAATTCAGCAATTTGATCAAAGGTTAATCCTGTGTTTTCAATTAACCAGACAGCAGTTGCTTTGGGCATCAAAGGCGTCGCCATAGTTTCTCCTAACGCATAATGGACTTAATCTTATGTGTTTTTACTACTACGATTGAGGAGAAATAGCTATTGTTTTCTTTTTTCCAGGTGCAAAAAAAAGCAAAGCTCCCATAGAAATCCCTGCAACCACAAAACTCATCGTGAAGGCGGATCCTTCTCCATAAAGATGAGCGATCGTACCTCCCGTAAAGCCCCCACAAAGGACGGAAATACCACTGATGAGGTAAAAAACGCCAAATCCTGTACCTCGTAAATCTTCGGGAGCGAGGTCAGCCACAAGGGAAGCGAAGATGTTTTGAGAAATGCCCATTTGGCATCCCCAGAAGAAGACCCCAATAAATAAGGTGTACAGATTCGGCGCCAGAGCGATGAAAAGATCAGCAATCATGAATGTGGTAATGCCGACGATCAGAAGCTTATACCGACCAATTCGATCAGATAAAAGCCCAGTAGGGTAAGAACATAAGCAATACGTGATGTTATAAAAAGTCATAATGATAGGTCCATAGGTCTCCGGCAGTCCTAAGTTTTTATGAGCACTTAGAACAATGAATGTTTCACTCACTCGAGCCAGCATAAAAATGGCTACAACAACCATCAGGCCCCAAAATTCTTTCCCTAAGCGGTTTAAGTCTTTCCAGTGAATGGGGTGGCGCTCCGTATTTTTGTCGATTTTAATATCTGTTGCGTAATGAGCGTGTTTTGGTTCTTTGACCGCAAAATATAAAATTGTGAGAGCAATGGTTGCCGGAATGGCGGCAAGCAAGAAAACCAAGCGAAAATTGTTATTTGAGCAAAACATGATCGCTATGGCAATTAAGGTACCGAGAAAAGATCCAATAATACCGAGACTTCGTTGAAGGCCATAACAAGCACCCCGGTGTTCAGCTGGAGCAACGTCCCCTACCAGGGCGTCTCGGGGGGTGCCTTGCATGCCATTTCCGATGCGTTCGATGATTCGGGATGTAAAAATTGCGCCATAGCCGGAGGAAAGTCCGAGAAGAGGTTTGCTAATGGCCGTTAAGGCATACCCTATCAACATAATATTTTTGCGTCTTTTAAAATAGTCGCTTAAAATACCTGAAAATAATTTTACCAGAAATGATGTCGCCTCAATCGCTCCCTCTAACAACCCAATCCAAACAGCAGAAATACCCACGACGGTGCTCAAATAAAGAGCATTAAGGCTATAGACCATAATCACGGATATATTGATGAACACCATTGCTATACCCAAAGCCCATATAGTGGGAGGGATAACTTGGGGAGAGAAAAGGGAAGAAAAAATTTGAAATTTATATAAAGAAGAAAAAAATGTTGGGGAACGTTTAATGTGCCTATGAGTTAAGGACATCGAATCACCGTTTTTGCCATAACATCCATCCTTACATAATAGTACGTTAGTTTTGACAAAGCGGTCACAGGAGAGTAATCACTATCCAAAACTCACAAGTTCATGATTATTATTATTTTTAAAGGTACCTTGTAAAACACCTAAAGGGAACTTACCCCATGCTAATTTTTTACGCAATAGTTTTATGTGGCTTATTTCTCTTTTTTGGCATAATGAACACCAGAAAGATGAGGGAAATGACGGCAACGACAAAAGAAAAAAAGTAAGCTGCGCTTGAGTCAAAGACTTGCGCAACGATTCCGCCACAGGTATTGGCTAAAAATAAGGAGGCGCCGCAAATGAGGTAGTATACGCTTAAAGCTGTTCCCCGAAGGTCATCAGGCGAATTATCAGCGACAAGGGCAAGAAACATGCTTTGATGGATGCCCATTTGAAAGCCCCATATAGCAATGCCGATAAAGACGCTTGTGAGATTTGTTGCGGTGGCAAGGATGAGATCTGAAACAATAAGGATAATAAAACCAAGGGCCAAAAGGTGATACCGGCTCATGCGATCGGAAAGTATACCAACAGGCAGGGAAGACGCTGAGTGTGTTGCATTAAAAAGAAGGAAGATAATGGGAGCATTCGCTTCTGGCAATCCAAAGTTGAGGTGAGCATGCAAAACCATAAAGGGTTCGCCCACCTGGGCCATCATGAAAATAGCTACAACCCCCATAAGGATCCAAAACTGGCGCCCTAAACGGGGAAGGTCAGCCCAATGAATGGGGTGGCGCGGTTGGTGGTCCTTGGGATGCAGGTTTTTCTTGGGTTCCTTAACGAAAATTAAAACAATCAAGACAGCAATAATCGCTGGAACGGTGGCCAGCCAAAAAAGTTGTTGGTAATCGTTATTGCTTTTGTGCATATAGATTAATGCGAAAAGTCCTCCGATGAAGGATCCCGCGATACCGAGCCCTACGCGTAACCCATAACAAGCGCCTCTGCTTTTAGCAGGGGCAATGTCTCCAACTAAAGCATCCCGTGGTGTAGCTTGTATGCCGTTTCCAATACGGGCAATGACACGATAAACAAAAACACCAGCGAAACTTGCCCATAGGGCAATAATGGGATTACTGATGGCGATGAGTATATATCCAATCGTTATAAATATTTTTCGGCGACGTAAATAGTCACTGATAACACCCGCAAATGTTTTGATGACAAAGGACAACCCTTCAATGAATCCTTCGAGCAACCCAATCCAGCCGATCCCAACGCCAAGGACGTTCCTTAAATACATAGCGGCTATCGCGCGAACCATGACAGAAGAGGTATTGATAAAGAATACTCCCCAACCTATACCCCAAATTTGCTTGGGAATAGAAAAAAGTGTCGATTGATGTGATAGCGAGTTGGGCATCAATACTCCAAAAGTCTTACATTATAATTGAGAAACGCCAGGGATTAATCCGATGACAAATAGGCAATAAAATAAGAAGCGCCCTCCCACAAAAAAACGGGAAGAAAAGGTCGTTGCCAGCTCTTTTTGCAGATCCGTCGAAGAGGGGGTTAAAAAAAAGTCATAATGAGCCAAACACTTGATTATTAGAGGGGTTTTTAGGGAAATAGCTTTTAGCATCCCAGAATCCTTTAGTGATATATAAAATTATGTTTGTGATCATTAGCGACTTTGTTTCTAAAACGGACATTGGCGCAATTCTACCTTGTTTGTCAAGCGCTTAAAGAGATATGGGTGCGATTAGAAAGTGAGACATGAATAGACAATTTTAATTTGGGTGAAAAAAGCAAGGGCTGTGTGTCATCTCCATGAAGGCGGGGATCCAGTAAATCTTTAGAATTTAAGGCTTTCTCGCTAATTTAAAGGAACAACTGGATCCCTGCCTTCGTGGGGATGACACATTTGGATTATTTTTATATACTTCAAATCAAAAAAAGAGGAGGATTAACACTCTTTAAAATTTTAGGAAAAATCCTATATTATTCTTTGTAAGCCTCAGGTTTTGCCAGAAAAGCAGGTTTGGAAGGGATGGTGGGATGTCATACACCCCTTACGGTGCTATTTTTTTGATTTTTCTGATTCTATCGCATCAAGTTGATGCGAGCCCACACCATTATTGCCGAAAATATATTGAAGAAGCCGCTCGAAAAACGGGTGTTTTGCCTGAAATTTTATGGGCTGTTGCAAAGACTGAAAGCAATTTTGGTGATGGACCTTGGCCCTGGACAGTGAATGTTAAGGGAAAAGGGTATTATTTTTCTGACAAGCTTTCTGCAAAGAAATTTTTGAAAACCTTACCTGAAAAGATCCAATACAAGGTTGATGTTGGATGTATGCAATTAAATTGGGGATATCATGGGAAAGGATTTTCACATCTCACAAAAATGCTCAATCCCCGAATCAATGTGATTTATGCCGCTTACTTTTTAAGGGAACTCTATGCTGAAATGGGTCAATGGTCCAAGGCTGTGGCAAGTTACCATTCCCGCAAATGGCATCGTGGCGGCAAATATGCAAACCATGTAGCGCTTCTGGTCAAAGACTATATCAAGAAGACATCTGGTCCGTCTTCGGATTTAATACCTTTTCCATTTTCGGATCCATCCTATAAGGGTCGTCACTGATATAGACAAGGTCATCTTCTCCAAGCCAAACGGTTTGATAGGTAAAGAAAACAGGAATCATCTCGTCTGGCTTTATGGATTGGGTACTGCCTCTATTAATGGACTTTTGAATATCATCAGAAGACCATTTTTCCTCATTATTTAAGACCCAGGCTGCGAGTTCTACCGGTGTTTCAATCCGGATACATCCAGAGGAGAAAGCGCGGGCAGTTTTCTTGAATAAATTTTTGTTGGGCTCACCATGCATATAAATTGTATAAGGGTTTTCAATATTGAATTTTAGTGGCCCCAAGGCGTTGTGGCGTCCAGGACTTTGGCGTAAATGATAATGAGTGCCTTCATTTTCCCAATCTGCTTCGTAGGGATCAATCACATTACCGCTATCGTCCGTGACCGTAAAACCGGAACGTCGCACATAGTCAGGGTCATTGATAATCTTTGGAATCTTATCATGAACCAAAATACTGTGAGGGACCCCCCAGGAAGGATTAAGCACGAGATTCTTCAATGTTGCGTAGAATAAAGGTGTGCGACGGCTTGGGCGCCCGACGATTGCAGGAATGGTTAGCTTGGCTTCAAAATTCTCATACGCTTGAACCTGATATCCGGCAACGTTGACAATAATATGTTTATCCCCTAACTCCTGGGGAAGCCACCGCAATCGCTCCATATTGATGATGATTTTTCGGATCATATCATCGATAGGCTGATTCAAAGCATCCTTTGTTTTTCCACCCATAACCCCATCAGCTTCTAAGGTGTGGCGCTTTTGGAATTGCTGCAAGGCTTCATCCACCTCTTCATCAAACGTGGCAGAGGTTGCTTCATCATCATTTAAGTCACCATAAAGATTTAATATTTGCCGTAAAATTTTGACGTCTGGGTGGCTATCTCCCAACTTTAGGGCCTTGGAACTGGTAAGCTCTGGCCATTCTTTCGTATTTTTTGAAATTTTCCGGTAATCAGATAAGATCTTTTTGAGGTGTTCGTACTGAGGAAGGGCAGGGGCCATATTGCGTAATTTGGTGCATTCTGTCTCTTGAATAGCCTCTACAAGAAGCTCAACCGGATGTGTCTTTGGGCTATGAAACTTAATGTCCCGGCTGATACGCATTGGATCTATCCGACCGCTGCGCACATGGTCAATAAATTCTAAAAATCGCTCTGTTAATAAGAGTTCAGCTTCCATCCAGTTATCAGGATGTAAGCCCGCTTGAACAGCATCTTCATAATCATGAGGGTTTAAGCCTTCTACGGCTGCATTTTTGAGAGTATCTACGGCAATATGGCCACATTTCGTAAGGCTGCCTTGAAAAAACCAGACAGGTTTTCCTTTCACTTGCTCATAAAATGCAACAATGTCCGGGGACGCCGTTCGGGGAATAGAGAAATCATTCTTTGCCGCGTCATCGCTCAATGAGGGCAAAATTATGAGAATAAAGATAAAAAACTGTTGAATTATCGTCTTCATTTTTGACACCAGCCCTCCCCAAATCAGGATGTTTACTCTTTATGATAGATCGTTTATCATTAAGATTCGGTGAATGGATTGAAGCGTTCGTTCTTAGGGATGAATCTTAATTTTAGGCAGGAAGAATGCTTTTATTCGATGAAAAATGAAAAAATTAGGGCCCCTATCAATAAACGGTTTGACAAAAGGGGTGAAACGTCGTATTTGAAACCATAGACATTTATGTCAACATATAAGTAGATCTCGTGAAAGATAGGCAATATTCATGACAAAACGCGCAACAGCAAAACATAAAATTGATCGTCGGCTTGGTGTAAACCTTTGGGGGCGTCCAAAAAGTCCTGTAAATCGTCGAAATTATGGACCTGGTCAACACGGTCAGGCACGGTCTAAGCCGTCTGACTATGGTATCCAGCTTCGGGCGAAGCAAAAATTGAAGGGCTATTATGGCAATATTAATGAGCGTCAATTTCGCCGCTTGTATGAGGAGGCCGTTCGCCGTCGCGGAGATACTTCTGAGAATTTGATTGAATTACTAGAGCGACGTCTCGATGCTGTTATTTATCGTATGAAATTCGTTTCAACTGTTTTTGCGGCACGTCAGTTCGTTAACCATGGTCATGTATTGGTAAATGGGAAGCGCGTCAATATCCCTTCTTACCAATTGCGGGATGGGGATGAGATCGTGGTTATCGGTCGTATGAAAGACAACGTTAATGTGGCGCTCGCGATTCAATCCAATGAACGGGATGTCCCCGAATACGTTGAGGTCAATCATAAAGATTTCAAAGGACGTTTTATCCGCGGACCTAAGCTTGCAGATGTTCCTTATCCTGTCAGCATGGAACCAAACCTGGTTGTCGAGTTTTACTCTCGATAAATCGTTTGAGTGGGAGCAGAGTCAAGTGGCTTTGCTCCTCATTTACTTGTAGGCCTTTAGGGTTAAAGTTCACTACCCGTCAACTTTTAAAAAGTGTTTTAAAATCAGCATATAAAGAGCTTATATCTGCCATATTCCGTCATTGCGAGGAGCGAAGCGACGTGGCAATCCATGTATTTAAAGAGCAGCAACTCCACTTTTTCACGCATGAATACATGGATTGCCAC
>CAMCRD010000032.1 GCA_945877185.1 Candidatus Finniella inopinata | reverse complement strand
AAAATAAAATAAAATAAAAAAATATTAAAAATTACAAAATTTCTATTGAATTAATTTCAATTAATTATAAATTAATATAAATATTGTTTTTTAAATACTTTTTTTGCGAAAAATAGAATTTCAGGTTTTGGGCTTTGTGTAGGGATTATGGAGAAGTACAATGGCTATATTTTATGGAACACGGGGTGTCGATATAATGGTAGGAACGAACGGTAGTGACGTTATTTCTGGTGGGAACGGGGATGATTTGCTCGTCGGCGATAAATTTTTATTTAACCCCCCAAATGAAATAAGCCCAACTATTGGGAATGATGTTATATATGGAGGAGCTGGAAACGACATCATCGTCGGAGATATACAAATTTATTCTGGGCTATTAGATTCTTATTCTGATTTGAGTTCTCCTTATGTGCCGACATGGTTTAATGGCAATGCAGGATTATATGGAGGCTCTGGGGGTGATTCCATATTTGGCGTTTATCAGGTTGGAATATTTACTGCTTCTACTATTACCCTTGATTTTGGCCCACAGCCAATTCCAACACCTCAAACAGCCCCACAACCCATGGAATTTCTATATGGAGAACAAGGAAATGACCTTCTGGTTGGAAATGCAGGGTATGGAGCAAATATATTTGATGATCATGCTTATATTATAAATATGTTTGTTGAGCACCTTTCTTCCTATCTTGACGGCGGGGCAGGAGATGACATTCTTAGTGGCGGATGTTTAATTTCTGTTATAACTGCCCAGAACGGAAGTACAGGAGATAAGACAACGCTTAATTTTGAATCCAGCAAACTCATTGGAGGAAATGGAAACGATATTCTTTATGGCTCTGACAAAGAATATAACATTATTATATCTAATAACTCACACTTTACTAATTTTAAAACTGTTTTTGGCGGGGATATCATGGATGGTGGTAATGGTATGGATGCTATTTATGGGGATGTTGGTATCTTAAAAATTGATATTGATAACACTTCTTCTCTGGATGGGGTACTCCAGTTAGGAGGAGACCATATTGATGGCGGCAATGGAAATGACACGATTTTTGGTGATGTCGGTTCTTTTGATTTGCATGGGATAACCCTAGCTCAATTAGGTAATATGATAACCACGTCGCAAGGAGATACGATCAACGGTGGTAATGGTACAGATTTTATTGCTGGACAATTTGGTAATGATGTTTTAACAGGGGGTCAGGGGCCCGATACCTTTGCTTATTTTTCCCAAATCACCAATGGAAATGATATCATCACAGATTTTAATATAATGAAAGACGCTCTTCAGGGGGATCATGCAGGTATGTTCTCAGATGGAGGGCACGATAGTAGTGGTAACCTTATCATTAACATTGCCGACGCGACAGGTCACTCGACAATTACACTTCTGGGAGTATCCGATTTTAGCAACGTACACACTTTCATTGTCTGAGAATGTTAGAGGCCACATTCACAATTTGAATGCTGTGTACCAAATTTTTAATAAGGAATTAAGAAGTTAGTGTTGAAGAATCATGAAAAATAATATAATTGAGTATTTTAAAGGCTGTTTTGAATTTTTTCTATAGCGTTTACGCAATCCGGGAAGTTGGTTATAGTGATTCCCATGACGCCACTTCCTCTTCTCAAAGTGATGAATTTTACCCACCTCAAAGGGGGGCGTCCTTTATTTAAAGATTTGTCTTTTGAACTTACCCCAGGGCAAGCGATTGTCTTGATGGGACCGAATGGGTCAGGTAAGACGACGCTGCTTCGTTGTTTGGCAGGCGTCCCCGATACCTACCCCGAAATTATCAAAGCGCCTGGGTTAAAGCAAAGCTATGTGGGGCATTTAAATGCCCTAAAAGGATCTTTAAACGTTCGTCAAAACCTCCTGCGACAAACGAAAGCACCTTTAAAGCAATTAACAAAAACCCTTGAAGGAAGAGAGCTCTTTTTTCTACTAGACCGTGACCTTCGAACCCTCTCCGCCGGTCAGAGGCGTCAGGTTGCGCTTGCTCGTTTGCCATTATGCAGGGCCAAACTTTGGTTGGTTGATGAACCAACAACGCACCTAGATGCCATTGCAACGACTCATTTTTGGGCGTCCCTTGAGGCACATCTCACAACAGGGGGAATTGCTGTTTTAAGTTCCCATACGCCTATTCCGTTAACCCAAGCAAAAGTGGTGACACTTCATGGGTAGTCTCGCCATACAGATCTATGAGGACCTGAAGCACATACCCCGATCGGCACCACATGTTTTGCTGGTCTTCTTAAGCTTGGTGGTTGCTTTTGGGGTATTATCCTCCAACCATCCAACCGTATGGCAAGCGTTTTTGCCCACGCTTTTGATGGGGTTGAGTTATGGCGTTATCAGCTTAAGCCTCGACCAACTCTTTCGAGAAGATTGGGAAGATGGCACTTTGGAATGGTGGATGAGCGAGGGCAAATCCATGGAGGTTTATGGACTCACGAAAATCCTTGCCCATTGGATTCGCTTAGGGATACCCCTCTCCGGCCTCGTTGGCATGATCACGGGTTTTACTTCTTTTCCGCTTATTTTTGGTGTAGCCATGACAACCCTAACGTTGATTTTTCAAGGCGCCATTGCCAGCGCTTTATGCCTAAATGCCAAGGGAAGTAGCTCGGTCTTATTACCTCTCTTAATCTTGCCGCTCGGCATCCCCATGATGATTGTGAGCATGGCTGCCGTCAGCGATCCTACAGGTGGGATGGGCTCTTATGTTAGCCTTCAGGGGGGGCTCTTTTTCATGAGCGTTGCCCTATCGTTAATGGCTTGCCCCTTTGCCTTGCGGCTGTCGTTGCGGTAGGTCAACGCTCTTCGTTAAATAATTTCCTTTATCTTCAAAATCGTTCCAAACTGCTCGAGAAGTTTCAGCTTTTCAGGTGATGTCAGACGTAAAGAGAGGTGAATTTCTTCCCCTTCATCTTGTCGATCGACAATGACCCCTTGGCGGTAACACCAAGCCAACATTTCTCCCTCAGACGTCGGGATCGTAATCTGAATAAGCGTCCCCTTTTCTTGCAGTTTTTCGTCAATACGGCTCAATAAATCGTCAATACCTTGTCCCGTGAGAGCAGAAATAACAACCAAATTGTTATCCCGTTTCAGGCGGTTTTCCAATGTTTCACAATCCTCTTGCGATAAAAGATCAATTTTATTGCACACCTCGAGAAGGATTCCTGCCTCCAAAGGATGCGCAATATCTAATTCTTCAAGTACCTGGTAGACATCTTTCGCTTGATGCTCTGTATCCGGATGGGCACTATCTCGAACGTGGAGAATCAGATCGGCTGAACATACCTCCTCAAGGGTTGCCCGAAATGCTGCAATCAATTGTGTGGGAAGGTCAGAGATAAAACCAACTGTATCTGACAGGATAATTTGACGGCCGCTGGGCAACTTTACCTGCCGCATTGTCGGATCAAGGGTTGCAAAAAGAAGGTTTTCTGCAAAAACATTCGCTTTTGTTATTAAATTAAATAGGGTGGATTTACCCGCATTGGTATACCCCACCAAAGCCACAACGGGATAAGGAATGCGCTTGCGCGCTGTACGATGCAACCCTCGCGTCCGTTTGGCCTGAGCAAGGCCTTTTTTGATTTTCAAAATGCGCTCATCGATCAACCGACGATCTAATTCTAATTGAGACTCACCCGGCCCCCCAATGAAACCAAATCCACCCCGTTGCCGCTCCAAGTGGGTCCAAGACCGCACCAAGCGACTGCGTTGGTAATTAAGGGCCGCGAGCTCTACCTGGAGAGATCCTTCAGAGGTGCGCGCCCGGTCCCCGAAAATCTCTATGATCAAACCCGTTCGGTCAATGACCTTGCACCCCCAGGCTTTTTCTAAGTTTCTTTGTTGAATCGGCGTCAGAGCGTTATCCAACACCATAAGAGAGATCCCAAGCGCTTGAATAAGAGCGCCAATAGCTTCCACGTTACCCTTTCCAATCAGGGTTGCTGACGCGATTTTAGGGAGTTGAATAACCTGACTGTGAATAACGTCAAGGTTAATGGCAAGCGCAAGACCAATAGCCTCATCTAAACGGCTCTGTAAGCTTCGGCCTTTTGATGGAGAAGAGATCCCCTCAACCGCCCCTTGAGACGACCGGGTTCGGAAACTGACGTGGATGACGCCCGTACGAGGAGGAGAATGAGCAGGCGAAGAGCCATCAACCAAGCTGGTTAATCCAAGTCATCTTCTTCAGAACCTCCTTCAGATTCTTCAGGAACGGACGAGGTTGCCGATGATTCAAACAACTGAATCGGCCCTTGAGGCATTACGGTTGAAATCGCATGTTTGTAAACAAGCTGAGAGTGGCCATCTCGACGAAGAAGCATCGAAAAACTATCGAACCAGGTCACAACCCCTTGCAATTTCACGCCATTAACGAGGAAAACCGTCAAAGGCGTTTTATTTTTGCGCACATGATTGAGGAAAACATCTTGAACATTCACAGGCTTATCGTTTGCCACAGGACTCTACTCCCTCTTTTTATTAAAATTTTATTCTTTTTTATGAATAGTACGAATTTGGCAAAAGACCAAGAGGGGAAATTACATTTTGGCAAATATTTTTTTCAATTCGCAACAATTTTCAATAGAAACAAGGACAGACGGCGACGGCTCAAATCGACTTCCAATGGCAATGGCTTGACATCCGGCCGCATTCGCAGAGTCCCAATCCACAGGCGCATCCCCCACCACCCAAACTTGGGCAGAAACAGGAACATTTAAACTCTGTAAAGCCAATAAGACCGGATCCGCTGCTGGTTTATCCCGTGCCGCATCCCCCGCACCAACCAAAACCCCAAAATATCCCTCCCATCCTAAATGGGCAACCTCTTTGCGTAAAAGCAGACTATTTTTATTACTCACAACGCCAGTGGGAACCTTCTTTCCTACTAAAACTTGCAATAAACCTTCAGCATCAAGCATGGGATTAAGGCCTTGGAGATGATCTTCTTCTACAATCTTATAAAAGAATTTTTGCGCTTCTTTGGCTTTCTCGCCAAATAATTTTGGAAAAGCTTCTCGGCCTGAATGCTGGATGTTAGAAAGAGCAAAATCTTCATCCCACGCTTCTAACCCAAAAGCAACCAACGTTTTATTTACGGCATAAAATATGGTCTTCCAAGTATCAACAAGGGTATTATCCCAATCAAATAAGACGGCCGAAGGTGGTAGAGCCCCTGGAAATCTAAAAGGCTTTTTTCCTTCTTTTCTGATTCTTAAATTCTGACTGTTGTGTAATAGGCTATTGTCTAAATAAAGCTGAGAAAGTACCACCATTGTCGAAATTCCTTAATATTATTACAAACATAGGTAGAAAATATCCCAAAACATACCTTAGAAGGTGTATCTGAGACTTTTTACTATATGCTCTTTTTTATCGATGACATAGACCTCAGATTCAAAAAGTGCTCTAAATGGGATCCTTTAACCATAATTGTGATGGTTTCATAGCGCTTCATTATAGTAAGATTGTCCTTAAAGAAGAGCATAATGAGCATGATAAGGATCGCTGAGATGTCAATTAATTCAAGCCGTTTAACAGATCTTCGGGGCCTATTAAAGGAGTGGGGAGGGGATGGGTTTCTTATCCCCCGGACTGATGCTTACCAGGGCGAATATGTCGCACCGTGCGATGAGCGATTGGCTTGGTTGACGGGATTCACGGGCTCTGCTGGAATGGCTATTGTTTTGGAAAAGAAAGCCGCTCTGTTTGTGGATGGGCGCTATACTTTACAAGCCTTAAACCAAGTCGATACGGATCATTATGAAATTTGCTCCTTGGTTGATTATCCTCCTTGCACTTGGGCAAAGGAACATCTGGAACAAGGCCAGAAAATCTTTTATGACCCTTGGCTTCATACACTCAATGATAAAATGCGCGCTCAAAAAGTCTGCGAGGCTGTTGGGGCTGCTTTTGTTTGCGCTCCCCAAAACCTCATTGACAAACTTTGGATGGATCGCCCGCCAGCGCCTGTTAATCCCGTTCGAATTCACGACTTAACCTATAGCGGCGTTTCTTCTGAAGAAAAGCGAAAACTTGTCGCCAAAACCTTGCAGGAAAAGCGGGCTGATGCCGCTATTTTATCCACCTTAGAATCCATTGCCTGGCTTTTGAATATTCGGGGAAGCGACGTTCCTCACACCCCCGTAGCCCAAGGTTTTTCTGTCATTTGGGCTGATACATCCGTAGATTTATTTATGAACCCTTCCAAGATTTCATCAGACGTAAAAGCTCACTTGGGAAACCAAGTTCGGTTGCATGATCCGACCTTTTTGGAAGCTTGGCTAAGCAATTTAAAGGATACTATCATTCTGATCGATCCCGCCCTAACGCCGTTAGCGTTACTTCAAAAGCTCGAAAAATGCCATCTCATCCACGGAGTCGATCCTTGTGCCCTTCCTAAAGCCATAAAAAACCCCACGGAAGCTGAAGGGGCTGCCCAAGCCCATATTCAAGATGGGGTGGCTGTGACGCGCTTTCTGGCTTGGTTATCAAAAAACGCCTTGAACGGAACCCTCACAGAAATGGAAGCTGCCGAAAAGCTCCTCTCTTTCCGTAAACAAGCCCCCTTATTTATGGATATGAGTTTTGACACCATTTCGGGCGCAGGCCCCCATGGGGCCATTGTGCACTATCATGCAACACCGGAAACAAATCGTGCCCTTGATATGAATTCAATTTATTTAGTTGATTCTGGGGGACAATATCTAAACGGCACAACGGACGTTACCCGCACCGTTGCCATCGGTGCCCCGACTTTGGAACAAAAAGATCGCTTCACCCGTGTCTTGAAGGGACATATTGCTATTGCAACAACCCTTTTCCCTGTCGGTACAACAGGATCTCAACTAGACCCACTGGCCCGCCATGCCCTTTGGCAAGTCGGCCTCGATTATGATCATGGCACAGGCCATGGTGTCGGAAGCTACTTAAACGTCCATGAAGGACCGCAAAGAATTAGCAAATCCCCCTCTACCGTTGCCCTACAACCTGGCATGATTGTTTCCAATGAGCCCGGTTATTACAAAACAAATGCCTACGGCATCCGGATTGAAAGCCTTGTGATTGTTGTGGAAAAAGGAATCCCCGAAGGCGGGGAGCGCCCCCTTTTAGGCTTTGAGACGCTCACGCAAGTTCCCATTGATCGAACCTTAATTGACGTTGGAATGCTCACTCCACAAGAACGCACCTGGTTGAATGCTTATCATGCCCACGTCCGCGAAACGTTGTTGCCTTTCTTAAATGCTGAAGACAATGCTTGGTTGAAGGAAGCGACGCAGGAATTGTAGGGGTAGGTATCCCTCAATCCAGCAACCAAAAGTGAGACCTTGCTTGCATCCCAACGATGCTGTCACGATATATCCTATGATATTTTCTTCCCTAATCCCATAGTTCGGGCGTTTAAGAATAAATTAACCAAGACGTGATCTAATATGTGAATAGGAAAACATGAGAGGATCACAAAATGTCTTTTTACAAAACAAGTCTTATCCACTTATTTCTAATTTCTAGTGTGGGGACGATTCACAACGCACTTGCGTCTGAATTCCCAACCGCCAAAAAGGTTTTCGAGGATGGGTCAGACCCAATGCTTGTAACGTTAACTCACCTCTCCTATCTAAAATTCGATCAAGACAATAATTTTGTCATTTATAAGCTGATGTATGGACTCGATAGTAAAAAAAGAGCCGAGCTGGAGCGATATCTAAAATCTGAAACCCAATATTATAAAAATCAAGGCTGGGATATTAAGTTTTTAGATGTTGGCAAGGGCCTCTTCTCCAATAATGATTCACCCGGAGGGGTCATAGCTTCTAAGTGCACCCTATCATCAACGGAAAAGCCTCAAGGGATTTGTGAGGTCAAAATTGCGTTTCGAGGAACGCGTTCCCTTGATGACTGGGGTAATGACCTCAATTTTTTAAAAACACCCTTACGATTTAAGGATACAAATATAAAAGAATCAGAATACGAGAAACTCTACAAGGCTGGACAAGCCCATCAGGGGTTTCTTAAGGCTTATAATACTGTTGCCCAAGAGATTAGCGATACCCTCCAAGGCTTGCATGCGAAAAATCCCGGTGCTCAATTTTCCATTCGGATCGGTGGCCATAGCCTGGGCGCCTCTCTGGCAACGATAGGCGCTGCCCATGCAACTATGGCTATGACGGCTATGAATATGAAGAAAGAACAAAATGCTATTCACTTAGAAACCTATGGCAGCCCACGAACGTTGGGAGAAAAGCTCTCTGCTGAACTGGTTGAATTACTTGGCATAGACAATATTGTCCGCCTCGTCAATAAAGATGAGAAAGGAGATACAGATCTGATTACGACCATACCTTTTGAAAGCATGCTGAGATCTCAATTTCGCCATGTTGGAGATGAATGTATTTTGACGCCTCAAGGAACCGAAATTTATGAGGGTTTTCCTAAACTTCGGGTTTTGAGAACGCCTCACCGCATCGAAGGATACAAAGCTGCCTATCTAGACCAAAGACAATGTCATTCTCAACAAAAGGATCATCCTGAAAAAAAGAAAGGCGTTTTAGGAACAATAAAGTCTAAATTATCAATTAAATAAATAATCCCGTCACCAACGCTTGCTAAAACGATGGGTTATCCACGGCAAAGATTCTTTGTGGCATCTTTACATTAAACGACATTTGTATCCTCGTATATTATCCACGGCCGACATAGATAATATACGAGGATGGCGCCATGACGATCCCTTCCTATTATTCAAGAAGCTTTGGCCCACAAGCAGCTGTTGCCTTGATTGAATCTCACCAAGTGGGCAAAAAAACGCTTGCATTGGTGCTTTACATCAGCTTTAGAAATTTCACTTTAAGTTGCTTCTCAACGTAAACTAACGTATATTCTTCTTAAGCTTTAAAGGGCTCTTCCATAGAAAAAGAACCTCATTAAGAGGATAACATCAAAAAGGTCACTTGAAAGAAAGAGGCAATCCAATGCGGCGCATTATTTACGGCTTTTTGGGATTTTTAGGAATCGTTTTGGGAATAGCCCTTATTGTTCCTTTCTTTCTAAATATCAATGACTATAAACCTCAAATTCAGGCAGAAGCCACAAAGGCTTTAGGCCGGGATGTCCTCATTGATGGTGATCTCTCCCTCTCGTTTCTTCCCAGCCCTCAATTCACCATTCACAAGGTGCGTATCGTTAATATTGCAGGAGGAGCCTCCCAAGATTTTTTAAATATTAAACGGATACGCGTCGCCGTGAGTCTGCTTCCTTTATTGAAGAAACACGTGAAAGTCAAATCTCTTGAGCTGGACCAGCCAGAAATCTATCTTGAAAAACTTGGAAACGGACAAACAAACTGGACCTTTCCCGCTCTTTCAACCCCTTCTACACCGTCGTCTTCTGAACCCGCCCCCTCTTCGTCAAATTTTGAAGTTGATTTTGAAAAAATTAAAATGACCAATGGTCGTCTTGTTTATCTAGCAAAAGGCCAAGAGATTAAAATTCAAAACATCAATACTCACGCCAAAATCGCCAGCCTCCAAGGACCCTATGCCATCGAAGGAACCTTATCTGCCTATGATCGGGAAATTAAGGTAGAGGGAAATTTTGGGACCCCCGCGGAGCCCGAACACGTCCACTTAAAAATTCAAGTTGATGAAGCAACCTCTATTTTTGATGGAAAACTCTCTCTTTCTTCTCTCACTTTTAAAGGCAATTTAAAAGCTGCCGCTGACCCTAAAATGTTTAAAAATTTTTCCTCCAAGGACAAGGCTTCGCCATTCCTTACAGGAATGCTTCGGATGGATGCTGATGTGATCGCAAATAGCGATGAGATTTCTCTGAACAAAGCCCAATTTGACGTTGGTTCTGCCCACCCAACAGGAGATGTGAAAATTTTGCTGAAAAATGGCTTCCGTGTTGAGGGGGTGCTTCAAAATATACCCGGCCAAACCCAGGGGACTTTTACTCTCTTGCCGTCCGATCAAGGCTTAAAGGGGGCGATCAAGGCAACCATTCCAAAAGCGAAGGAACTCTTGAATTGGTTGATGATTGAAACCGATGCTTTCCCTCCTGACCTGTTGGGCGCTCTCAATTTATCAACCCAATATACCTTTGGCGATGCTATAAGCCTTAAAGACCTTACCCTGATAGCAGGAGACGCGAAGCTTCATGGAGATGCTTCTTGGCAAACCCAAAAGAGCGGTTCTCTGATCGTTGTTGATTTGGAGACCCCTAAAGTTGAGAACATCTTAAAACTCCTCGGCGCCAAAGATCCCAAACATCTCGGAGCCAGCAAACTTAAAGGCAAAGTACAAGTAGATGCAACGTCTGTAAATTTAACAGACCTTAAAGGACAATTGGGCAAAAATTTAAGCTTCGCAGGAGACGCGACCATTGACCATAAGGCCACAAAACCTCACATCAAAGCTGTCCTCTCCGTCAATTCCATAAACTTGGATGTTTTGCTTGCGTCACGCCAAATGGAGAATTCCCCTTTTTCTGATGGACAACTCTTTCTTGTCTCAGCCAAAAGGAAACAACACCATTCCCCGACAGGCCCTAGATGGTCGCATGCACCGCTTGACTTTAGTGTTTTAGAGAAATTTGATGGACAATTTGAGATCTCCTCTTCCAAATTAAGTCAAAAGGACATTGTGGTAACCCATCCAAAATTAATCGCCAAAGTTCATAATGGCCGCTTGGATGTTTCTTCCCTTACGGGCTCTATTTATGGGGGAATGTTCCGGGCAAGTGGCCACTTGACGGCAGACAACACGATGCATTGCCATATTCTTTTACAAGATGCCAATCTCAAACAGCTTTTTTCTCAAGGATCAAGCATTAAAATTGTTGCCGGAAAGTTAGCCTTTTCCAGTGATCTTTCCACCCACGGAAAAAGCATGGCTGACATGGTCCAGCATCTGACAGGCCCCATTAACATTACGGCCAAAGATGGGATCATTAATGGGTTTGATCTGCATACCATTAGCCAACGTTTGGGCAATCTTCAAAATCTTCAATCTGTTTTAGGGCTCTTAAATACCTCTATGGGGAAGGGCCAGACGCCTTTTTCCAGCTTTAAAGCCGATATTGCCTTTACAGAAGGTGTGGGGAAAATTCAATCGATGAGTTTGGTTGCTCAAGGGGGTCAGGGACAAGCTTCAGGCCAAATTGATCTCCCGCACTATACGGTGGATATTCGCTCAGAGTTTCATTTAACAGATCTCCCAAAGCTCCCTCCCTTTCACATGCATCTGTCAGGGCCCATTGATAATCCCTCCCGGCAATTGGATACATCCGCTTTACAGAAATATATGATGGAAAACGTCTTTAAAGGGGTCATCGAAAAATTAGGTAAGGGTAAGTTTAAACCCGCGGATATGCTCGGCTCCATTCTTGGTGGAGGAAACAATGATAAGAATCAACCTGCCCCTCAACAGCAAGATAAAGCTGGCCCCCTAGAGAAGCCCGAAAAAATCGTGAAGGATATTTTTAAAGGGCTATTTTAAGGATAGTGGCGGGAGATTGAGCACCCAATTTTTATTAATCAGTCGTTAACAAATATGGACTAACCTTCAAGTTAGGCATAGGTTAACTTATCGTCTTTTATGCTTAGTTTTTTACCAGAAACAACGCTTAGCTGAAGCTTTAGCAAGCGACGAAGTGACAATGTTAAAAACTAAACTCAAAAGACGATCTCTAAAGAACAGGAGGAACAATGACGACCATAAAAGAAGCATTGAGATCCTTCTATGAAGGTTGGCGGTCTTATCTAAAAAGCATCAAACGCTATGCACGCTCAAAAATTATCAAAATTTCCAAGGTTGGGGGGTCCTTAGGGGCGTTTACAATTTCGTTTGTCGTTGTCCTGGTATGGGCGATAACGGGGCCATATTTCGATTATTCGGATACATGGCAATTGGTTATCAATACGGGAACAACGATTGTGACCTTTTTGATGGCTTTCAGCATCCAATTTTCTCAAAACCGCGACACGAAACAAATCACGATGATCTTGAAGTCTCTCATGAAACAGAACGAAGACTTGAGAGATCAACTAGCGGCGATTGAGCGGGAAATGGATGAGGACGATTAGCCGAAAAGGTTTGACATCATTCCTGCTTTTCATTGCCTTTTCACGCCAAATATGATTTAAGTAATCTGTAGGATTGAGACTGTCTCTCCCTTCATCCAGTTGTTTTAATAAAGAAATTAGATCCTTCATGTCGAACGTTTGTCAAACGCCTTCAAAAGAACCTGCCCCTCTCGAGGGTGCCCCTTTAGTCATTACGTTTGGATGCCGCCTCAATACCTATGAATCACAAGTTATGAAAGAGCTTGGCCAAAAGGCCGGTCTCACAAATGCTATTATCATTAATACGTGCGCTGTGACCGCTGAAGCAGAGCGTCAAGCCAAGCAAACCATCCGACGATTGCGCCGGGAACATCCCGATGCGGAAATTATCGTGACCGGATGCGCTTCCCAGATTAATCCCCAGCCTTTTGCAGATATGCAGGAGGTCAGTCGCATCATCGGAAATGATGAGAAAATGAAGTTATCAAGCTACCAACAAGACACAGATCATGATCGGATTTTGGTCAATGACATCATGGCTGTTCGGGAAACAGCAGGGCACTTAGTGTCCGGTTTTGAGGGTAAAGCACGGGCTTTCGTACAAGTACAGAACGGCTGTGATCATCGCTGCACCTTTTGCACCATCCCTTATGGTCGCGGTAATTCCCGCAGTGTGGCTATTGGTGAAATTGTGGCGCAAGTTCGGTCTCTTGTCGAAGCGGGCTATCAAGAAATCGTCATGACGGGTGTTGATATCACCGCTTATGGCGCCGATCTGCCGGGCTCTCCAACCTTAGGACAAATGATCCGTCGGCTTTTGGCTCTCGTTCCTGAATTGAGCCGCTTGCGTCTCTCTTCTTTAGATCCGGTTGAAATGGATGATGACCTTTGGCAACTCATTGGGGAAGAACCGCGTTTGTTGCCTCATCTCCACATGAGCTTACAAGCCGGAGATGATATGATTTTAAAGCGCATGAAGCGTCGCCATTTGCGCGCCGATGCAATCGCTTTTTGTGAAAAAGCGCGCACTTTACGCCCCGATGTCGTGTTCGGCGCTGACTTGATTGCCGGATTTCCAACAGAAACGGACGAAATGTTCGATAATACGTTGCGCAGTATCGACGACTGCGGCTTGACCTATTTACACGTATTCCCCTACTCCTCTCGCCCTGGCACACCCGCCAGTCGCATGCCCCCCGTCCCTGGGCCTGTGGTCAAGAAGCGTGCCGCGCTTTTACGTCAGAAGGGCGAAACAGCCTTATGGAAATTCTACCAATCCTGTGTGGGGCACAAAACCAGTTTCTTGGTTGAATCCGCAGAAAAAATCAAAGATAAAATCGTTGTTCGTGGCAAGACAGACCACTTTGCCCCAATTCACCTTGAAACCACTCGGGAATTTGCCATAGGATCAATTATTAAAGCCCACGTTATTGAAGCTACATCTGATGGGTTAAAAGGAAAAGAGATCGAATGAAAGATGCCGCAGAGTCTCTCGACCAAGAAAATCAAGGAGGATGGTGGTCACGCCTCAAACAAGGACTCAAGCGTTCTTCAGATAAATTGGGCGACGGCTTAAAGACGATTTTTGTGTCGCGCAAACTGGATCAAAGCACCTTAGATGAGCTGGAAGAGCTGTTGATTACCAGCGATTTGGGCGTGGAAACAGCAGCCCACTTAACAGCAGACCTCGGCAAGCAACGCCTTAACCAGGATGTAGACCTTGAAGAAGTCAAAGCCTTTTTGGCAAATGCCATTGAGACCATTTTAAATCCGATCGTTCAACCGCTTTCCCTTGATCACACCCATACACCGCATGTTATTTTGGTCGTTGGCGTGAATGGCAGTGGCAAAACAACGACCATGGGAAAGCTGGCCAAGCAATGGAAAGACCAAGGTATATCCGTGATGATGGCCGCCGGCGATACATTCCGGGCAGCCGCCGTTGAACAACTCCAGGTCTGGGGACAACGGTTAGGGGTGCCTGTGATTTCAGGCGCTCCTGGAGCAGATGCCGCGGGCCTTGCCTATGATGCTCTTACAAAAGCCAAGGAAGCCAACGTCGATGTTCTTTTAATCGATACGGCGGGCCGTCTTCAAAATAAAGCCCACCTTATGGAAGAATTAAAAAAAATCCAACGTGTTTTAGGAAAAGTTGATGGGACAGCGCCCCACAGTACCCTCTTAATCTTGGATGGAACAACGGGTCAAAACGCCCACAGCCAAGTTCAGAATTTCAAAGAAATCATCGGATTAACAGGTCTTATTATTACCAAGCTTGATGGAACAGCCCGTGGCGGCGTTGTCGTTTCACTGGCTCAAAAATTCGGATTGCCTATTCACGCGATTGGGGTTGGAGAATCCGCCGATGATTTGCGCCCCTTTACGAGCCATGAATTTGCGCGTAGCCTATTAGGGCTAGAGAGTTAATTTGAAATTGTTTCTTTGATTGCAAATATAGTAGGTTATAATGTCAAAAATTGATAACAATACAGGATCCGAACCAACCTATTTTCCAGGCGTTACGAAAATTGCCGCCTACACGGACGCCTCAAAAGCCGTTAAAGCGATTGAAGACATTTACAACAAGAGTAGCGCTTTAATCCATGATGCCTTTAATCGGTTATTGGAAGGAAAAGAGGTGCCCGAATCCTTACTGGCGGAAGCCACTTATCCTTATGTTGGCATTCACGTAACCCAAAAAGATTTAAATCTTGATCCGCGCTTATCTTATGGCATTGTCGTAGAGGCAGGTATTTATGGCGGTACCGTTACCCGCCCTGACATATTTAAAAGATACTATCACGATCAAATCAGCCTCCTCATGAAACGACACAAAGTGCCCGTTTATGTGGGCGCCAGCAATTGGTCGATCCCCCTCCCCTTTGCCATGGACCATACACCCGCTCAGCTTGACCCCAGAACTTTAGATATGGGACAACTTTGGCAAATGCAGTCCGGATTTGCCTTGCCGAACTTGACCCGGGTGAATGATGATATTGCGAATTGTACCTATCGCTCAACAAACGGAGTAAAGCCGGTTTCTATGTTTAGTGGCGAGCGTGTCGACTATTCCTTGCACCGCCTTCACCATTATACCGGCACCTCTCCGGACCACTTTCAAGATTTTGTCTTACTGACCAACTATCAACGTTACCTTGATGAATTTGTTGCTTTTGGCCTCAAACAAATTAAAAACTCCTCCGAGTATGAAGAGCTTGTCATTCCCGGGAACGTCATCTATCGTCGCGGCGATGAAGCCGTAACTTTACCCAAAAATTTGCCCCAAATGCCGGCCTATCACTTGAAAAGAAAAGACGGGATGGGCATTACCTTTATCAATATTGGTGTCGGCCCCACAAATGCCAAAACCATTACAGACCACTTAGCGGTTTTACGGCCCCATTGTTGGTTCATGTTGGGGCATTGTGCGGGGTTACGCTCTACACAAGCCTTGGGCGACTATGTATTGGCCCACGGTTATGTGCGGGAGGATAACGTCCTAAACCAAGACCTACCGACCTGGATTCCTGTACCGCCCATTGCTGAAGTTCAAGTTGCCCTGCAACAAGCCGTTGAAAATATTGCTTTGAAAAAAGAAACGTTGAAAACAGGCATGCGTACAGGAACCGTCGTAACAACGGATAACCGGAATTGGGAATTGCGATCTGATGAGATCTATGAACGGTTCCGCCAGAGCCGGGCCGTTGCCCTGGATATGGAATCGGCAACCGTTGCTGCAAACGGTTTCCGGTTTCGGGTGCCTTATGGCACGCTTTTGTGCATCTCAGATAAGCCCATCCATGGGGAAATCAAACTGCGGGGCATGGCGAACAATTTCTATAATGAACGGGTCAACCAGCATTTGCAAATTGGCCTGGAAGCCATTCGATTGCTGCGCTCCCAAGGGGTTGACCAACTTCACTCCCGCAAACTCCGCGGTTTTGACGAACCCCCGTTTCGGTGAGGGTTTACCCTCAACTTTATATTTTGATTTTTTAACCTGAGTTATGGATTAACCCCATACAAATATCACCATAAATCAAAATGTTACGTCATTGCGAGGAGCGAAGCAACGTGGCAATCCATGTATCTAAAGCATCTTTCAGCACTATATCGTGTTGAAATATTTAAAAATACATGGATTGCCACGTTGCTTCGCTCCTCGCAATGACGTGATAAGTGATTGATTTTAAGTTATTAAATATTAGTATTGGGCTAAAATTTAATCCAGAACTCAGGTTGTTAAAACAATCTTTTTGCGTTGCTAAAAGCCTTATTAACCGCTTCTGCATCTTGTACTTTCTGAGCAGGTATCCTGTTAAGGTTTTTCGTCCGTGCACACATTTCGGTTAATAAGTTCCCAAGTACAGATAGTTCTTTGGATTTTGTTTTATCTTTCGTTTCTTTGGTTTTTTGCTGAACTTTTGTAAGGACAGCTTGGCAGGATGTGCCATCCAACGTACTTGATGCTGATGAAGCTGCACTAAATTGTTCAGGCTTATATTCAATATCATGCTCAGGATCATTGCGAATTTCCGGTTTATCAAAACCTGTATTCTGCTGCAGCATCTTCAAAGTCTCCTGAACCCCTTGTAGATTGTCTGCTAACGGTTCCATTAAGCCTATTCGCTTCTGCAAAGCTTCAACTAAGTTTTCGAGGCCTTCTAGCTTTTCTTTCATGTGTTTAACTTTAACACCCCTACCTTCATTTAAAGCTAGTATCTGCTCAGCCATGGCTGTTTTTTTATCCGTGCCGGTACCATGATGCTGTGATGGTTGCTTTTGTAATGTAGGTACGGATTGAGCTGGCCTCTGTGGACCCTTACTTTCTGATGGTTGTTTTTTTAATTCAAGCGTCTCTACCGTAGATGGTTCTTGTTCTAGAACTGGTGGTTTTGAGAATCTACGTGCCTGAGGCCTTCCTGTTGGAGCGCCCGTATTCGTCGCTGATTGGGTTTGTTCTTCAGCACCTTTAGACACTGGCTCCCCAGATGAGGGTTGCACCTGTTGGGGTGACGATGGAAGGCCACGTCTAGGGGGAGGGGTTGGTCTTGTCGCCTGGGGGGAAGAAGCACCCGGCTTTGCCTTCACACAGGCATCTATAGAACCCAGATTGTTAGCGCAGTTGGTTTGACATGTCTCCTTTTTTGTCGCGTCAGTACAGGAAACATTTGTACATTCTTTCAAGCACCTAACAAGCCCCCATTCTTCCCCATAAACACTTGTGTTGATACACAGCAGACTGATTGATGCCAAAAGTAATTTTCTTGCGCGCATTTTATTCTCCCTAATAATATTTCTTTCCATAAGAAAACATTATCAGAAACTTATTAAGGAATTCCTAATGATCCTTTTAGGCACTGTTACGGGGAAGCTTTCTTCTAAATGAAGCTTTTTCCCCCAATCAAGAGGAAAGCTTCATAGCAATCCTACAATCTTGGGTGATTCTTTAAGAAAGAAAAATTTTAAGAAATTTTATGCAATTTTTTCTTGCTTATTCCGTTTCAGACCGCTACTTTTAGGGGTAGGTTTGAGATGAGAAGTCAAACAGATAAGCCATCTCAACCTTCAACAAGTATTACCAATGGTTGGTAATGCGTGACGCAAGAGTGCGGAAACACCCTTACGCCACTAACCAAGACAAACTAGCAAGAGTTCATCATGGCTGAAATCAAACTAGCGCATAGATTGCGCCTTTTCAACTTAATCCTGCAACGGCCGCAAGGCCGAAAATTGAGACCACCCCGTTTATAAAACGAGAGAGGATATGCACGTTGCCTATCCTCTTTTTTTGTGGGTGCTTTAAGGAAAATGGCATCGGTAATGCTTGCCTTTACGGTAGGCTTGGGCCGTTATGCCTATAATTTTCTACCCGCATCCATAGCCCTCTCAAAGATTAAGGAGAAAAGAAAATGATTGTTATTACGCCTTTAAATGGCGAACCCATTATACATTTTGAAGATTACAATGATCTTTTTGATTGCATCACAACAATTGAAAATATGAAGCTTCTTGCCAGGCATCCTGACGACAGATATAGGGATTGGAGCTTTACAATCTACCCACCAGAACACGTATTAGCCCTCTATGCCTATAGCGAAAACCCTTCCGAATCGATGAAGGAAGCCGTTGATGAAAAGCTGCCCTTGGTGGAGATTTGTATAGGCGATTCCCAAAACCCGCAGCGCATCATCCTTACCCCCAACGTTGATATCGATCACCTCAAGAAAAAATGGTGCATCGACTATTGTACGTGGCATCACCTATTGGTAAGGGAGGGTTAAGAGTGGGTGGCCTTCTAGTCCATTGAATCACAAATTATGGCCCTATATACCTGGAAAACATAAGCCAATAGGCATAAGCACCCTCGGCTTTAATGTAAAAAAGAAGCTGATTATATTCTATTATTCAAAATATGCCTCGAGATCCCTATTGTAAAAATATATAAAACATTTTTCTATTTGATATCTGCTTACTCTTCCTTCTGATAAAGGTGGGATTGCTTCTAATTTAAAAAAGTCTGTTTCTAGGATCTCGCTACAAGGAGATACCTGCAAATTCCCAATTATTTCACATATAAAAAAAAGTTTATAAACATAAGGCCATCGGCATAAACGATTGCTTTTATTTTTATCATAGATGCCAATTAATTTTGTAACTTTACATTCGTAACCTGCCTCTTCTTTTATTTCTTTAAGAATGTTTTCAGATGGAGATAAATTTACATCTGCCCACCCCCCTGGAAGCGACCACAACCCATCACTTTTTTCTCTCCCAGAGGTGGCCCCCAAAATTCGGACAGTGTGTTAAGCTATAGTCCTTGAGAAAGAAGGACTATGAAAATGAGCAGGATACGTAAGAACCACAGCGCTGAATTTAAAGCCCAGGCTGCTTTGGCAGCCATACGCGAAGATGCCACG
>CAMCRD010000031.1 GCA_945877185.1 Candidatus Finniella inopinata | reverse complement strand
GAAGCGACGTGGCAATCCATGTATTTTTAAATATTTTAGCACAATATAATGCTGAAAGAGGTTTTGAATACATGGATTGCCACGTCGCTTCGCTCCTCGCAATGACGATATAAGGAATAAGTTTTGTTTTTTCAATAAGTTAAAAAAGTGACAGGTAGTGAACTTATTAATATAACCTATCGTGGGATAAATCTATAGGGAACGGTACATAATGTGCAAACGAGCGATGTTTATGGATCCTTAGTCAATATCCATATCTCTTAAGATTTTTTCTGCTTGAGCCGTATTGATATTCATCTCTTTTTCCAAATGCTTCACAAATTCAGCACGGGTTGGAAAGCGCTTAAAATCTTGGTGTAAGTTGACCATATGGTCTCTCGCAGCCTTTACATGGTCCGTATGAGGAAACTTTTCCGTAATAGGGGATGCGGATGAATGAGACGCCTTATCATTAGGTTCTTTTGCGGTTTTATCTTGTTCAGCAAGAGTTGAACTTGCTAACAATGTCACCAAGGGGAATATATATCTTACTATAATTTTGCTCCGGCACGTCATAATGCACTCCTATCCATATACCTTATGTCTATAGAGTACGATAAATTCATTAATGAATGATGTATGGGATTATAGCTCTAACCCCCGGCCGGGGTTAGTAACGACCGAACCACACTGTCGTAGCAGTGAAAACTACTTTCTGGAAGAGTGGTCGGAACATACCATTTTAATGTTGATTTTTTATCATCAATTCGTTCTAAAGCCTCATTTCTATCTCGGTTACAGCTTGTGAATTTATTATAAACCTGTAGGAGAAATTTTGGATCCTGGCTGGTATTTATTTTATCTTGCAAGTCTTTAACGCTCTGCTGAAGCTTTTTCAGCTCTTCTTCTTTTTCTTTTAGAGAATTGACGAATAAAGTTGCAGAGTCTTTGGAAGACTTGAGGGGAGAAAACTTTTCTAAAAATTGGTCGGGCGTATCTTTAATATCATAGAACATTAACGATTTTGCCGCTGATTGAAGTTGATTACGTGTCGGGTTTTCAAGGTTTGTCAATTTCTGGATATCAGCAATCTCGTGAGCGAAGTTAGGCAACCGTCTTAAAATATATCTTTTAACGATTCGATCATCAGCCATATCACCCTTTGCCATCGTAATCTTAAAATATCGAACCACCGGCAAGTGATCTGATCGCGAATATAATATTTTCTTTCCCTGCTTAAATTTTTTGGGATCAAGGACAGCTCCATATTGGTTAAAAGGGCTTTCAATAAATAAGCCCGACGTAAACGTGATACGATCTAAAAATCCACCTTTTGCATTATGAGGACGGTCCCGGGGGTCTTTAATAGGGGCAGCCTTAAGAAATCTGGAAACCGTCCCAAATGTATCCGTAAACCCGTAAGTTCCGTAAACATGACTGGGTTTTTCCTGGGCTTGAGAAAAATCATATCCATACGCCCCAAAATTTGTAAGATATCCTCGATCAACAACAGAGGAATCCTTCATCAAGTACTCTCGTTCATTAAAATCTCCCATAATCACATCAAAACGCTTGGCTTCCTTGAGAAGATCGGCATAATTTGGAAATGACTCAAAATGATTTTGAAAAAAAACATTGGCATGCAACCGCCGGGTTTTATCGCTAAAAGAATTTAAATGAACGCTGCTGGCAGCGATCGATAAAACATTCGGGTCACCGACTTTTTGAAGATCCCCCTCAATGACGATAAAGGTGTTATTGCCTGTGCCTATTTCTGGTGGGTAATAAATTTCCTTATTTATTGATTTAAACGCATAGCCTTCTTTCACAAAGATAGAAAGGCTTGTTCTATTTTGCGGCAAGTTCAAAGCCTTGGAAAGGCGTGTTGTCTGGAGGATCGAAACCGCCGCCGTCTTAGCGGCATTCCCCGCGCCTGCGCTTGTTTTATGAGAATTCTCAATGAGCGTATATTTTGTTCCCCGTTTTTTTAACTGAGCCAGCAGCTTATTATTAAGTTGTTTGCTCGCTTCGGCTAATTCTTCCTGGGTGCCCAACATAATAACGTCTGGAGCTCCGTTGGTTTTTATAGCTTTAATGAGATCGTCAACAAGAGGATCCTGAGCCGCTTTATTTCCCATATTCCAGGTTAAGGCCACAACGGAAATAGATTGCGTTGCATGACTTGAAGCACAAAAAATACTACATATGAAAGCGATAGATAAAATGAAGAATATTTTATAGTAATTTTTGACCATACGCATTTACCTATCTATTCTGGCTCATAAATCAATTATGGCAAAATATTTATTAATAAACCGTATAGATCGACCTAAGCTTCAACAAGAATCATCGTTAATTTTCGAACAACGGGTGCAACAAATTGTGCAACGACAAAGGCAAAAGGAAGTGAAAATTGCCAGGCGCTTAAAAATTTAACAAACACGCCATCCACAAAGCCAAACTGGTAAAAAGTGATGCAAAAAGACATAATGCACGACATTAATACAGACATAAAAGTGGCAAAGATAAAGGTAAAATATTTTCGATTAAGCTTTTTCATAACATCCATCCGCATCAATTCATTTGAAATAAAATATGTATACGCTAAACATATTCAATGTTTCAATAAATAAAGCAACGCGCTTCATGTTAAAGGTAGAAACCCTACCCACCCAATGACATCTCTTTTAAACCTTGTCCCCGATTTTCGAGGATACGTTCTGACAAACCGGGAAGAATTTTTTGGGTTAAGATATGGTCAATAGACCGGGCGCCTTGATGGGGATCCGTACACTGGGCCGCAATATCTGCAATATCTTTGTCCGTATAGATAAGGCGGGCATGATGCTGTTGTTGAAGGCGCGCAGCAACGCTTTGTAACTTCAATCCAACAATTTTGGTTAAATCGCTGGTACTTAAAGGATGGTAAGGAATGACGGTCAACCGAGCAAGGAAAGCATGGGGAAAATACTTTTCAAGCGCTTTTTGAATTTCTTTAACATCTGCCTGGGCTTCGTTCGCCCCAATGTTTGAGGTAAGAATGATCAAGGTATTGCGAAAGTCCACCTCTACCCCTTCACTATCCTCAATCATCCCCTTATCAAAGACCTGGTAGAATATTTCCATGACATCGGGATGCGCTTTTTCTACCTCATCTAATAGAATGACACTATAGGGATTGCGTCGCACAGCTTCTGTTAACGTTCCCCCTTTTCCATAACCGACATAGCCGGGAGGAGCCCCTTTCAAGGTCGCCACCGCATGGGCTTCTTGGAATTCAGACATATTGATCCGGATCAGGTGGCGTTCGTGCCCATTCAAGATTTCTGCCAAAGCTTGAGCTGTTTCCGTCTTCCCGACACCGCTTGGCCCCACCAGCAGAAAAACCCCCATGGGCTTGTTGGGGTCTGATAGCCCTGCTCGATAGCTAACCACTTGGCGGGCAATCATATCAAGGGCATGGGGCTGGCCGATAATCCGCCGCTCAAGGGACTGGCGCAATTGTTCCACCGTTAACCCTTCTTCAAAACTGATCATTGTCTCAAGAGGAATGCCCGTCCAACCGGAAATGACTTTAGCAACCGTTAACCGGTCCACGCTATGAGGGACCAGGCTCTGCCCTTGTGGTTCTTTTCCGCGCAAAACCTTTTCTAGTTTATTAATCTCATCCCGCAGGTTTTTGGGCTCTTCCTCTTCTAACTTCTCAAGAGGAAAGATGTTCAGCTGATCACGCAATCCCTGGATTTTTTGAACAACATCCGCCGATTCTTCCCATTCACTGGCAAGCCCTTCCGCTTTTAACGTCACATTGTTTGTCTCTTCGGCGATTTCATCCAAACGCCGCTCATGTTCATTAGCGCCGTGATCCTCCCGCAACAACATCTCTTTCTCAATTCCTAACAAAGTTAACTGATTGCGCGCTTCTTCTAAAGGTTGAGGAATGGCGGAGTGGGCCAAGGCGACTTGGGCACAGGCCGTATCGAGGACACTAACTGCTTTATCGGGAAGGCGCCGACCGGTCAAAAACCGTTGAGATAAAGTAACCGCTGCTTGAATGGCTTCATCCAGGATGGTGACATGGTGATGCTTGACCAACGATCCTGCAATCGCGCGCAACATGCTCAAGGCTTTTTCAGGAGAGGGTTCATCGACTTTGACAACCTCAAAGCGACGGGTCAGCGCTGCATCTTTTTCTATATAGCGTTTATACTCAGCCCAAGTCGTTGCTGCAATGGTACGCAATTCTCCACGGGCCAAGGCAGGTTTTAGCAAATTGGCGGCATCGCCCAGTCCAGCCTGTCCTCCGGCACCAATCAATGTGTGGGCTTCATCAATGAACATCACAATAGGGATCGTTGAGGCTTTAACGTCATCAAGCAGCGTTTTTAACCGTTCCTCAAATTCTCCTTTAACGCTTGCCCCCGCTTGAAGAAGCCCCACATCCAATAACCGTAGGGAAATATTCTTTAAGGAGGGAGGAACGCCCCCCGACGCAATGCGCTGCGCCAAACCTTCTACGACAGCCGTCTTTCCCACACCCGCCTCCCCTACCAAAATGGGGTTGTTTTGGCGACGGCGTGAGAGCACATCGATGAGTTGCCGAATTTCCCGGTCCCGCCCATAAATGGGATCAAGCTTTCCAAGCCGAGCTTGTTCCGTCATATCGATAGTGAATTGATCTAAAGCCGATGAGCCCGATGGGGGCGATGGCGTTTCAGAAGGCGAGGATGGTGAACTCTGGTTTTTAGGTTTCCCTGTGGCTTCTGGGCTGTTTGCCAACAACTCACGCATGTTGTCTCGATAAACATCCCGCGATAGCCGCAAGAGTAAGGGGCAACTTTCTAAGACAATCCCCCGCAAAGCTTCTGTATCTAAAACAGCCATCAAAATCGTGCCGGATCGAATTTGGTCGCCTTCCAGTTGGAGGGAAGACACCATCCAGGCTTCCTCTAAGGCTGTTAAAATATGAGGGGATAAAACTGTCTGGCTTGTGTTGCCTGTTTGAAATTTGTCCACTATTGCCATCAATTGCTTTTGGATGCTGTCTATATCCAATTCATAATACCGCAAAACAAATTGGATATCCGAATCGCTCGTTTCCATAAGCCTCAAGAGAAAATGCTCGAGTTCAACAGTGTAATGCGTCTTTGAAACACATAAGGCAGCCGCACTCTCAAGCGCCCGTTTGCACACTGAATTAAGCTTACCAACCAAGGCTTTCGTATCCACATGCATCATCTAAAACCTATTTTATGAAAACGGATCTAGTTTAAGCATAGAGGAAAAAAGTTAAAGAACTATATAGGTTACTTGTATTGAGGAAAAAAGTTTTGACTTCAACTGACCTTCCATTGTAACCTAGAGTGGTAAGCTGGAGAGTATTGATCAAGGAAGCTGCCCATCTCCACCTTATATACGGGCTGTTACGAATGGTTTGTAACAGCGCAACGTATGAGCACCACAAATGCCCACACGTTGCTAACCAAGACAAACTCTACGGAGAGTTCGCATGGCTAAAATCAAATTAACGCACAATGTGCGTCATTTCAATCGAATCCTCAAACGGCCGAAAGGCCGAAAATTTAACCTCTTACCTCATAGGAATTGAGGGAGGACGGGGCTTTTTGTGTCCCCTCCTCTTTTTATGGTGTGACGGTAAGGGGTTGATACGTCTATATTTTGGGTTTCTTCCCAATCGTCACACCCATCGCTTAAAGAACAAGGCTAAACCTTCTCTATGTCCTTTCAAAGGCAAGAGAGAGCTTTACCAAAAGGAGATTTTTATCATGTTAATCCTATTTGACCGTCACCACATCATTGCCTTTAACAATTATAGAAAGCTTTATAACCATTTAGAAAATTTGGAGCGGAACAAGGGAAAGGGTAAATGGATTTTTGCTCGCCATTCCTGGCAGCGCGTGTTGTCTTTTTACAAATATATCCGCGACCAGGAAATTCCAGTACAGATCGCAGAAGAAGATAGTGACGAAAATTTTGATGTTCTGGAAATGATTAACGGCAATGTCAAAGAAACTATATTTATTCCGGTTACGCCGGATATCGATGTCATCGCTCTTCAACACCAATGGTGCCAAAATTATTGTAAAGAGCATAACTATGCCTTGTTCGAGATTTCCAAGCCCGCTGATTTCAAGGAAACAGGCGGTAGGTATGGTCATGCTGTTGGGTAACACGGCCATAAGGATACCATAAATTTACCCCTCACCCGCCACGGCGCTTCGCTCGTGGCGGGTGAGGGGTAAATTATAGCGCTCCATTGATCGGTGCAAGTTCTATTGTATAGTAGCTGCAACAAATATCCCTACAGTATGCGGTAGTGCTTTTTAATTAACGCCGCAACCGCACCAACTCAACCCCTTCTTCACAAAAGTCACCGGAAGCAAAGGGAAGACCATCCACAATTCCGGCATGGGGCGCGCGAATCGTATGTTCCATCTTCATCGCCTCCAGGATCATCAAAGGCTGCCCGGCCTCAACGGTTTCACCCAATGTAACCAGAACAGAGACCACACGCCCGGGCATGGGGGCCATCAGATGGGCTGCACTATCTACTTTAGAAGGCCCTGTGGAATTTCCAGTTACCTGTTTCAACCGATAGAGTTTATCACCCAAATAAACATGGACTTCTTCTTCATTGGCGGTAACTTGAGCGTGATAAGGGGTATCCCCAAAGGTTGAAGAAATTCCATTTTCATCAGAAAAGGAGGTCTGAAAAACTTGGTGAATCGCACCTCCCAAACGAATTTCCATTCCATTCAAGGTCGATGCCAGAGAAACTATCATGCCATCGGCAAAAGGAAAATAATGAATGGCTGGTGCATTGAGCCGCCATCCATCTTGCTGTGCCCAGGGGTCTAAGCAGGAACCTACATCTGAAACACCCAGATGATGTAACCACAACGCGGCCAATAGATAGGCTTCCTCTGGCGGTGCCGATCCTTCGGTTTCTTGATCAACATACCGATCAATAAAGCCAATATCCGGCGCTCTTTCGCGAATAGAGGGAAAGGCAAGGAGCCGCTTTAAGAAATTTAAGTTCGTCTTGATCCCTGTGACGTGGGTATCAAAGAGTGCCGTCATCAATTGCTTCAGCGCCTCCTCTCGACTTTCCCCCCATGCCGTAATTTTAGCAATCATGGGATCATAATAAATGGTGACAGCATCCCCTTCCCGAATGCCTGTATCAACACGCACATTGTGATCCGTAGGAAGGTCAAGTTGGGTGATTGTTCCGGTGGAGGGCAGGAAATGATCATCCCCATCTTCCGCATATACCCGGGCCTCAATGGCATGGCCATGGGGCTGAATATCCTTTTGTTCTAAGGTCAACGGCTCCCCAGCTGCAACACGCAGTTGCCATTCCACAAGGTCAAACCCTAAAACCATTTCTGTAACGGGATGTTCCACCTGCAACCTTGTATTCATTTCTAGAAAGAAGAATTCACCTTTTTCAGTAACCAAAAACTCTACTGTCCCAGCACCCTCGTAAGTGACGGCTTGTCCAATATCAACAGCGGCTTTGTGAAGGGCGCGGCACAAATCATCGGATAGGTAAGGCGCAGGAGCCTCTTCAACCACCTCAGGAGCCTCTTCAACCACCTTTTGATGGCGCCGTTGTAAGGAACAATCACGGTTCGACAAGGCGATGCATTTCCCATAGCGATCGGCTAAAATCTGCACCTCCACATGGCGGGGACGCTCCATATACTTTTCCAGGATCATTTGGTCATTACCGAAAGAAGAGAGGGCTTCCCGCTGGCAGGCGCTCAGGGCGTCGTTAAACTCGGATGCTTTATGAACGCAACGCATGCCTTTGCCGCCCCCGCCATAGGCTGCTTTAATCAATAGCGGAAAGCCAACCTGACAGGCCGCAACCAAAAGATCGCCTTCTCCTTCATAACCTGGAATAACAGGCACGTTGACGGATTTCGCAATCGCTTTGGCTTCAGCCTTAGACCCCATCGTTTGAATGGCCCCTGTTGGCGGACCAATAAAAACCAGCCCTGCCTCACGAACATTTCGGGCAAATTCGGGATTTTCTGACAAAAACCCATAGCCTGGATGGATGGCCTCTGCCCCCTGCTCAAGAGCCGTCTGAAGGATAACAGTCCCGTTCAGGTAACTGTCCCGAACTTCGGCAGAACCAATGACGACAGCCGCATCGGCCATTTGCATATGCAAGGCGTCTTGATCTGCCGTTGAGCCAACGGCAATGGTCTTCATCCCCAATCGATGGCAGGTTTGTTGAATCCGACAGGCGATTTCACCACGGTTCGCGATCAGAACACGGGAAAACACCGGAGCTATCCTTCTTCGCTTTTGAGCGCCCATGATGGCGTCCGCTTCGCCAAAAAGGCATTGATGCCTTCTTGCCCCTCAACGGAAGATCGGACCACAGCAATGCGTCGCGCGGTTTCAGCATGGATTGTCTCGTCAATCGGGCGAGATTCCACAAAACGGATGAGATCTTTTGAGGCTTTAATCGCTTCCGGGCTTCCTTTGAGGATGGAAACAGCTAAGGCTTCGGCCGTGGCCTCAAGCTCCCCTTCCCCAACCACCTGGTGAACCAGCCCAAGGCGCAAAGCATCCGCCGCACTCATCCGATCTGCCGTCAATACATACCGACGCGCCTGACGTTGGCCAACGGCATTGATGACATAAGGGCTAATCATCGCCGGGATCAACCCCCATTTGACTTCAGAGAGGCAAAAGAATGCTTCTTCGACGCAAATCGCAATGTCACAAGCCGCAATGAGGCCGACCCCTCCCCCAAAAGCAGCACCTTGCACACAAGCAATTGTTGGTTTAGGGCACTGATCAATGATGTCCAATAGCCGGGAGAGTTTCTTGGCTTCTTCAATATTCTTTTCTAAGGTATAGGCCGCAACCCGCTTCATGTGGTTCAAATCAGCGCCCGCTGAAAAGATGCGCCCACTCGCTGTTAATACAATGGCCCGAATGGAGGGGTCTTTCCCCAAGTCTACAAAAGCCTGGGATAGCTCTTCAATGACATAGTCATCCAAGGCATTATGAACGGCTGGACGATTCAGGGTGACTTTTACCACCCCGTTTAATCCTTCAAAAGTTTCGCGTAAAATAACAGGTTCTGACATGGGTTGTTACTTTCTCTAAAAATTACATCCTAAAGACACCAAATTTCGTTGAACAATGCGCTGTCTTTTGGGATACGCTCAAACCCAATCCTAAGACACGGCGCGTTTCTTTGGGATCAATGATCCCATCATCCCAGAGCCGAGCCGATGCATAGTAAGGATGGCCTTGGATTTCATATTGCTGTTGAATTTCAGCCCGGAAAGACGATTCCTCAGCAGGATTTGCGGCTTTCCCTTTAATTTTATCGGCATCTGATTTAATTTGCGTTAAGACCATGGCCGCTTGTTCCCCCCCCATAACGGAGATGCGGGCATTGGGCCACATCCATAAAAATCGGGGGCTATACCCCCGCCCACACATGGCGTAGTTTCCAGCACCAAAGCTGCCCCCAATAATGATTGTGAATTTGGGAACGGATGCACAAGCCACCGCATGGACCAACTTTGCGCCATCTTTGGCGATCCCGCCCGCCTCATATTTACGGCCGACCATAAAACCGCTGATATTTTGCAAAAAGACCAAAGGGATTTTTCGCTGACAGCAGAGCTCAATGAAATGGGCGCCTTTTTGGGCGCTCTCCGAAAACAAGATCCCGTTATTCGCCAAAATGCCCACCCAATGGCCAAAAATACGCGCGAAGCCACAGACCAAGGTTGATCCGTAGAGGGGTTTAAACTCGTCAAACTCACTGCCATCCACAATGCGGGCAATCACTTCCCTTACATCATAGGGTTGCTTCAGGTCACTTGAAACAATCCCATAGAGCTCTTGCGCATCATATAGGGGGGGCTTACTGTCGACGGGTGGAAGCGGAATCTCTTGATTTAAAGAAGCAACAACCTGGCGTGCCAGTGCTAGGGCTTCCGCATCCGTTGCCGCCACATAATCCACCACGCCAGAGTTTCGCGCATGCACATCCGCGCCCCCTAAATCCTCAGCGGATACTTCTTCCCCCGTGGCAGCCTTCACCAAGGGCGGCCCCCCCAGAAAAATGGTTCCCGTCCCTTGGACAATGATCGCTTGATCCGCCATGGCGGGTACGTAAGCACCGCCAGCCGTGCAGGATCCCATAACAACGGCAATTTGAGGAATGCCAGCCGCTGAAAGTTGGGCTTGGTTATAAAAAATACGCCCAAAATGGTCACGATCTGGAAATACTTGGTCTTGATGAGGAAGATGGGCGCCGCCTGAATCCACCAAGTAAAGGCATGGCAAGCGATTCTCCATGGCAATTTCTTGGGCACGCAAATGTTTCTTAACGGTCAAAGGAAAGTAAGTTCCCCCCTTAACCGTGGCGTCATTGGCCACAATCATACAAAGGGACCCTTGAACCATGCCAATGCCCGTAACAATACCAGCCGCGGGAACAGGTTCGCTATACACACCGTGGGCTGCCAATTGGGAAAGCTCTAGAAAAGGGCTTCCCGGATCAACGAGGCGGTCGATACGCTCCCGCACCAGCATCTTCCCGCGCGCCTGATGCTTTTTGATGGCAGCAGCGCCCCCGCCTTCCGCAATATGCGCAACCTTTTCCTTCAAATCTTCAACGAGGGCCGTCATTGCCGCCATGTTTTGTTGATAAGCTTTAGACTTTGGCTGCACCAGAGTTTGCAAAACAGGCATTTTCCCTCACCCTTTTGTTAAAAGGAACAAAAATACAGAAAACTCTCTTAAAATTTAGCCCTCTTTTGTCAAGGGTGCAAGGTGGGATTGAAATCGTGTACCTCAGTCTCGCTTTAATAATCGTCCCTCTCAATCCCCTTGAAAAAAGCAGCCATACTCCATATGGTAAATTTTACGAATAAATTTAATCTCCCTACGAGGTATCATGCCAAAAACGTACCGTCGTGACATCATCGTTCTTTTCATCGGCAAACTCATTTTATTAATTGGGTTATTTCTCGCCTGCTTTTCCCCGAAAAGCCGCCCTGCTATTGGAGCTTCCCAAATGACAACCTTGATCCTTAACACGGAAGAAAAACCATCCCATGCTCGATCTTGATGTCGCCCAACTTTCCCGCTTGCAGTTTGGCCTAACGGCCCTTTACCATTTTCTTTTTGTCCCCCTCACCATCGGCCTTGCGCTTCTTCTGGCCATTATGGAAAGCGTTTATGTCATGACAAATCGCGAGATTTGGCGTCAAATGACAAAATTCTGGGGGCTCCTCTTCGGCATCAACTTTGCCATGGGTGTTGCGACCGGCATTACCATGGAATTTCAATTTGGGACCAATTGGGCCTATTACTCCCACTATGTAGGCGATATTTTTGGGGCGCCTCTTGCCATTGAAGGCCTCATGGCTTTTTTCCTTGAAGCAACCTTTGTTGGGCTTTTCTTCTTTGGGTGGGACCGTTTGTCAAAACGGGCGCATTTATGCGTGACTTGGCTTGTGGCGATCGGCTCTAACTTATCCGCTTTTTGGATTTTGGTTGCCAATGCGTGGATGCAAAATCCCGTAGGATCTCAATTTAACTATCAAACCATGCGCATGGAAATGACATCGTTTTATGATATTATCTTTAACCCGGTTGCCCAATCTAAATTTGTCCATACCGTCAGCGCGTGTTATGTCACCGGCGCCGTTTTTGTCATGGCCATCAGCGCCTACTATCTCTTGCGCGGCCGCCATTCCGCCTTAGCCAGACGATCCATCACTGTTGCTGCAAGCTTTGGCCTTGCCTCTGCCCTATCCGTTGTCGTCTTGGGTGATGAGAGTGGCTATACAACCTCTCAAAATCAAAAAATGAAGCTGGCCGCCATTGAGGCTATGTGGGAAACCGAGCCCGCTCCTGCCGGATTTACGATCTTTGGTATCCCTAACTTAGAAACCCGCGAAAATACCTATGAAATAAAAGTCCCCTGGGTTTTGGGGCTTCTCGCCACGCGAACCCTTGATACCCCCCTGCCCGGCATCAAAGACCTTGTCATCCAAGCCCAAACACGCATCAAAAAAGGCATGATCGCTTATGAGGCACTCTATAAGCTTCGCCAAAGCAAGGGGGAACCTGATCCTCAAATCCTTGCTCTGTTTGACCAGCATCAAGGCGACCTTGGATATGGCCTTCTCTTGAAACGCTATACCCCAACGGTCACCAATGCAACGGCGGAGCAGATTAACAAAGCGGCGTGGGATACGGTGCCAAATATCACGCCTTTGTTTTGGTCATTTCGCATTATGGTGGGGATTGGCTTCACCCTCATCGCCCTTTTTGCCACAGCCTTTTACCTGTCCACCAAACGACGCATTGAGCAAAACCGATGGTTCTTGAAATTAGCTGTTCTTTCCTTACCTCTTCCCTGGATTGCAGCTGAATTGGGCTGGATCGTATCCGAACACGGCCGCCAACCTTGGGCTATTGAAGGCATTCTGCCAACCAACCTCGGTGTCTCCAGCGTTACCTCTGGGCAAGTCTGGTTCAGCCTTATTGGATTTGTCGTTTTTTACACGCTTCTGGCAATCATCGATGTCTTTTTAATGATCAAATATATCAAATTAGGACCGACCGAGGAAACCGCATGATCCATCATCTTATTGACTACGAAACTCTTCGCATTATTTGGTGGGCCCTTCTGGGCATTCTCTTGATTGGCTTTGCCATTATGGATGGGTTTGATATGGGTGTTGCCATTCTATTGCCCTTCACAGCGAAAAATGACCAGGAGCGTCGCGTCGCGATTAATTGCATTGCCCCAGTTTGGGAAGGGAACCAAGTTTGGTTTATTTTAGGGGGTGGCGCCATCTTCGCCGCCTGGCCCCTTGTGTATGCTGCGGCATTTTCTGGATTTTACGGTGCGATGTTTTTGGTATTGGTTGCCATGATTTTACGTCCTGTTGGGATGAAATTTCGCAGTAAAGTATCAAGTCCCGCCTGGCGGTCCCTCTGGGATTGGGCTTTGTTCATCGGTGGATTTGTCCCTTCCCTTGTCTTTGGCATTGCTTTTGGAAATATCTTGCAAGGGGTTCCCTTTCACTTTGATGAGAGTTTAAGATCCTTCTACACGGGCAACTTCCTTGACCTCTTTACCCCCTTCCCTCTTATTTGTGGCTTGCTCAGCGTCTGCCTATTTACCATGCATGGTGCAACTTATCTTGCTCTCAAAACAAATGATCCCATCGCCAGTCGAGCTAAAATGGCGGGCGTTCGGGCGGCGCTCCTAACCATGATCTTCTTTACAATGGGGTGGTTATGGCTGAAAAGTGACTGGGTTTCTGGATATCGCATTTTAGAAATTGCCGGACCAAATGCCCCCTCCAACCCCTTAGCCAAAAGTGTTGTTCAAGAAACAGGCGCATGGTTCAAAAACTATGCTATTTGCCCCTGGATGTGGCTTGCCCCCCTTCTTGGCTATGGAGGCGCTTTTTTAACCGCGATTTTCCTCCTCAAAAAATGTCCTGGAAAAGCTTTTATCACAAGCGCTTTTGCACAATTCGGCGTTATCGCAACAGCAGGCTTAAGCCTTTTTCCTTTTATCTTGCCTTCCTCTTCTCATCCGAACAGCAGCTTAACAGTCTGGGACGCTTCTGCCAGCCATATGACCCTATTTTTAATGTTGGTTTCCGTCATTATTTTCTTGCCTTTAATCCTTATTTATACCACTTGGGTTTTTCGGGTGATGCGCGGTAAAGTGACGAAAAATGACGTCATCACAAACACACAAATGTATTAAGGAGGGCAATATCATGTGGTACTTTAGTTGGATTTTGGGATTGGGGCTTGCCTGTAGTTTTGCGATATTAAATGCCATGTGGCTCGAACTTGAAGAATCGGACTTATCATGATCTCTCGCCTTATTTCTTTAGCCTTAGCCACGAGTTTAAGTTTAACGCTTCTGTTTGCGGCTCCTCTCTTGGCAGATAAAATTCAAGGAACCGGACGCGGTATTTTAATGCTAGGGCTCCTGGGCATTGCTGGCGGTTTTATTCATGGCGTCGGCTTTGTTCCCAACACTATATTCTTCAAATTTCTTTTCAATCGTTGGATTTCTCGAATCCTCATGGTAAGTACCTTCTTTTTATACAATTAAATTGACCTATTTTTCTAAAATATGCCCTGTATTAATAAAAATTTAATCCCTTACCCCCCAAAATAAAACATCGAATCATAAATATAAGGGAGTTATTTCACATGTTAAAAAAATCACTATTAGCGGGCATTGCTTTAATAAGCCTAAATCCAATTCAAGCAGCTCAAACCACAAATCCAACGCATCGTGAACCCCAGAACCCAACACGCCATGAACCACCGCAGCATGAAGAGGGGGCAGCGCATCACACCCCAGCGCACCCTACAAAAGATTCAAAGCATTGCCCATGTGATGGCACAGGGGGAAAACGAGCATGGGTACTCATCGAAGCAGGTGATGGTTGTAACAAAGAAAAAACGCCAGGAACTCATCATAAACCGGAACCTCATCATACATCAGAACCCCATCACAACCCAGAGCTCCCTCATAAGCCAGAGCCTCATCATGCGGCAGCTGAAGAGCATCATGTAGCCCCTCACAAACCATCGCTTCATCCGCTTCCAACCCGTGAAGAGGAGGAACTCGCAGAAAAATTGAGAGGTGTCCCAGCCCATATATTCAAAAAACGTAATAGCCCTGACGGCGAATCAGGGAAAGAGCTGGATGGAAAAGTTTATTTTCAGCACTTGGGTATATGGAAACATGATCCAAATGTTCATCCAGCAGATATCATCTCAACAGACGTGAAAGATCGGATAAGAAGGCTTAATGAAGAGGCCAAAAAGCCGCAAGAACCAGAAAAACCAGCATCAACAGAAGCAGCTAGACATCACCCAGTCAATATCCCTGATGCTTTGGGTACCACAGAAGGACGCGTCCAATCCGTTCACACACATCCTACTGATAAAGGTAAGAAACGCGAATTTGGACTTGGCGCTCCCAATAGGGCACAAACAGGAGTCACTGGTAAAGCGATTCCCGAAGCAGATACATCCGGAACTAAAGCAGCTGTTCCCCCACCCCCACCACCTCCTAATATTAGGGCTGAAATTGATTAACAACAGGGAAGTTTTTACTTTTGGATGAACAATGGTGGATGATGGTAAAGACACACAACACAACAGATACGGAAAAGTTCTTTCGCGATTCTGCTTGATGTCGTTGCTGCTCGGGGAAGGAGCTCTTTCTACGGATACTCCTGTTGCACCTTTCCCCATGCATCCAACAACAATGTCCTCATCTGAACTGATCAAAAAATTGGAACAGCTGGGTATTCCCTCCTCTGTCGTTGGCGAAAAATTAAAGCAAAGCAAATGCATTACCCTACACCCGGTTTATGCAAAGCCGGTGCATGCTACGCCGGTGTGTGCGACACCAGTATGCGCTGAACCTACATGTGCTACCCCTGTTTGTGCCGCGCCATGTGATCAACACTCAAAAACTTCTGACCCTTTCTTAGAGGAGGAGGAGGAGGAAGAAGAAGAGCCAGAGCCACTCGAGCCTGAACCGGACGAACCAGAGCCAGAGCCTGAGCCTGAACCAGAACCAGAACCTGAGCCAGAACCAGAACCTGAGCCAGAGCCAGAACCTGAGCCAGAACCAGAACCAGAGCCAGAGCCAGAGCCAGAACCAGAGCCAGAGCCACAGCCAGAACCAGAACCAGAACCAGAGCCAGAACCAGAACCAGAGCCAGAACCAGAGCCAGAGCCAGAACCAACGCCTGACAGTCCAACAGGGCCAACGCCTAATGATCCAACAGGGCCAACGCCTAATGATCCAACAGGGCCAACGCCTAATGATCCAACAGAGCCAACGCCTAATGATCCAACAGGGCCAACGCCTAATGATCCAACAGAGCCAACGCCTGACAGTCCAACAGGCCCATCAACGCCGCCTGATCAACCGCAGACGCCAACGCCTGATCAACCGCAGACACCGCCACCGGATCAACCGCAGCCGCCACAACCAAGCCAGCCGCAGACGCCACCGCCAGGTCAGCCACCGCAGATGCCACCACCAGGCCAACCACCGCAGATGCCGCCACCAGGCCAACCACCGCAGATGCCGCGCCCAGGCCAACCACCGCAGATGCCGCGCCCAATGCCAATGCCTCAACCAGGTCAGCCGCAGCAAATGCCCCATCCAATGATGATGCCTCAACCAAGGCAGCTGCAGCAAATGCCAATGCCTCATCCAATGATGATGCCTCAACCAATACACCCTGGCTTCGTGCCACCTCACATGCAGGCAGGACACCCATTATTACCAGGACAACCCGGACATGTTCCTCCTATGCCCCCGGCTCCTGTGGCGGCACCACAAGCAATTAGTGCTCCTCCGCCCCAGAGTCCACAAGCTGCCGCAGCCCCTATCGCTGCCCCATTGCCTCAAAAACCTCCGACGCCCCCTGTCGAAACTGCTCCGGCTAAAACACCTGCAGCTGCTGCAGAAAAGACCGTGGAAGAGGCTCCAAAAGCGGCACCAGAAAAGGCTCCAGAAGAGGCTCCAGAAGAGGCTGCGGAAGCCGCGATAGAAACCGCACCTGACAAAAGTCCTCCTCCTGTTGAAAAACCAAAGGTTGATAGCGTGGAACCAGCCGAAGCTAAGGCCGTGCCTCCAAGCCCACAAGTGAAAGCCCTTGAAGACGTGATTAAAGACCAGGTGCTTGATACGAAGTTACCCAAAAGTGATGCGATTCTTATGGCAAAACCAGATATACCTTCCGTTATCCCACTAAGACCCTATGGAACGGTTCCAACCAGCCAAGGATTCCATTTACCAGAAAAGCCACCAGAAGGCGTGTCGCCCTCCGCTAAAAAGATTCAAGAACGTCTGAAAAAGCGCCCCCCTGCCCATGACCCCGATGAGGTGCTCCCAGAAGACCTCTCCGTTAAGGGTGCAAAAGAGATGTAGTCATAGGTTGATTATATCGTAGGGCTTCATATGATGGATACTTTCTATAAAATACAGACTTGAATAGTGACCACGTGGTGACTATATTTTAAATAATTCTCAATGCTATTTTGAAAGAAATATCCCTTGTTCCATTTTATGTTTTTTGCCTTTTTTTGCCTGTATTCCTCAATAACGCAAGCTCTCTATTTAGAGAAGGTCACCATCAATACTCTCAAGAATACAAAGATTGCCTATTTTCCTGGATCTTTTGATCCCTTTCACCTTGGCCACATGGCGGTTGTAAAAGATGTGCTCGACAAAGGCTTGGCAGATTATGTCCTGGTCTATGCCTTACCAGATTCTGACCATTCTAAGAGCCGTGTCTCTCATCTTATCCGTCTTTCCATGCTTCACAGCATATATGAAAAACATCCACGGGTTTTAATCACCAAGCTTATGCCCGCAGACATGCAAGACTTATTAGCACCCTTATTTACGGATATTAAATTTTCCATCGTTGTCGGATCAGATATTATTAAAACCTATATCAAAACAACTCAATACGATGATATTTGGATGAAAGGCTTGCCCATTAGAAAAATAAGCCCAGAGCACGCTTGTACATCAACCGGCGCTGTTATGGCAATTCCTGCCGACCACGTTATCATATTTAATCGTGGAGGGGATGATTTGTCCTCTATAAAAGGGACTTATAAGAACCGGCCAGTAACCATACTAACAACCAAAACAAATACAGATCTGTCTTCGACAAAGGCTCGCACAATAACCAACCAAAAGGGTTCTTTGACGAAGATGGTTACCCCAGAAGTCCAAAAGATTATTGAAGAAAATGATCTATATAGAGGATAGCCCCATCCACATTCCGTAAAAATATCCGGATAAAAGATACACTCACTTCGCTTTTGTGGGCGGACTATAAAGATGAGAGTGGTCAGAGAAAATGCGATGGAAAAGGCGCTTTACGAAAAATTCATACCTAAGGGCACTGGAATTTTGATATTTTCCTGTATAAAGATGTTGAATCAACGCATACCGGAGTTTACCTTTTAGATCTTTGAAACGGAGATGAACAACACTATCTTCCGTTCGAACCACTTCTGCCGTTATGGAAGGGACGTTCGTGATGGTGAGCAAGACTTCTTGATTATTTGATATGGTATGATGCTCTAAATCCTTCTGGCGCAAACGAACGCCTCCCAAAGAAATATCATGGATATGGATCGCAATATCTTTACCATTTAAAGTTAAAAGCGCCTCTTCATCCATTTGGAATCGCTCATCTGTTCGGGGGCGCGGGTGTTCAACACTGATCATGAGCATAACAATCAGCATGAAAACATTCATTGTTGCCCAAATCGCGGCAATCGGGAAAAACCCGCCTTCTGAGCCTGGACTACTTTCAGGAATAATGTTGAGGAGCATTCCAATGCTTGTCAAGACAAGAAGGATTAAACTGGTCCAAAATGAAAATTTATGGATATGCCGTTGCCCATCCGGGCGGCCCATACGTCCTTTAGGTGTAACGCCAAACTCTTGCTGAAATGGTGTTAGAAGGCTATTAACAACTGTTGGCAATACTTGAATGGATTCTAAAGAGGCAACAGAGCTGCTGAGCAATGGTATATAATGCCGTGGAGCAAGCCAAAGCGTAACAAATAAATTCATTAAATAAGCCGGAAAATGGAAATATACCAGTTCTGTGTAATGGGTAATGAGCAATGCCGGATACCCTGTCCACAAAAATACAATAGGAACAATAAAGCTGAAGAATCGTGTGAAAGGACTAATCAACCAATGCCAGGGGAAAAACAAAACCCGGTGAATAAATCTGAGGTTTGGGCCTAAGGGGCCATCTTTCATAAACATGGTTTGAATCGTGCCACGACACCAACGTTTGCGCTGGGTAATCAAACTGGGTAAAGACTCTGGGGCAAGTCCATGGCTTAATTTCTCATTGAGATAGCGGGTAACATACCCATGGCGCAACAGGACAAGGGTTGTCGTTAAATCTTCCGTAATAGAGCGAGTAGGGACACCCCCAGCTTCTCGCATGGTTGTACGGCGCGTCAAACTGCAGGATCCGCACCAAAAGGCAACATCCCACCCGTCACGCGCAGGCATCATAACATCAAAGAACAAGCGCTGGTCATCTGGCGTCGAGTCATGTAAATGCAAATTAGATTGGACATAATCTTTGTTAAAAAAATGCTGCGGTGTTTGCAAAATACCAACTTTAGGATCAATAAAAAATCCAACGGTACGGTAAAGAAAATTTCTGAAAGGAACAAAGTCTGCATCAAAGACGGCAATAAAATCACCGCTGGTTACCTCAAAGGCATGGTTCAAATTGCCAGCCTTGGCATGAACCCATTCTTTGCGGCGAATATAGCCCGCCCCAACCTCTTGGCAAAAATCTTGTACCCACTCCCGCTTTCCGTCATCCAAAACCCAAACTTTCAATTTCTCTTTTGGCCACTCCAGGTGCAAGCATCCAAGAATAGACCGCTCTATAACTTCTATACCTTCGTTATAGGTAGGAAGAAACACATCGATCGTTGGTAATTCTTCGGGTGGCAGTTCACGCAAGGCTTTTTCATATTTATCTGCTTGGGCCTTTCGGTCCGTATGGCGCATCATCGTGATATAAAAAATCAAACTTTCAATGGAAACAAGGATTTCAATAAAAAAACAGAACCAAACCCAAAGTCCATGACCTGTCACCATCGGCACAGGAAGCGTCGTATAAAATAAACGCCACATCATATACCGTATCCAAAAAACAGATAAAACCCCAATAATAGTTAAGCGAACCCACCGATTGTTTCTGTCTAAATGCGGCAAAAACAGAAGGCAAAACGCAAATACAGCTAAAGATAGGGCATATATATTGAAGCTCATAAGCTTCTCCTTTCTCCTTTCAAATTTAGGACAGAAAGTGCAAACAAATCGCTCACTACCCGTCACTTTTAGCAACGTATTGAGAGGTAAGGAGAAATAGCTTACATTTTGGAATCGCTCCTCATCAAAGAAAGGATTCTAAAATAATGAAACTAAATCCCCTTACTCAAAAGATATCAAAACACTTCTCAATCCACC
>CAMCRD010000030.1 GCA_945877185.1 Candidatus Finniella inopinata | reverse complement strand
GGCTTTGTCCTTAGCCGGACCTGCTGCAGCTCCTGTTGCGGCTTTAACGGCTTATACAATGACCAGGACGACACTTGCGGCTTTGCACCTTATTCCAGGAATAGATGGCGCACTTGCGGCAACTTACACGCCTGTCGTACGTAGCTTCACAGATATGGCCATTGATCATGGTCCAGCAGCCATCAGTTCTGCATGTAAAACAGCCTACTCAACGCTAAGTACAGCAGCTTCTGTGGCAAGTACGGGTCTTTCAAGTATCTACAGCAGTTTGTATAGCCTGTATAGCTTGTAAAGTAAGATTCAAGGTTACAGAAAATTTTGTGGTTCTTTAGTGATTGTTTTGGAATAAGTCCTAACTTGATTTCAATGCAAAATACTAAAGAGCCACATTTCATCATTTACATAAAGAAGTCATCCACTCGCTTGTACGCGGATTTAGCAAAAAGTCTGCAACGTTAAAGTAACCCATCCCAAAAATCCTTTGCCAAATCTACATTATACAAGCGGTTCATGACGGGCAATCCCGTTGGGGAAGTCACATTGATTTCCGTAATATAATCCCCGATCACATCAATGCCGACAAGATAAAGCCCCCGCTCTTTCAAAGTGGACCCAATGCGCGCGCAAATTTCCCGATCTCTGGGTGAAAAATCACAAGCTTCTGGAAGACCACCAAGCCGCATGTTGCTGCGGATTTGATCTTTGGGAGGAACTCGGTTCAAAATTCCCACGGGCTTTCCATCAATCAAAATAATCCGCTTATCTCCAAGGGCTACTTCGGGCAAGAACTTTTGGAAAATGGGCGGCGTCTCATAAATTTTACGATACATCTCTAAAATACCCGTGAGATTTGGGTCGCCAGGATGAAGCAAAAGAACGCCGTTGCCCCCAAAATCAAATAATGGTTTTAAGATGACAGAGCCGTGTGTTTCGATGAAGGCATCAATCAAGGATCTATCCCAGGACATCAATGTGGGTGGCATAAGATCTTTAAAATAGGTTACAAACAGCTTTTCGGGCGCGTTTCGCACAGCAACCGGGTTGTTAATCACTTTTGTGGAAGGGGGAAGAAGCTCCAAAAAATGAGTGGCGGCGATATAGGACATATTGAAAGGAGGATCTTGGCGCATGAGAACAAAACGAGCTTGGCTCAAGTCTAGACACATCTCCTCTCCTTGCACATAAAAATCGTGTTTACTGCTTTTAAAGGTGCCCCAATGGCCTCTCGCAACGATCTTGCCTTCCCTATAAGACAAAGCATCTGCTGTATAGACAAACAGTTGGTACCCTCGGTTTTGGGCTTCTAACCCCAAAGCAAAAGTTGTATTTGTCTCGATGGAAATATGGGAAAGAGGCTCCATTTGTAAAGCGACAATGGGGGCTGTCATATTACGCAACCTCCTTTGTCAGGATATCCGGCGGCAGAAGTTCCTCATCTCCCACCAACTCTAACGATTGAAGATGGCGTGGTGTATGATCGATGGCAGCAAGTTCCTCAATTTCCTCATTAGAGGTATCCAGTACCTTAAACTTCCGGGCAGAAACCAAAACCCGTCGTTCCAAGGTTCCCACCGTTTGGTTATAAGAATCCACCACTTGGCCGAGATGGCGTCCCATGCGGGTCATGTGGCTGCCCATGTCGCTTACCCGTTTGTAAAGTTCACGCCCAAGGTCGCTGATGGCTTTGGCGTTTTCGGCAATGCTCTCCTGGCGCCAGCCGTAAGAAACGGCGCGCAATAATGCAATGAGAGTTGTTGGTGTGGCAAGGATCACCTTTTCGCGCACACCCGCTTCAATTAAGGTGGGATCCTTTTCCAGGGCGGCGCTAAAAAATGTTTCACCCGGTAGGAAAAGCACGACAAATTCGGGCGTTGAGTCGAACTGGTCCCAATAGGCCCGCTGGCTCAAAGCCCGAATATGCGCCCGTACCTGGCGTGCATGTTCCACAAGCTTATCGGAGCGTGTTTGGTCATCCGGCGCTTCCAGGGATTCAAGATAAGCGGAAAGGGGGGCTTTTGCATCCACAACGATCTTTTTACCGCCAGGCAAATTTACCACCATATCCGGGCGCAAACGGCCATTTTCGCCGTCAACGGAGACTTGCTCTGCAAAATCACAATAAGCCACCATACCGGCCATCTCGACAACGCGCTTCAGTTGCATTTCGCCCCATTGGCCACGAACGCTTGGGGTTCGCAAGGCCTTTACGAGGTTAGAGGTTTCTTGGCGCAGTTCCTTTTGACTGTTGACTAATGCTGCCACTTGTTGACGCAAGACCTGGTAAGCGCCCACCCGCTCTTTTTCAAGATCCAGAAGCTTGACGTCTACCTTGCCCAACGCTTGATGGACCGGAGTCAACATTTCGTGAATAGCCTTTTGACGGGTCGTTAAGTCGCTTTTCGCAGACTCCTGGAATTTTTCCAAAGTTGACTTTGCCAGATCCAGAAAGGATTGGTTATTCGCGGATAAAGCATCTGCCGATAGGGCCTTAAAGGTTTGGCTCAGACGATTTTGTGCTTCTTCGAGAAGGGCAATTTTTTCTTGGGCTTGGCGACGCTCATGATCGAGTGCCGTTGAGAGCTCAATCGTTTTTGCTCGTAGATTCAAACCCTCTTGGGTGGTGTTAGAAATTTGAGCCTCTAAAGTGGGCACCCGGCTCGCACGCTCTTCTAATGTGGCACATCGTGTTTGCTCTTGAGAGAGGAGATGTTGAAATTCGTTGATTTTCTGGTTTTGCGCTTGAATTTCAGTTTGATGATTCTGCAAATCAATGGCATTTTGACTTAAAATGCGGTTCATAATTCGACGGCTGTAAATGAACATAGCCGTTCCAGCTACGAGTGCCCCCCCCAAAGAAGCTAAGATCCAAATCACGGTTTATTCCTCTCCTATATAGATATGAAGTGATTTTACGCAGATTTCCTCTCGCTTTTCGAGGGGGATTTTGTGTACTCTACAAAAAATAATAACCCATAAGGAAGGGCTCATCAATGGTATGGCAAGGCATTTTAGGGATTTTCGTTTTCTTAGGTGTCGCTTGGCTGTTCAGTGAAAATCGATCTGGCGTTCAAAAGCGGGACATTGTTTTAGGCCTCGCCTTACAAATTGGCCTGGCGGTGGTTATTACCCAGTTTCCACTCATTCGAAATGCTTTTCAAAGTTTGAGCAAGGGGATGGAAGTCTTGAAACGTTCCACCCAGGTTGGAACGCAATTTGTGTTCGGGTATTTAGGGGGCGGCGCTGTTCCATTTAATGTCATCCCTGAGTCGGGATCCAGCACATTCATTTTTGCCCTTCAAGCGTTGCCGACGATTATGGTCGTCAGCGCTCTGTCCATGTTGCTTTTTCACTGGGGGGTTTTACCGGCGATTGTTCGACTGTTTTCAAAGGCCTTGCAGCGTACCTTGCGCATTGGGGGCGCCTTGGGGGTGGTTGCGGCTTCGAAGGTCTTGTTAGGCAATCTTGAAGCACCTTTGTTGGTGCGTCCCTATCTTAAAAATTTTAGCCGATGTGAATTGTTTACGGTGATGACGTGCGGGATGGCGACAACAGCGGCAAGCGTGATGGCCTTATACACCTCTATTCTTGAAGGGACCGTTTCGAATCCGATCGCGCATATCTTGACGGCCTCTATCATCAGCATTCCAGCTGCCATCACTTTGTCTCGAATCCTGATCCCCCATGAAGGGGCGATGACCTCCGGTAGTCTTGTTGCTCCCTATCGATTTTCAAATTGGATGGATGCGGTTTCTCGAGGGACGTCCGATGGATTGACGATTTTCCTCCATGTCATGGCCATGTTGATTGTGGTCCTGGCCCTTGTATCTTTGCTGAATGCTCTTTTGGCTATTTTACCAAGCTTAGGGGGGGAAGCCATTACCATGCAACGTATTTTGGGCTATGTTATGGCGCCCGTTACCTGGTTGATGGGGATCCCGTGGGCAGAAGCCTCAACGGCTGGAAAATTGTTAGGCACCAAGACGGTCTTGAATGAGGTTGTGGCCTTTTTAGAATTATCAAAAATACCGCGTAGTGAGCTGAGCGCCCATAGCGCTTTAATCATGACGTATGCATTGTGCGGATTTGCGAACTTCTCGGCCATAGGGATTATTATTGGCGGCATTGGCTCCATGGTTCCCGAACGTCGTGATGAAATTGTGGCCCTTGGGATTAAATCTGTTTTTGCGGGAACCCTTGCGACGTGTATGAGTGGCACCATCATTGGAATATTGACGCACTTAAGTGGCGAAGTTTTGAGATAATGAATCTTGTTACCTCCTCGCTCTTAGAAAGCTTTCCAAAATAGCGGATAATGGCTTGTTATATAGCCCTAAATATGTCTACTATAACAGCGGCTCAAAATCCGGCGAAGCCATTACAAATAATAGAAGCTCTTGGCACGCCATAAGACCTGCACATTGCGTATTATTTTAATTCTTACGAAAGGTTGAACATAATGAACTCTAAAAAAATTATTCTAACTTTAGTGTCTGTCCTGTTCTTTTCTCAATCGATATGTTTCGCAGCTGACGTTAAAGAATTTAGAGAAACTGGGGAGTTAAAGGATTTTAGAACTGTGAAGGAAATTGTTGAAGTACACGAAAATAAACCTCCTTATGGAGTTAATGATTACAAAAATGCATTGAATGTTATCAAAAATTTTGAACAGCTAGAAAGCACGAGCTACAAAAAGAAATACAAAGAAAGAGAGAGAACGAATATTTACGAAATCATTAGGATTTTATTATGCGACCATAAAGGAAGTGTTGTTTTAGGTGATAACCGTGATGGGTCACGGCTAGAAATCAATACCCCTCTCCTCTATGCCAAGACCAGGAACGGATCTCATCAAAAACTTAACATTTTAGCATCAGACGGAAAGATCTTACAAAATTTATTTATTAATCCGTTTAAGGTACAGGCTTATGAGAAAAAAATTAAAACGTTGCTGCCCGATGCGTACATATCCTATGGAGAAGTTGATTTTAAATCAGCCATAAAACGAGATAACCCTATCATTATGGGAGATAATGATATTCGGTCTTCAACGGATAATACTGTATATCATGCTCCTGATTTAACAGGATGTTCTGTCATCACGCTCCATGTTCCTTGTATTCATTCTTCGTGTACTCATTCTATGAATCCCCCTTGTGCTCATTTAGGGATAATGGCACATCTTTCTCCGGCTTCGCAAAGTGAGGCTAACGAATCCATCCAAAAAATCATTCATTGGGCTTCTCAAGAGTCTAGAGTGAATCTTGCTGATTTAAAACCGACTGTTTCTATTATATCAGGCCATATCAGCGATTATATTCTCAATTATTGCAACGCTCTTAAAAATGCGGCCCTTACACCTCAATATGTTTACCATGGCCTTTCTGTTTATGAATTCATGGGTCCTAAGTCGTGGCAGGGAAAGATCCTAAATCAAGGTAATTTTTATTGCTATGCTGGACTTCACGAGGGCTCAGAAATAGTTACGGATGGCTTAGAAGGGACGCTAAATAGCCTTTACTATCCTAGAGCGGTCACTTTTGACGTCCAATCCGGAGAAATATCGACCATAGCTATAAAGGATAAGAACGCTAAGAAAAAGTGGGGCTAAATTGCTTGGCTTGTCGTGAATAAAATTGCTATGTCGCATCCCGGCTATGCCTACAACGATGCCGTGGCGGGTCGCTCCGCGCGAACAAGGGATAAATTTTGTTTTTTCAACAAATTAAAAGGTAATTGGCCGTGGTATAAGTAAGTTTTTCCTTGAATTGCTGTTAGAAAAAACCTAAGTAATACTTAGGGCGTGTCATCAATTATCGTCTTTTGGTCTGCAAATGGCGGTTTCTTACGCTTCCGTTTCTCATCCCCGATCAAGTCGGGGACTGCGATACGGTTCTCGAAACCCACCATTTTAGCTTCGCTGACCTTCGGTTCGCCACAAAATACTTCAATTGATGACATGCCCTAGGAAAACACTTGATAGCAAAGAGCAATAAACCATGGCATTACTCCCCGTTTTAATAGCGCCGGATCCGCGCCTAAAAATTAAGGCCAAACCTGTAGAGGCTGTTGACGACACCATACGGTGCCTCATGGACGATATGTTGGAAACGATGTATGCGAATGATGGCATGGGTCTGGCTGCGACACAAGTTGGTGTGAACAAGCGGGTCGTTGTCATAGATCTCAATGCGGGGGATGATAACCTTAAGCCAAAAGTCATGAAGTTGGCCAATCCAGAAGTTTTATGGGCTTCACCAGAAACGCTCGTTGACTTCGAATCTTGTATTTCTGTACCTGACCAACAAGGGGCGGTTGAGCGGTCGGCCAAAGTTAAAATTCGCTACTTAGATGAAAGCAATACGCCAAAAGAACTTGAGGCAGATGGATTGCTTGCCGTCTGTATCCAGCATGAAATTGACCACTTAGATGGCATCCTTTACATTGATCATCTCTCTCGCTTGAAACGGGAAATCATTTTGCGCAAATTGCTTAAAGCGCGTAAAATGCGGCTATGATCACGGATCCTTTACGCATCATCTTTATGGGAACACCTGCATTTTCCGTTCCCACCCTTCAAACTTTGTTGAGCAGTCGCCATCAGGTTGTGGCTGTCTATTCACAGCCACCTCGTCCCAGTGGCCGGGGGCACCAAATTCAAAAGAGCGCTGTCCATCACCTTGCCGAATCTGCAGGAATTCCCATTTTTACGCCTGCCAGCTTAAAAAATGAGGAAGAGCAAACTCAATTCACCTCCCATAAGGCAGATATTGCGATTGTCGTTGCGTATGGTTTGATTTTGCCAAAAGCTATTTTGGAAGCACCTCGTTTGGGATGTTTAAATGTTCATGCTTCCCTTTTGCCCAGATGGCGCGGCGCGGCGCCCATTCAACGAGCAATCGAGGCAGGGGATGAAGCGACAGGGATTACCATCATGGAAATGGATATAGGCCTGGATACAGGGCCGATGCTTTTGAAGAAGAGCCTCCCCATTACCCCCCAGACAACGGCGACGAGCCTCCATGATGCCCTTTCTGAAATGGGAGGCCCGCTCCTTCTTGAAGCCCTAGAAGCTTATTATGCAGGGACCCTTCATCCCACCCCCCAGCCAACACAAGGGGTAACGTATGCGGCGAAACTTACCAGGGATGAAGCACAAATTAACTGGCGTGACCCTGCTGATGTTTGGGTACGAAAAATTCAAGCATTTACGCCGTGGCCTGGTATTTGGTTTGATCATGAGGGGACGCGACTCAAGGTTTTAGCGGCGGAAGTCGTTCCTCATAGTAAGGGGGCTCCAGGAACGGTCTTAGATGACCAACTAACCATTGTTTGTGGCGAAGATGCGTTGCGCATCCAAACCCTTCAACGTCCCGGGGGGAGTGCCCTAGATGCGACCAGTTTCTTACGGGGTTATCCCCTGCCCATCGGCACAGTTTTGCCATGCCCCGCTATAAGCTAATCATCGAATATGAAGGGAACCGTTTCAGTGGTTGGCAACGTCAGCTGCGGCATCCCTCTGTGCAAAGCACAATTGAACAAGGCGTCAAAGCCATCTTTAAAGAAGAAGTTCTCGTTGAAGGCGCAGGCCGCACAGATGCAGGGGTGCATGCCTTGGGTCAAGTGGCCCATTTGGATTTGGTGCAGGAGATTCCGGCGTATCGCGTTTGTGATGGTTTAAACTTTTATTTACGGGACCAAGGTGTTGCCATTTTAGGCGCTGAAGTCGTTCCCGATACGTTTCATGCGCGTTTTTCAGCAACCGGTCGCGTCTATGAATATCGGATCCTTAATCGACGGGCGCCTTTGGTGTTAAAGGCCAATCAGGCTTGGCACGTCATTGGGCCTTTAGATGTTTTGAGTATGCAAACCGCAGCCAATCATCTTTTGGGCCATCATGATTTTACCAGTTTTCGGGCGACATTGTGCCAGGCGCCTTCCCCGATTAAAACACTTGATGCGTTCGAGATTACCCATACGGTTAGGCCGGAGGGTTCCTACATTACAGCCCAGATTGCCTCGCGTTCTTTTCTGCATAATCAAGTCCGCATTATGATAGGAACGATTAAGTTGGTTGGCGAGGGACGCCTAAAGGCGGAAGATATCCCCACCATTTTGGCAGCCCGTGATCGTCGTGTCAGTGGGCCCACAGCGCCCCCGCAAGGCTTGTATTTAAAAAGCATTGCGTATTAAAATAGATTTTAATGTCTTTTACGTTGTTTTCGCGTTAAAATTGTGATATATACATAGATCAAGGTCTTAATGATAGAGTTCGTTATTGTACTCATGAACATGATAGCAAAAAAAGATTCGCAATGACTTACATTGTTACTGAAGCCTGCGTTAAATGTAAATATATGGATTGTGTTGAGGTATGTCCCGTTGATTGTTTTTACGAGGGCGAGAACATGCTGGTCATCAATCCGGAAGAGTGCATTGATTGCGGCGTGTGTGAACCAGAATGCCCTGCGGAGGCAATTATTCCTGATACCGCGCAAGGGTCTGAGAAATGGGTTGAAATAAACCGTCAATATGCTGGGGAATGGCCCAACATTGCCCGCAAAGGCGTTACACCTGAAGACGCTGACCAATGGCTGACAGTTAAAAACAAATTTCAAGAACACTTTAGTGAGAAAGCAGGGGGAAATAAATCATAATCCCCTGTAAAGCATGGATGAATGCTTAACATACAGGAAATGTCCTTAAACTTAAATGACAAGAAAAGTGAGTTTGACAATGCCGACCCAAATGATGACAAAGTTATTTAATGAAGGTGATTATGTTGTGTATCCGGCCCACGGTGTTGGACGGATTGTTGGACACGAAACCCAGTCTATCGGGGATATGGAGGTTCAACTATTGGTCGTATCTTTTGAGAAGGACCGCATGATCTTGCGTCTTCCCCTATCCAAAGCGAAAAATGCCGGTCTTCGCCCCTTAAGTACGTCTGAAGATATGACGAAAGCCTTGGAAATGCTGACCATTCGAACAAAGTCCCGCCGGACGATGTGGAGCCGCCGCGCGCAAGAATATGAAGCGAAGATCAATTCAGGGGATCCAAAGTCGATTGCCGAAGTGATCCGTGATTTGTACCGGGCAACCACCCAGTCCGACCAATCCTATAGTGAACGTCAAATTTATCAAGCCGCCTTGGAACGCTTTGTGCGGGAACTCGCAGCCGTTGAAAAAATTGACGAATCATCGGCTACCGAAAAGCTTGAAGGTTTCTTAAAGGCGGCTTAAGCTTTTATTTCCCAGCGACAACAGCCCTGGGGTTGTTGAATCGTTCCGTGAACACCCTCAAGCTATACCTGAATTTATAGTCTTTTCAGTTTAGTTTTTTACAAGGAACAAAGAGCGATGCTTGACGTAGCTTTAGCGAGCAACGAAGTGACGATGTAAAAAATTAAAATCAAAAGACGATAGGAGGAAAAAACTTTTGACTTTGGATCACCCACCATTGTAACCTAGAGTGGTAAGCTGGAGAGTATTGGCCAAGTAAGCTACCGATCTCCACCTTATATTAAGGGTTGTTACGAATGGTTCGTAACAGCGCAACGTATGAGCACTACTAATGCCCACACGTTGCTAACCAAGACAAACTCCAGGAGAGTTCATAATGGCTAAAATCAAACTAGCGCATACATTGCGCCTTTTCAATCGAATCCTCAAACGGCCGAAAGGCCGAAAATTTAACCTCTTACCTCATAGGAATTGAGGGAGGGCGGGGCTTGTCTTGTCCCATTCTCTTTTATGGTGTGACGGTAAGGGGTTGGTACATCTATCTTTTTGGGTTTCTTCCCAATCGTCACACCTTAGCTCAAACAAAGCAAAACCTTCTCTATGCCTACGGCTATGCCGTGGCGAGTTGAAAGGCAGGGGAGGGCTTTACCAAAAGGAGAATTTTATCATGTTAATCCTATTTGATCGTCACCACATCATTGCCTTTAACAATTATAGAAAGCTTTATAACCATTTAGAAAATTTGGAGCGGAACAAAGGAAAGGGAAAATGGATTTTTGCCCGTCACTCCCATCAGCGCGTGTTGTCTTTTTACCAATACATCCGCGACCAGGAAATTCCAGTGCAGATCCCAGGAAAGCTTGATTCTCCGGAGGCGGTGGATGTTCTGGAAGTGGTCAACGGCGATGTCACAAAACCGATATTCATTCCCGTCACGCCGGATGTTGATGTCATCGCTCTCCAACACCAATGGTGCCAAAATTATTGCAAGGAACATAACTATGCCTTGTTTGAAATTTCCAAGCCTGCCAGTTTCAAGGAAATAGACGTGGGATAAGTAAAAGTTGTTGTCGGAGTCTTTCTACCCGTAACCTTTTTAATTCGTTGAAAAAACAAGGTTTACCCCGTATATCGTCATTGCGAGGAGCGAAGCGACGCGGCAATCCATGTATTCTTTAAATATTTTAACATAGTATAATGCTAAAAGAAGCTTTGGATACATGGATTGCCGCGTCGCTTCGCTCCTCGCAATGACTGTACTTTATTGTTTTAAAACGTTTTTGATTGAAATAATAAATTCATTAAGGCAGATTCTTAATAAACTATAATCGAATCAATTCTCCCCTCCCCCCCCTTCTTAACCAAATCTTAACCTTCTTCGTCGATTCTGGTTTCATGGCAGCTGTGTGAGGAGCCTCTCATGAAACGCAGAAAGAAGCTTAAAGTCCCGCCCTCGGCGATGGTTGTTATCCTTCTCTTGGCTGGGTTTGGCACCGGCTATACCACCAAAGACTATGGGCGCACCCGCCCCCAACCTCTCCCGCCATCGGCCCAGGTGGCTGAAGGCGCTATTTCTGTTTGCTTTACCCCCAACAAACAGTGCCAGGCACAAATCCTTCAAGAGATTGATCAGGCAAAGACGTCGATTTTCGTTCAAGCCTATTCCTTTACGGACAAGCACATTGCCCGTGCGCTTGCGAGCGCGGCGGGGCGTGGGGTTGCGGTCAAAGTCCTATTGGATAAAAGTAATCGGAATGATAACAGATCGGCAAAAAGTATCCTCATCCAAAGTGGGCTTCCCCTCCGGTTTGATGCGCCCAGCGGCATTGCCCATAACAAAATCATGATTATCGACGCGGCAAAAGTGATCAGCGGCAGTTATAATTTCTCGGCCGCCGCCTATACACGGAACACGGAAAACCTCCTGATTATCAACAGCTCAACCCTCGCCAAAGATTACATCCAAAACTGGCAGACCCGGTGGGACCTCTCCCAATAGGGGTGGTACGAGGGCTTGGGGGTTTTAAAAAAAGTCTCTCAAAGTATTTCTGTCTATCGGCCTTTAAGGAACCTTGGGGGCGTTAAAAAAATCATCATCATCTGGTTTTTCAAGAGGGATGGAGCCAACGTTCGCCGGTTTTGGGTGGGTGTGGCCGGTTCCAGGTGGGTCTATCGTTTCCGCAGGGGCATTTTCACAAGCAACCAGAAGGGTGCTGGCTATCATTAAAAGGCAATAGCGTATCATAATATTTCCTCTTCCGTAACCGTTGATCTTCCTGGCAATACTGCCTCAAAGGGGGGCAAAGTTCAAGGTGCATCTTTTGAGGCTATTCCTCCAGCACTAAACCAGAGGACAGCCTTTATGTTTTGTCATCAATAGCCAATAAAAAAAAGAGAGCATGTTTTTTATGCTCTCTTAACTATAACGCTGTTCAGGAAACAGCCTCTCTTTAAAATAAGCAACTTGATAGGGTCACTTATATTAATGCGCTGCTTACTCTTCGGCGCTTTCAAGCTTCTGGCATTGAGTTTCCATTGCATCAGCTTGGGATCTCAATTGGTCTATGATCGCTTTGCAGCTCTCATTAAGTTTGCTTTTTGATCCTTTACGAAGGTTAGAGAGGGCTTTACCAGCGCTTCTTCTCGTGTTTGAGGCACGGGTTCTAGCCGCCTCTTTGGCATCACCCACGGCGCCACTGATTTGTGTTTTCTTTTCGCCGAGTGCTTGTTTAGCCTGACCTGCCTTCTCTACGAGTGCCTCTTTTGCATCGCTTGCAGCCTCACCGATTTGTGCTTTCTTTTCGCCGAGTGCTTGCTTAGCCTGACCCGCCGTCTCTTCTAACGCCTCTTTGGTTTCCCCTACAGCCTCTTTTGCGTCACGTACTCTTTTATCTGCCCCACGGCCCCTTTTTTCTAGGAAGCCTCTTTTTGTTGTAGCTTCGCTGGAATCGTCTGTGCAAGAAGCTTCCCCGATGCCGAGCAGGCATACGGCAATATAGGCGATGCCCTTTATTTTACGGGATTGAATAGAACTCATAATCATTTTTATCTCCTTGTGTTGATACTGTAACAATATGATTTTGATGCATAATAATTAAGATTTAATTAAATTAGGATAAGGGGTAGCGGTATCCTTTATAGGAGGCACCGACTCACCCATCCCATCAGTTTTTATAAACTCAATACACCATTCCCTAAAAAAACGATGATGGGCAATTTCCCTATGGGCAACCCAAAAAATTGACAAAATAATCCTTTAAATCTATATCCTAGTTGACCTTGATAACCCGTTTATCTGTTTGAATAAGGGAAGATTAAGGTGCTTATATTTTGGAAATCAACTTTATCATATTTTCAAAATTTAAGACTTGGTGTTTAGAAAGAAAAGGAGTTTATGAGAATGAGTAAAATACTACGGAATGTAGGGGTTGTCACCGGTATCTTAGTGGGCGCTGCGCACGCAAAATTTGATGGGTTTTATACAGGGGCCAGTGTGGGGTATATGAATCAAAACACAAGCATTGATGCCAAACAAAATCCGGCGAATCGATTCGCTCATGTGAATAAGGGAACGGGTCATCAAGGAAGTCCGACCGCTGAACTATTCTTGGGATGGGGCAAAGTCTTTGGGGGGTGTTTCTATGGCGGCCTGGAAGGGAAGATTGACCTCGTCTTAGGTAGGAATCAGAAAGTCGCAGAGGATACAGGTTTTATTTTTAAATCAGGCCGAAAGGGGCTAGGGATCGCAGCTCTAGTACGTTTAGGGTGTTTGGTCACCCCAACCACGATGATCTATGGTGGCGTGGGAGTGAAAGCTTTGCGATTTGACCATGATTTGTTCGAAAAATCGGAGAAGATTTCTGCGCCTTTTTCACAAAAAACCCTCAATCTGCTTACCGAAGTGGGTGTTGAAACGGCTGTCGGCAGTTCCCACCATCTGCGGTTTCGGTTTGCCTATGCTTTCATGCCGAAAAAAAGCATGACCCGCACAACAACCCAGTTTCCAGCAAAGCATATGTATCGGGATCAAGGTATCTTAAAGACTAGTGGAACTGAGCATGCAGTTAAGCTGGGAGTAATCTATTCTTTCTAATGAGATGGCTGTCCCGCAAGCACTGCTGAAGAATCACCCCTACTATTTTGCTGTGATAGTAGGGGCTTTCTTTTTAAAACTTATAAGGAAAATATTGCTCTTTTCCATTAACACGTAATGTAAAACTATTTTTTTCTAAAGATAAAATCTCTACCATCCCCTGATTTTGTTGGATGCTATTCAAAAGAGCGGTTGCCAGGCTTGGATTCTCCCCTTCTAACAATTTCCAGGCTTCATCGCCAATTTGGTTCCTTCGGGACAGAAGCTCTTGTTGGTAGGAGGAAAGGTGCGTGGTCACAACAGGGGAACTAACGGGAGGTTGAGCATCGGAAGGAGGTATCGGGTGAGAAGGGGGTTGTAGTTCGAGATGTTGGAACTGTTCAGAAACGAGCGATGTGCTTTGTTTGAGAACGTGATCTAGGAGTGCATTCGTCTCGGCTTGCTCACGCTTCAACGCCTCAATCTCCCGCCTTAAAGCCTGCTCGGTCTCTTTTTCTTTTTTGCTTTCTTGAATGAGGTTGACGGCCTTTTCGAATAAGTCATCTCCTGAAACATCGGCGACAATCTTGTTTAAATTATCAAGCTGATTCTCAAGAGATACCTTTTGAATTTCGATGCCCTCAGTAATAGTTTGAAATTTTTGGTCGAGATCCACAGTTTTAGGCCCCCCAACTTTAAGATTGCAATTCACAAGAGTGATAAGTTGTTGAGAACGTGCTGCTTCTTGCTCGTTAATACGTTGTGTCTCCGCTTCATGTTTGGCAATTTCCTCCTCGGTAGCCTCCCTTTGGGGATTGCCCTTACCTGCCTCTCGTCCACAATCCCTTTCTGCGGCTGTCCCATAGGGTATCGCGAGGGTTGAGAGCAATGATATTAAAAGAACTTTATATTTCATGGTGGCCTCCTTAATCCGTTGTTATATTTCTTGACACGTGTCTGTCAACCAAAAGATGTAAACTTTTGACAAATTTTACTAAAAATAACGACGACACAAATTATGTTTAATCCTCTCAAAATAACTTTTCAAGTCCTTTTTTCAGAAATAAAACGGACGGGACAATTTGAATCAGGATAGCTTCTGCTGGAATTTTGTGGAAAATCAGCACCAACGTCCCTATTCGGATAGGTTGTGTCGTAAAAATAAAAATTTAATATGACTATATTTTGTTCATTATTCCCTCTTTTTAAAGAGGCTAACACTTTCTGTTCCATCTTTATGCTTTTAACTTGTAAGATTCCTCGCGCTCATGGCATAAAGAGGGGACAATTTGGCCTTTATACCTATGGCAATGGGTAGGAAGAAGCCAAAGATAAAAAATATCCTTTCTATTATTGACCCTGCTGGAGATTTACGTGGTGATACAACAAATAAGAAAAACCATCTTCGCAATGACCTCAAGCCTTTTGATATTGGGGGGGTGCAGCGGCGATCTATCCCCCAAGCCTGGCCAAGAAGTGCCCATGGGACGTGAGGAAACGCGTAAACGAAATTTTGGCAACTTGTTTGGCGATGACTTTTTGGTATTTGGGGGGCCAAAAAAGGAAAGCGCCTCAGGGACGGTTTCTGCAACCGTGAATCCGTTCATTTGGCGTGCTTCTTTAGATACACTCTCGTTCATGCCTCTGGCTTCTGCAGATGCTTTGGGCGGTGTGATTGTTACAGATTGGTACACCTCTTCCCATGCACCCCATGAGCGGATTAAGGTCACGATTTACGTTACAAATCCACAATTGCGGGCGGACGCGATAAAGGTTACCATTTATAGACAGGTGAATAAGGGGGGCACGTGGGTAAACGCCACGGCGGATGCCGCTTCTGCTACGGAAATGGAAAATATTATTCTGTCCAAAGCGCGCCAATTGCGGATAAAGCAGCTGGAAGCGAATAAGTAACTTAGAGATTCAGACATGACGGCCTATCCTTTTAAAGAGTTTGAGCATAAATGGCAGAAAGCCTGGGCAGATTCAAAAGCTTTTGAAGTAAAGGATGAGACGTCCAAGCCAAAATCCTACATCCTGGAAATGCTTCCCTACCCCTCCGGACGGCTGCACATGGGCCATGTGCGCAACTATGCCATTGGAGATGCGATTGCGCGCTATAAACGGGCGCAAGGGTTTGCCGTTCTTCACCCGATGGGGTGGGATGCGTTTGGATTGCCGGCCGAAAATGCGGCAGCTGAACATCACGTTGATCCGGCCGTTTGGACCATAGATCACATCAAGACGATGAAAGAACAGCTTCAATCCTTAGGCTTTGCCTTAGATTGGACACGGGAAGTGACGACCTGCCAGCCGGATTATTATGTCCATGAACAAAAGATGTTCCTGGATTTTTGGCGGCAAGGCCTGGCCTACCGCAAAGAAATTTGGGTGAATTGGGATCCGATTGAAGGATCCGTCCTGGCAAATGAGCAAGTGATCAACGGTCGGGGGTGGCGCTCCGGAGCCCTTGTTGAAAAACGCAAATTGACCCAATGGTCTTTGCAAATTACCCGCTATGCCCAAGAATTATTAGATGACCTGGCAAAGCTTGAAGAAGGCTGGCCGGACAAAGTCATTCGCATGCAAGAAAATTGGATTGGGCGCTCAGAAGGGGCGGTGGTCCGTTTTTCGGTGGTTGACCAAAAAGACGAAGGGATCGACGTTTTTACAACCCGCCCGGAGACTTTATTTGGCGCCGCCTTTTGTGCGATTTCGCCGTCCCACCCTCTCACGGAAAATTTGTCGAAAAGCAATCCGGCTTTGGCGGCGTTTGTGGCGATGTGCCAGCGCACGCCAACCACAGAGGAAGCGTTGAGTACGGAAGAAAAGCAGGGGTTTGATACAGGCCTTCGGGTTCACCATCCTTTTAGGGAGGGTCATACCTTACCGGTTTATGTTGCGAACTTTGTGCTGATGGATTACGGAACCGGTGCCGTCTTTGGTTGTCCGGCCCATGATGAACGGGATTTTGAATTTGCAACCAAGTACAAATTACCTACACCCATCGTTGTTCAGCCCGAAGGGGAAGCACTCGTTCTTCCTTTAGCGGCTGCTTACACAGGTGCTGGAACCTTAACGGCATCAGGGTTTCTGGATGGCTTATCCGTTGAAAAAGCGCGGGACCGTGTCCTCGAAGAAATTGAGCGCTGCAAGGTAGGGGAACGCCGCATTACCTATCGCTTGAGGGATTGGTGCGTTTCCCGGCAACGGTATTGGGGGTGCCCAATCCCCGTCATTTATTGCGACGATTGCGGACCACTTCCTGTGCCGGATCAAGATCTTCCCGTCACGTTGCCAAAAGACGTTGTCTTTGGGCAAGGTGGGAACCCGCTTGCCAACCATCCTACCTGGAAACATGTGAACTGTCCCCAATGTGGCAAGGCTGCGACGCGTGAGACAGATACGTTTGATACATTCGTTGAGTCATCCTGGTATTTCTTGCGCTATTGTAGCCCCACCGCATCCTCACCGATTGATAAAGCCGCATCCCAGAAATGGATGTCTGTTGATTGGTACATTGGGGGGGTTGAGCATGCGGTTTTACACTTGCTTTACGCGCGGTTCTTTACCAAGGCATTGCGGGATTGTAGATATATTGATATCGACGAACCGTTTAAAAACCTCTTAACCCAAGGCATGGTTTCTCATCAGACCTTCCAAAGCCAAGATGGCCACTGGCTTAATCCTCAAGAGGTTGAGAAGAGCACAACGGGGAGCTATGTGACCATTAAGGATGGCGCGCCCGTCGTTTTGGGCCGTTCAGAAAAAATGAGTAAGTCGAAGAAAAATGTGGTTGATCCCCAATCAATTATTGACACTTACGGTACGGATGCAGCGCGTCTTTTTGTACTCTCAGACACGCCCCCAGAACGGGACTTTGATTGGAGCGATGAAGGGTTGGAAGGGGCCTGGCGATACATCAACCGTGTTTGGCGTTTGGGCCTGCAAACCATCGAGATGAGCGACCGTAACGGTGAAGCGGAACCGACACTACTTTTACGCAAAACCATCCATCAATCGATCCGAAAGTTTGGCCAAGCCTATGAACGCAACGCCTTTAACAAAGCCATCGCTTTTTTGCGGGAGCTTACGAATGCCCTTGAAAAAGCCGTTGATGATACCGCGGTGGGTCGAGCAGCTTTGGTTGAAGGGGTCGAAGTCATTGTTCAAGGATTGAACCCCCTGATTCCGCATTTGACCAGCGAGCTTTGGAGCCGACTTGGCCATTCCGTAAGCTTGATCGATGCACCTTGGCCTATTCCCGATCCTGAGCTTGCTTCGATTGAAGAGGTCACCATTGCGGTGCAAGTTAACGGTAAAATGCGTGGGTCATTTCAAGCACCTGTCGATGCTGAAAAATCCCTTTTGGAAGAGGAAGCCTTAGCGCTTCCAAGTGTTATTCGAGATATGGCAGGGCAGTCGGCGCATCGCATCATTACGATTCCGAATCGGATCGTGAATATCGTGGTGTAGGGATCAAAAAGAAAGAAATTAAGAATGATACACATGCCTTTCAAAAAACTGGTTCTGCTCTCTTTTTTAGCCCTACCGCTTGGGGGGTGTGGGTTTCAACCCCTTCTATCCGGGCAGCATGATACGCCCCAGCGTTTCAATTTAAAAATCAATGGGTCTGGATATTGCGCCTATAAATTCCGACGTGAATTGGAAAAACAACTTGCTCTTACTCCAAAGGTGAATGATAAAGCCTATGTTGTTTCTGTTTTTGTTAGTGAAGGGTATGTGCCTATTGCTTATGGAACAGACGCCACCGTGTCGCGAAGCCAAATTCAAGCAACAGCCACCTATATGATTCGAGAGGGCAGTCAATTCATCGCCAAAGGAACGGTGACGGCCTACAGTACGTATATCTTAAATTACACGGAAGAGTTTAGCACGCGAAGCGCCCAAGCCGCTGCCAGTGAGCGAACGCTTGTGAGCTTGTCAGAAGAGCTGGCGCGGGAAGTTATGCTTAAAATTCGCTCTGCTCCTGAAAAGAGGATGAAAGATAAGCCCGAAACAGAAGAAGAAAAAGACAATAATTGGTGAGGAGGGTCGCCGTGGAGGTCTACTCAATAAACCTCCAGGCTGCCTTTATTTAAAATAACTTCTGACCATTTGGTACGCGGGGGTCTGCAGTTGCCAGGCACACAGCACCATTTTCATCGGGAAAACCGACCAAGAGAAACTCCGACATAAAGCCTGCGATGTTACGCGGCGCTAAGTTCACGCATCCCATAACCTGACGGCCGACAAGATCTTCCAAGGTATAGTGCTTGGTGACTTGGGCAGATGTTTGTTTAATGCCAATGTCGCTTCCAAAATCAACCCACATTTTGTAGGCTGGCTTTTGGGCGCGGGGAAAAGGTTCTGCTTTTACAACAGTGCCGGAGCGTAACTCAACGCGGCTAAAATCTTCATAGGTAATTGTGTTCATTTTCTTTCATCCATAAATAAAATAATATTGTGAAATTGATCAAGCGTAGGCCCTTGCTTTGAAGGGCCATAGAGAAAGGATGCAGCGTTACCGCTTATAAAGAAAACAAGGATTTATAGAGTGGGGGCTTTTCGTCATATTTCTTATGTAGGCGTTTCCCTCAAAAATATCAAGAAAAACTTGAAGCCCCTATTTGATACCAATATACACATCCAATGTGGCATTTTGATGGTCTGATGCCCGTTCATCATACAGTTCAAAATCAGCGCTAAAACGTCGTTCGTTCCCAAAATCCTGTGGCGTCATTTGCCAAATTTTTTGCCAGGCGTTAATGCAAACATCTGGCATTGGGCCAGGCCCTGTTGTAAATTTTGCGTAAACTTGTGCTGGGATAAGTAATGTTTGGAAGCCTTCGGGGACATGATCAAAAGAGGTCACTTCTTCCCCAATAAAGTAGGTATAGTCGCCCGTGATATCACTTTCATAGTCGGTATAGGCGCAAAATGTTGTTCCCGGTTTTGTGCGGTGGGGAATCTTGGCGGGCAAGCCCCCATGAAAATATTTTTGAACCGTTGGGGTAATTTTTGCAAGAGATGGGTTGATCTCATTGGTATTGTTGGTTCTGGCTGTAATCCCGATCAATTTAATTTCTGGTCGTTGTGTTTGTATTTTTTTCATTTTTTGAATCCCCTCTCATTGTTTTTTTGGTTTGATATAGTTTGCGACATCACCCTTTTTGACCTCTTGGATAAACGCCATTATCTCTTCTGATGTTGCAAATTCTTTCACGTCTGCATCCGGCCTGTGGATGTTTTGAATGCCTTGTAAATGATCCCATTCATGCTGAAAAACGCGGGCGGCAAAACCGTGAAGTTTATAGGTAACCCTCTCGTTATCAGGGGTGGTATATGTTGCTAAAATAGCTTGATATCGGGGCACGTTGGCGAGAGCAAGCGGGATGGAAAAGCATCCCTCCCACCCAAAGGTTTTTTCTTCACTTAAGGCTTGGAAAGAGGGGTTAATGGCAGCTTCAAGATGCCCTGGCGAGCGGTTCCAACTAAAGATGAAAACTTGCTTTGATATCCCAATTTGCGGGGCTGCAAGCCCAGCTGCGGGCATACGGGGGTGTAAGGTTTCTTCTAAACGACCAACAATTTCCCTGGCTTCTGCAAGACCTGCGGCTGTATCTAGAATGGCTTCCGCTTCTTTTGTCAGGCAATGCCCGTGATCCAGGAGCGTGAAAATCCTGTTTTTTTCTACCACTTTGTTTCCCAATCTTCCAACCCCTCAGCATCAAAACGCACATAAAGCCGACCGAGGCGAAGCTCATCGGTGTTCGGTTTTGCCAAAAGCCCTTTCGATGTTGTTTCCAGGTTGAAGTTCAAGGTTTCAGGAATAGAGGTGCTTTTTGTGTTGGCATCGTCTGCTAGAATGGTTATGCGTTTAAATTTTAAGGCATGAAAAGCGTATTTTGTAAGGGCAGGGATTCCTTCACGAATATACCCATTTCCTTGTTCCCTCACTCGACACCAATACCCGATAGCTGCTGCAGGGATATTCCACCTTATATGGTGCAGATTACAAGTACCAATCAGATTTCCTTCTCTCAAGATCACAAAAGTAAATTCTTGGCGCAGAATGAATTTGGCATAAAATTCTCGGGCTGTACTCTCGCTGTCTTCTGGGCTTTTGACGTTATCAACCCAGTCCATCCATTCCTGTAAAATAGTGCGAGATTCCTGAATGGCATCAAACATTTGTTTGCCATCTCCTGGCATCATGGGACGGATCAACAGCCTTTTGGTTTGAATCGGGAGAGGAAAGTCTAATAAAATGGGATTTTTGATCATATTATATTCAGTCTATTTAATATTGACGACTGTGTCAATGGTCATTGAAATTTCCCCCCCTCTGGTCATCGAAAATGCCCCCCTCTAGGTTAAAAAAATTACTTGGTTTCTTGCCTGGGAACTAATCCCGCTTTAAGCTTTTCTTTGAGTCTATAACTGTCTCCTTTAATGTTGATGCT
>CAMCRD010000029.1 GCA_945877185.1 Candidatus Finniella inopinata | reverse complement strand
TTTGCTTGGATTGGACGTTATAGAAGAATGAGCAAAGATTATGAATTCTTACCTCAAACCCAGGAAACTATGATGTTTCTGGCTATGACTAGAACCATGCTGAAAAGGACGGTCAAGACCATAAATCAAATTTGAAGACACCCTCTTAATCTTTTTTAAATTTAAAACCAAACGCTTTTTGAATTTGATTTTGAAATTCTTGGGAGGAGAGAAACCCGAGGTCAACGGCGGCTTGTTCTAAAGAAATATCTTCGAGAAGCGCCCGTTTAGCCACTTTGGCGGCATTGTCATATCCAATGATAGGGTTCAGGGCCGTTACCAGCATCAAGGAGTTGGCGACATACTGCTCCAGGCGTTTTTTATTGGGCGCAATTCCCTTCAAACAATTGTCGGTGAAACTTCGGGTTCCATCAGCTAACAAGCGAATGGACTGCAAAACATTGGCAATGATGACGGGTTTGAAGACGTTGAGCTCGAAGTGTCCCTGGCTGCCGGCGATTGTGACTGTTGTATGATTGCCAATCACTTGACAAGCGATCATGGTTAAGGCTTCTGCTTGTGTGGGGTTGACTTTGCCGGGCATAATCGACGACCCAGGCTCATTCTCAGGTAAGTGGAGTTCATCCAAGCCGCATCGGGGGCCAGAGCCTAACCAGCGAAGGTCATTGGCAATTTTCATCACACTGACGGCTAAAACATTTAATATGCCTGAGAGTTCGACCAGGGCATCGTGTGCGGCAAGAGCCTCGAATTTATTGGGGGCAGTAATGAAAGGAAGTTCTGTAAAGTCAGCAACGGCCTTGGCAAATTTTTCGTCAAATTTTGGGGGACAGTTCAAGCCTGTTCCCACAGCTGTCCCTCCTTGAGCGAGAGGATAAAGCCGTTTGAGGCAATCTTGTAGGCGCTCGAGGGCAAGCTCTATTTGAGTCCTATAGCCGGAAAATTCTTGGCCCAAGGTGAGGGGCGTTGCGTCTTGGAGGTGGGTTCGTCCAATTTTGACAATCTCGGCAAAAGCTTTTTCTTTATCTTTAAGATGCTGATGGAAATGGGTTAAGGCAGGGATGAGGCTTGTGTGAAGTTCCCGAACGGCGGCAATATGCATGGCTGTTGGAAAAGCATCATTTGTTGATTGTCCCGAATTGACATGGTCATTGGGGTGAACAGGCCTTTTGCTGCCAAGGGGGGATCCAAGAAGTTCATTGGCGCGGTTGGCAATGACTTCGTTCGCATTCATATTGGTTTGTGTCCCCGACCCCGTTTGCCAAATGACCAAAGGGAAGTGGTCGTCCCATTTACCCTCAATCACCTCATCGGCTGCACGGATAATGGCGTTGGCGATCTCAAAGGAAAGGATTTTCAGGTCGAGGTTCGTTTGTGCAGCGCACCGCTTTTGGATGGCCAGCGCCCGAATTAAGGGCAGGGGCATTAACTCTCCCCCGATCCGAAAATTTTGACGTGCCCGTTCTGTTTGGGCTCCCCAATAAGCATGGCTTGGGATTTTAACTTCCCCCATGGAATCAGATTCGCTGCGATATGGTTCTGTCATCATTCCCATCCTTTGTCCTATAATACCTTATATAGAAGTGTATAGGGGGGAGAGTTAATGACTTCTAAATGGATGTCACTTGCTTTAGAGAAAGCCAAAGAAGCGGGCGCGCGGGGGGAAGTCCCGATAGGTGCCGTTCTTGTCCAAGATGGCAAAGTTATGGCAGCGGCGGGAAACCGAATTGAAGAATTGTCAGATCCCACCGCCCATGCCGAAATTTTAGTGATCCGGGAAGCCGCTCGATCCTTAGGGACACCACGGGTTGGAGGAGAGTTGTATGTAACGTTAGAGCCCTGCCCGATGTGTGCAGCGGCTCTATCTTTCGCGCGTATTGAGCGCATCTTCTTTGGGGCTTTTGATCCGAAAGGGGGGGGAATTGACCATGGGCCGCGCATCTTTGATCACCCCACGTGTCATCATCGACCCCAAGTTTTTGGCGGGATGTCGGAGCAAGCCTGTGCTGAGCTGTTAACGGGGTTCTTTAAGGAGAGGCGGTAGGGAGCGCAGGAAAAGATCATTTACACCAGTCATAAATAAAGGCTTCCTTCAGCTTATTTAGTCGAATGTTAAAAAGACTTTAATCATTTGATTTATTTAACCCGCACAGCGGAAATCTCGGGGGCTTGCCCCCGTGATGCAGAGCCAATGGGTGTAAGCCCATAAGTGTATTAGCGCAGAGCGTTAAAAAAATTCCGTAAAACTCCGTAGCTTGCTGCGGAGTAGGAATTTTTAGCTCTGCGCAAGTTTATCATTAGACTATTTAGTTTTTAAAAAGCAATCAATATAACCCCTCACCACGTTTTCAACAGACCCTGTTTCCTCAAACATCTCAATCATTTTTGTCGCAATGGTTCTTCCTGTCTTTGCGATTTCTATCAGAGGGTCGAGATATTGGGATTCATCCTGATCTTTTTCTTTGCGCGCGCGGCGTTGAAGACCACGAGCACTGATGGCCAGAACCTCTTGGGCAACCTCTTGGAGGGTACGGTTCTTTATGACTGTTGCTAAGCCGGAGCGAGGGGTTTGTGCATGCAGGATCAGAATTTGATCTATCGACCATTCTCGAATTACTTGGAGCGCTTCATCTTGTGCGATTGAATCATAAAGCAGCCCCACCCAAAAGGTGGGCAAAGCGATCAACATTTGCGGAGGGCCACTGTCGGCGCCGCGCATTTCAAGGAATCGCTTTAAACGGACTTCCGGAAAAGCAATGGTTGTTTGGTCTGCCCAATCTTTAAGGGAAGGATATTCTCCAGGGAGAGCAGGCAGTTGCCCTTTCATAAAATCCCGGAAAGATTGTCCCGTTGCGTCATTATAATTTTTGTGGCGATAGACAAAGTACATCGGCACATCGAGGAGATAATCCACGTATCGTTCAAACCCCATGCCCTCCTCAAATACAAAAGGCAAGATCCCACATCGGTCGGGATCCGTGTTTTGCCAAATATGGGCACGGTAGCTTTGATAACCGGTTATCTTTCCCTCGAGAAAGGGGGAGCAGGCAAAAAGGGCGGTTGCTATAGGTTGAAAGGCCATGCCAATGCGCATTTTGGTGACCATGTCCGCTTCGCTTTCAAAATCAAGGTTTACTTGAACAGTGCAGGTGCGGATCATCATATCAATACCCAATTTTCCTTTTGTGGGCATGTATTGATGCATGAGGCGGTAGCGACCTTTGGGCATCCATGAAACGGCATCGCGAGGCCAAAGGGGGTCGGTTCCCATGGGAACCTTTTCGCCACCCATGGCCTTGAGGATGCTTCCAACCTGAGCCTGGTAAGCATCCAGTTCAGCTTTGGTATCGTGAAGGGTGGGGAGAGGTGCGCCGGAAAGCTCCAATTGACCGCCGGGTTCAAGAGTGATGGATGCCTGTTGGTGGGGCATTTTTAAAGCAATGATTTTGTCTTGTTCGTAAACGGGCTCCCACCCATAAGGCTGTAAGGCTTCTAAAACTGCACGAATGCCAATCTTGCCCTCATAGGGAAAACGATTGAGAGTATCAGATTTTAGCAGAAATTGTTCATGCTCTGTTCCAATGTGCCAGCGGGAGGGTGGTTTACAACCCGCTGCTAAATACTCAATAAGGTGCACCTTTTGAAGGGGGGGATGTGTCATGCTTTGGCTTTCTCGTGAGAGATCCCCATACCTAGTGACAAAAGGGCAGCCCGTAATCGATCATCGCTTATAGGTTGAACCTGACTTTCCAGACTCGATTGGACAGCTTCAGGAAGGGGCCTTCTGGGTGGTTTTTGAGGAAGGGTCTTTCTTGTGATTGGCCCTTGAAGTAAGGAAATCTTGCTGATGGCTTGATAACCAAAGTACTGATTGATCCGGCTCAAAATGAGTGGCTCTAAATAAGAAATTTCCGTGGCCATGCTGCTGGTTGCTCTTAAAAGCAAGCGGCCATTATTGCGTTGTTTCAAAGGAAATGTGACCTTTAAGGGAGTACAAAATTGGGCGAATTGAGGGGTGACGATATATTCCCACTCCAGCAAAATGCGGGCTTGCACAAATCCGTTTTGTTGGCAAATCGGGGTGATGGCGTCCACAATCAAGGGACCGACACGGCACGTTCTCGCTTGACGTTTGCTCGATCCCTTGTTGTACTTCCCGTAAGGCACGCCTTCTTGAACCTCCCCCATTTTATAATAATAAATTTGATGTTTCTACCAGATTGGATCTATCCTTTCGAGAATTGCAGAGGTTGTCAACCGTTTCATTAAATGACCGGGATCAGCCCTGAAAGAAATTATCTCATAGAATGGGTGGCAGATGTTGGTGTTGACGTGAGATCAACACTGTGCGCTTTATTTTCCTCGAGTTGAACCAATTTGATCAGGATATAAACGGCAGGGAGGATAAAAGTTCCGGTGATGAGGAAGAGAGGTGTCCAGCCGATATGATCTGCAGACCATCCGGCGAGGACAGAGATAAGGACGCGACAAAAAGAACCAAAAGAGTAAAGAAGGGTGAAATGGCTGGCGGTATAGGGTTGACGGCAAAAATTAGAGATATAGGCAATAAAGATGGCGGAGACCATACCGGAGCAAAAACTCTCAACACCAACGGTGATCATAAGGACACTTAAACGATGGCCAACAAGGGATTGAATGAGAAACATCAAGCAGGAAACGCCCTGCAACCCAACGCACATAACGGTCGATTGAAGGATACCCAGCTGATGAATCATGACACCACCGATCAGTCCACCAAAGACCATCAAGGTGATCCCAAAAATCTTCGTAACATTGGCGTATTCAATTTTACTGAAGCCAAGATCGTACAAAAAAGGGGCGCCCATCGCATTTAGGACGGTATCGCCCATTTTGAAGCAAAAAATAAAGACCAAAAGATAAATCAATTCCCGTTTCCTTGGAAGCTGTGCCCAAGGCATAACGAAGAGAGCGTGGAGCCATTGAGATAAAGGGGTAGATTTTTTTTGACGGTGTGTTAGAGGTGTAATTTTTTTGTGTTGAGGTTCGGCGATGCAACAAAAGACAATCATCCCAAAGATAATCCCAACGGCCATGGTAAGATAGGCAATACGCCATGTAAATGTATGGGCGAGGTATAAGGCCCCGGCGCCGGATGCCAACATGCCAAAGCGAAAGCCAATCGCTTCCATGGCGGCTCCCGCGCCTCCATTGTCCGCCTTCAGGATCTCAATACGATAGGCATCGATGATGATGTCTTGAGAGGCAGAAAAAAAAGCAACAAAGAAAGCAGATAAAGCCGTTAATGCAATCGCGTCAGAAGGATCGCAATGGGCAAGAGAGACGAGCGATACAAGGAGGCCGAGCTGGCTGAGCAATGCCCAACTACGCCGTTGGCCGAAACGGGGCGTTAAGTAGGGGAGAGAAAAGTGATCCGTAAAAGGCGCCCACAGAAACTTTAAACTATAGGGTAGGCTTACCAGCATAAACAACCCAATCGTGGTTTTGCTGACCCCCGATTCGGCCATCCAAAAACTCAAGGTTGACAGCGTCAATAGAAAGGGTAAGCCGCTGATCATGCCCAAGAGAAGGATGATCAACAACTGAGGTTGGGTGTATAGTCGGACTTGTTGTAACCACGAAGTCATCAGGATAACCGCTTAAGAGCCTTTTCTAAACCTAATTATACCAGGGAATTATGTCTTACGCCTTATAAATAAGCATTGCGTCGCTTGATGTCTAGGAATTAATTTGTATCTGGGCCCTTTCCCTTTAAAGAACCAGACATTGCGCAAGTTTTTCTAACAATATTTAGAAAAACTTGCGCGCTGGGTGTTTATTTTTTCTTTTTCTTCTTCTTCTTACCACCTTTACCTTTAGCGGATACGGGGTCTTCCATCTCTTCTTTTACACTAAGATTTTCGTCAGAATTCGCATCCTGCTGGGCTAACTCCTCATGGCTATCGGCTAATGGGCTTGGTGCAGCCTCACTATTCACCTGTTCTGATCCATAGGCTAAAGGGATAGCCAACAACATAAAAGAAAATACCTGACACAACAGATTACGCTTACTCATCATAAAAACACTCCTATTTTGAATCATTATTACGCCAAACCCTAACGAAAAGTCTTAAATGGCTTTTATCTTCTCGTCATGAGCCTAGTGAAATCATACTTATAAAAAGATTAATGAATTGCTAAGAGGAAAATAACTTGGATTTTGCTAGCTATTTTTTCTTTTTATACCACCTCTTAACAAATGGTTAATAGTTTTCCACGATATCTGTGGATAACTTTGGGGAAAAGATGGTGGGGGGATGTGAGATCCCATGAGATCGTTGGTCTTATTCCTCATTGCCCAGAAAATAGGCTTGATTTTAACTAATTGTTTTTAAATGTTTTTTTTAAAAACAAGCCAAAAACAAAGGCTTTGTGAAAGACCTCTTGTTGGGAAGGTTAAGAAATGGGTAAGTTGTGAATAAAAGTTCAAATGATTTTTAAATTGTCAATAATTTTTTGCCCAATATCCCGATAGATACCCGAAATAGCGGATGTTGGCACTGCCGTTGTTACAGGAATTCCCTGATCACTGTGCAAACGAATGGACAGATCTAGGGGGAGCTCTCCTAAAAACGGAACATTCAATGTTTCTGCCTCTTTTCGAGCGCCGCCATGGCTAAAGATTTCTGAGATATGACCACAATTTGGGCAGCTGAATTGGCTCATATTTTCAATAATACCCAGGACTGGCACATCGACCCGGCGAAACATATTGAGGCCTCTTCGCGCATCAATAAGGGCAATGTCTTGAGGCGTTGAAACAATAACAGCGCCATTGAGTTTCACTTGTTGGCATAAGGTTAAGTGGGCATCCCCTGTTCCGGGGGGCATGTCCACGATCAGAATATCTAATGTTGGCCAAGCCACGTCTTTTAACATTTGCTGGAGGGCGCTATGAACCATGGGGCCACGCCAGATCATGGCAGTTTCTTCGGCGACCATAAAACCAATGGACATACAGTGAATGCCATGGCGTAAGATCGGGATGAGCTTTTTTTCGGCTGTTACGTCAGGCTTGTCGACAATAGAAAACAGTCGGGGCAAAGAGGGGCCATAAACATCAGCATCGAGCAGCCCCACCTTTTGCCCCAGTTGCGAAAGAGCAATGGCCAGGTTGACAGCTGTGGTGGATTTTCCAACGCCGCCTTTGCCAGAGGCTATGGCAATAATATGGCCTACAGTCGGAAGGGTTTCTGGCTCTTTAAGTTTGTTGGGTGTTTTGAGGGGCGCACGCTCTGTTGTCAAGACGCTACGGACTTGAGTGACGGTCGGTATATTTTTGACAAGGGATTCTGCTTTTTGTCGTAAGGCTTCTATTTCGTTTGCCTGTTCTGGGGTGGATTCAAAAATCATCATGACATTGCCATCTTCCACTTTTAAAGATGTTAGCCAATTAACGAGGGGTTGCCCCTTTTCTGTGGTGAGCTTCTTCAAGAGGAGGCGGATTTGGTCATTCAGTAAAATTGTTGAGGACATTGTCGTTCTCCTGATTGTCGGTTTCTTTTCTTTGATATATAGTGTGTTTAAAGGTTCCTTATCAACTGAAAGAAAATGAGATATGCCTTGGAATAATGACGATGGTAACAACGGCAGCAAGGATGGTTCATCTAAAGGGCCTAAGGGACCTTGGGGTGGTGGCACAGGAAAAGGCCCTGTTGGTGGATCTTCTAAAGATACCAAGGGAAAAGGGGATGATATTCCGCCAAATCCATGGACACGTCGAGAAGGGAGCTCTTCCAATTCCAATAGCGGTAATAATATTGATGATATCATCGATAATATTCAAGACCGCATTCGAAAAATCATGTCTGGTGGCGGGTCTGGCGGGGGAAACTTTAAGGGAGGTTCCAAAGGAAGTTGGGGAATGGTTACCCTCCTCGCTGTTGGGGCTGTCGTTGTTTGGTTGGGAACGGGCCTCTATCGGGTGCAAGAGGGTGAAGTCGGTGTTGTTTTGCGCTTTGGCGAAATGGTGCGAACGTCCTTGCCGGGATTGCAATACCATCTTCCCGCGCCTTTCGAGTCCGTCATTGTTCAAAAATTCGCTGTTTTGAATACCATCGATGGCGGCATGAAGACCGAAAAGAATGGCGACTCCGCTGAGGCGACGTTGATTCTAACGGGTGATGAGAATATGGTTCATACGAATTATACGATTTTATGGAAAATTAAAGATGTCAGTGAGTACCTCTTCACGACGCGCAACCCGGATGAAACAATTCGGGTGGCGGCAGAAAGCGTTGTACGGGAAGTGATTGGACAGACGCCAGCTCGTATGGCTCTAACAGAAGGGCGAGGAAAGATTGAAATTCGTGCCCAAGAAATCCTTCAAAAGCTTCTTGATCAATATAAAATGGGTATTCAGATTGTGAGCATTCAACTTCAAAATGTGGCGCCGCCTCATCAAGTTGTTGATGCGTTCAATGATTTGCAGGCTTCTTTAGTGAATGCGGATCAGTCCCGGAATGAGGCAGAAGCTTACCGCAATGAAATTATTCCGCGGGCAGAAGGGCAAGCAGCCCAAATTGCCAATGAAGCCACAGCCTTTAGCCAGCGTAAGGTTGCAGAGGCTAAAGGTCAGGCTATCCGTTTTACCCAAGTCTCACATATTTATAAAGCGTATCCGAAAATTACGCGGAAACGATATTATCTTGAGACCATGCGGGATGTCCTGTCAAAGACGTCAAAAATAATTGTGGATGGAAAGATTGTTGGGAAAGGCGGTATCTTTCCCTATCTTTCTTTGAATGAACTGAAGGCTCACACATTAATGAAAGAACCTTCCCAACCGTCAATTAATAAGAAGGGAGGTTAAAAATGAATAAGTCTGCGTCCCTTATATTTGGTACGGTTGCTTTGGCTCTCATCGTGATTGGGGGGGGGATGTTCTTTACCGTCGATCAAACCAAGCAAGCCATTGTTTTGCAATTCGGGGAATTCCGTAAAGCCCATACAACTCCTGGATTAAAGGTTAAGGTTCCTTTTATTCAAGATGTTTTGTTTTATGAAAAACGGGTCCTTAGTTTTGATTCTCCAGAAGTACGTATTACCACAGGCGATCAAAAACGATTGTTGGTGGATACCTATACCCGTTATCGTATCACTGACCCAATTTTATTTTTTAAGACTGTTAAGCCAGCAAGTGAACAGGGCGCTGCGATGCGCTTGGAAGCCTTTGTGACCAGCACAGTTCGTAATGTATTAGGCAAAGTTCCTTTACGGAATCTATTATCTGAAGAGCGGCCTAAGATTATGAAGTCGATTGAAAGGGAAGTGGATGCTTTGGCTCGGCCTCTCGGGATTGCCATTGTTGATGTGCGTATTATTCGAACTGAATTACCTCCGGAAAATAGGGACGCTGTATTTAGTCGTATGATTTCTGCTTTGAATCAGATTGCCAAAGGAAACCGTGCGAATGGTGAAAAAATAGGTCAAGAAATTCGTTCAACTGCGGACCGGGACCAAAGTATTATTTTAGCAACGGCACAGCAGGAAGCCCAAGATATCCGGGGGCAAGGGGAGGCGGAGGCGATGCAGATCCTAGGAGTCTCCCTCGAGGAAAATCCTGAATTTTATGAGTTTTACCAAACCATGCAGACTTATCGAGAGACATTAGGAGAAGGAACCACTCTCGTATTGACGACAGATAATGATTTATTTCGGCTCTTTAATGCCCCAGAATAACAAGTGAGAAAATAGAGTAATTAACTAAGGAAATTGAGGTTGACAATGAAAAACGTTATCAAGTTAAAGCGTTATGGTATGGTTTTAGCGTTAAGTGTAAGCTTTATCAGCATTGGTTCTTGGCTATGGCACATTGCCTTAAGTCCGCCGGTGGCACCTTTGAAGGATGAGCCAGCGAACAGCAATCCAGTAAAGCCGGGCACAAAACCGACTGATACCCAGCCAGGTCATATCCAACCGGATCATACCCAACCGGATCATACCCAACCGGATCATACCCAGCCAGATGGTACCAAACCGTTTGACGTAAAACCAGCGAGTCCTCAAGGAGAAAACTCTGCGCAATTTGATATTAGCAAGGGTTTTTCATCAATTGTTGAAAAAGCGATCATGGCGGTTGTGAACGTTTCGACAACGCAAGTTGTTGAAGGAGGGCGGGGAGGAAAAGATGGCTTCCCTCAATTTGCTCCCGGGTCACCGTTGGAAGATTTCTTTAAAGAATTCTTTGACCAAATGGAACGCCCTCGGAAAGTCCAATCTCTGGGGTCAGGGTTCATCATTCAATCAGATGAGACGTCAGCCACAATTGTGACAAACTATCATGTCATTGCAGATTCAAAAAAAGTTTCCGTTTTTTTACATGACAATACAGAATTGGATGCCTCTATTTTGGCTTTTGATGAGCGTACAGACATTGCTATTTTAAAAGTTAAGACAGATAGCTTACCAGCAGCTAAACGTAAATTGCCAACTCTAGAGTGGGGAGATTCACACGCTGTCAAAGTGGGAGATTGGATCTTGGCCATTGGAAATCCATTTGGGTTGGGTAGTACAGTAACCAATGGTATTATTTCAAATCGGGCGCGGGATATTATGCTGCGAAGTGGAGGACGTAATCGCGTTAATGACTATGTTGATGATTTTATGCAGCATAGCGCCGCTATCAATATGGGTAATTCTGGAGGCCCCTTGCTCAACCTTGAAGGGAAAGTTGTTGGTATTAATACGGCTATTTTCTCGCCAAGTGGGGGAAATATAGGTATTGGTTTTGCCATTCCTGCGGCGGTTTCTCAAGATACGGTTAATCAATTGTTTAAATTTGGCCGAACGAAACGAGGATGGCTGGGTGTTCGTATTCAACCCGTAACCCCGGATATTGCAGAAAGCCTGGGCTTGGAGAGCGCCAAAGGAGCTATTGTGGGCAGTGTTACGCCAGATGGGCCTGCCGCTAAAGCTAAGATTGAACCGGAAGATATTATCTTAGAATTAGATGGCAAGGAAATTAATGAAAAAGCACGCCTCGCACGCCTTGTTGGTGAAACGCCCGTAAACAAGACTGTTAAAGTGAAGCTCTTGCGTAAAGGTAAAGAATTGACGGTAGATGTGGTGTTAGGAGAATTCGAGACAGCTCCAGAACGCGCTGTCGTTTCTGCGGCGGACAAAAAAGTCGTGGGTCAAGAAAGCGTGGAAGTTTTGGGAATCAAGTTGTCATCGTTAACACCAGAGCTTAGAGATCGTTACAAACTTCCGAAAGAATCCAAAGGGATCATGGTCATGAAAGTTGATATGAACAGTACGGCTGTTGAAATTGGCTTGAAAGGCATAGAGCGAGATAAAGCGGGTGACATCATTGAAAAAGTTAACCAAAAGGAATTGACCAAGCCTGAAGAATTTGCAAAAGCTGTTGAAGAGGCTAAGAAGGAAAACCGTAAGAACATTTTGCTATTGGTGACGCGAGATGGAGAACCTCGCTTTGTTCCTCTAAAGCTAGAAAATGAAGACTTAAAAGATAGCGCAAAAGGCAAGAGTGAAGGGTCGAACCTTAAAGAAAAAGATAAGAAAGATATGAATTAAAAAAGTAGGGTACCTTAACTGAGTTAGCGTGAATGAAACATTACACCTTCGGAATCTGAGGGTGTAATGTTTTTGGAAAAAAACATGGTTCGTGTTCTCTTGTTCGTATTATTTTTTTTTCAGCCAGTTGAAAGTTTGGCTTCGGGCTCTTTTTCATTGCCTGAATCTCCTGCCATGGGGTCATCTCTTCAATCTAAAGAAATTAAAAAAATTGCAAATCTATTGGAAAACCCTTTAGAACGGGAAAAGCTCTTAAAGACCCTGAAAATTCTTGCAGCTGCTCAAGAGGCAGAGGAGGAAAAAAAAGGTGGCTCCCTGGTATCCTATTTTACGCCGATCATTCAATTTGTTATGGATAGTGCGGCCACTTTTTTGACGGATTTAAAAAAGGTTCCTCTTGTTGCCCACGGGCTGATTGATTATTTGAAAATTGAAAAAAATAGAGATGACTTTTGGGCAGCCTTGATGTGGTTTCCGTTGTTGGTTCTCATAGGGGGTTTTTTAGAGGTTTTGTTCCTTTGGTGCTTCAAACGTCGCTTGAAAGAGATAGAGCAAAAGACGCAAGCCCAAGAGCTTGCCCATAATAAAAGCGCCTATGCCTTTATGACTCTTTTCCTTCCTTTTTTATGTCCCCTTTTAGCCCTACCCCTTGTTGTTTCAAATCGAGCAGAGGGGAATTGGATCATTGGTCTTTGGCTAATTCTGTTTGTTATTCGGGTTTTTCTTTTGGACAGGAAAGCTCTGCCTGTTCTTCCAATGCCGACAGGAGAAGTCCCATCCAGGAGACGACCTTTTTGGATCGTTTTAGGGGGCGTTGCTCTTTGGGCGTTTTTTACAATAGGGATGAAAATTTCCTTCGACATTAAGAGCTATGGAGAAGGTTTTATTTTTAATCTTATTCTGTTGATGTCATTTCCGCTTCTTGTGTTGTACTTCCGGGAGTGGAGAGTCAAGGAAATGCCGAGTTATCTTGAAGATTCTAAAACGCTCTCCACGGTTCCTAAAAAAGTTGCCCCGCTTTTGAATTTGTTTATACGGTATTTACCGTGGTTGCTTTTGTTTATCGGCATTCCTGTGGTGATTGATAAAGTCTTTATGGGTGGAAGTTTATGGAAAAACTATGGCCTGGAAAGCTTGGGAAGTTTAGGGGTCCTCGTGGTGTTTTTAGGGGGGCGTCGGCGCATTGAGATGTTGGCTCAATACAAAATACCAAAATTCCAAGCTGTTAAAATTCAAGCTTTTACATCCTATGTTGCTCCTCTGCGCGTTCCCTTTGCAAAAGGGCTTCAATGGATTTGGCATTTTTCATTTTTTGCAATCATGATGGCAACCTGGAACTATTGTTTTTCAGGTTTCTTTATAAGTATTTTTTCTCATTCCATGACGAAGACAATGACGACCATAGCGATAATATGGGGACTCATTTATCTCTTGTGGCTGGGTTTGGATTTCTTTGTTCAGTTTCATACCACGCCTCAAACCATTAAGGGGAAAAGAAAGGAACCGACAGTCTTTGCCAAAACTTTTGGGCCCATGCTTCATAGCGTAGCGCGTTGGGTGATGGTATTGGTGACCATATTTGTAACCCTGGAGTCTTTTGGTTTTGATTTAAAAATTCTGGTTTACCTGATGAGCGCCTTTGCTTTTGCCATCAGCTTAGGATCTCAAAGCTTGGTGAAGGATATTATTAATGGTTTTTTTGCCCTTATTGATGGCAGTTTTGCCGTTGGGGATGTTGTGTCCGTAGGCGCTTATACAGGCACTGTTGAATCCTTGTCTTTGAGAGCTATTACGTTGCGCCATAGTACAGGTTTCTTGCAAACAATTCCCTTTTCTGAGGTGGGGAGCATTATCAATAAGTCAAAGAATTATAATGTTATTCCCATTGACGTGGCGACGTCTTATAAAACAAACATCGGTAGCGTTCATGAGGCATTGACAAAAGCAGCAGAAGATATGGGGAATGATCCACATTTTGGTAAGATGATTTTAGAACCGATTAAGGTTTCTGGTATTGATCGATTTGCAGACAATGCGGTGCATGTCATTGCAAGTATTAAGATTCTCCCGGATCCCAATAATTACTTTGCGCGCGAATTTAACCGGCGGCTAAAGCTTCATATGGATGCCTTGAAAATCATTCCTCCAATTTCATTTCAGGAGCCATGGGAGAAGGCTTAAGGGATATCTGGGTACTGCTACTTGAGATGTTGTGATTGTTTTTCTTAGCACCCTCTTTGAAGGGAATGGTCGATTAAACCATTCAGCAAATCCTTGATGGGGTGAGCGGGGAGGGGACCCAGGGCTTGACGGGCCTTTTCGCTGTAGGTCGCTGCGAGATCATAAGCTTTGGTAAAGCCCTGGCGTTTGTGAAGAATTTCAAGGGCCCGGAGGAGATCGTTGGGTGTTTGATGATGATCGATCAGGGTTTTTCTTAAAAACTCTTTTTCATCATCCTGGCAGTGGGGATAAGCTAGGATGACGGGTAGGGTAATTTTTCCTTCCCTAAAATCATCCCCGACGTCTTTGCCCAAACGGCTTGCATTGGCGCAATAATCAAGGATATCGTCGACAATCTGAAAAGCCATGCCTAAATTTTGACCATAGTCGCGCAAAGCAGAAGCGTGCGCGGTTTGGTTTGCCATGAGGGCGCCGACCTGACAGGCCGCGGCAAATAAAGTTGCGGTTTTTGCTTCAATAACCCGTAAGGAATCTTCAACCTTAACGTCAAGATTATGGCACAAAGACAGCTGAAGGACTTCTCCTTCTGAGATACACGCAGCAGCAGCGGCTAAAATTTTCAACACGTCAGAATTATTTGATTCAATCATCAATTGAAAGGATCTGGCAAATAAGAAGTCACCCACAAGAACGCTCGCCTGATTTCCCCAAACATCATTGGCGGTCGGAAGCCCGCGGCGTAATTTAGATTCATCGATGACATCATCGTGAAGAAGGGTAGCCGTGTGGATAAACTCAACGGCAGCAGCTAACCCGATTGCGCCGTCTCCACTGTCTTCAAAAAGGCGATAGCTGGCAATGGTGAGCAGGGGGCGCAAGCGCTTGCCACCCGCATAGATGAGGTGCCGCCCGATTGTTGGAATTAAGGAAATAGAACTATCTAAGTTGCAGTCAATAATTTGGTCAACCCCTTTTAAATCCTGATGAAGAAGGGTTCTTAAGGATGCTAAAGGGTCAAAATCCTTTTTTTCGGAGGCAACGACGGACATTAAGCTAGAAAATCCATATATTTGTTAATCTCTCCTTCAATCTAGCTTGTAAAAGAGATAGGATATAGAGAAAAATGACGTTATATTCCCACTTATTGAAAGTATTCAAGAAAATACCTAAAGGAGGTTTGTAAAAACAGTGGAAAAAGCCCTAACACAAGATTATTTACTCGGGGGGCGCGTCCAGATTCGCCAACCAGCCGAAGGCTATCGGGTTGCGATTGATCCCATCTTCCTAGCAGCTTCTCTCCAGCCTGAGCCAGAAAGCACAATTTTGGATATTGGGGCTGGTGTCGGCGCAGCATCCTTATGCTTGGCGGCGCGCGTCCCTCACTGTCGCATTACGGGGTTAGAGACACAGCGGGATGCGGTTCGGCTGGCTGGCGAGAATATTGCCTTAAATTCAATGCGGGATCGTGTTGAGATTTTGGCAGGAGATCTGTTGCGCCCCCCCCCACGCCTTGCCGCTGGGACTTTTGCGCATGTTATGGCGAATCCTCCTTACCTTGAGGCGTCTAACCACACCGCTTCTCCCCTATCTCAGAAAGCTCAATCCCATGGGGAAGGAGAAGCAACGCTAGAACATTGGGTTCGTTTTGCATTGTTGATGGTTCGACCCAAAGGAACCGTAACGTTTGTCCATCGAGTGGACCGCCTGGATATGATTTTGAGTTATTTTGCAGGCAAGATTGGGGATATTGTGGTTTATCCTTTATGGCCTGGAAAGGATAAACCGGCCAAGCGCGTGTTGATACGGGGATGTAAGAATGCAAATGGCCCCTTACGGTTGGCTCCTGGGATGATCCTTCATGGGGTGGATGGTCGGTTCACGGCTTCGGCTGAAGCGGTTTTACGTGATGCTGAAGGGCTTATCTTGTAGCGTGAGGCGTGATGTTCCGTAAATTCTCACACTGGTTTGATGCACCGCCTGTCGGCAAGGTTTCCTCTGATAAAACGACAAGAGGGCAATCTTGCGGTCATGAAGGATGTGCTGATGAAGGAATCTATCGGGCGCCAAAATCGCGCTATCATTTAGAGTCCGGCGTGGACGATTGGCACTGGTTTTGCTTGATTCACATCCGTGATTACAATGCGCGGTGGAATTATTACAACAATATGTCTGAGAGCGATATTGAACGCGAACGCCGTGCGGACGTGACTTGGCAGCGACCCTCTTGGCCTCTTGGCGCTTCAGGGTCTCGCGGGGGCGCTCATTCAGGTTTTTCTTTTCAAGACCCTTTTGATCTTTTCAATGACGTGTCACTTACGCATCCTTTTTCTCAATCTACCCTATCACCATCGTCACCAGAGAGTAAGGCGCTCGCGGTTTTTGGGTTGTCTTGTCCGGTTTCTCAAAATGATTTGCGACAGCGTTACCGAGACCTTGTTAAAAAACATCACCCAGATGCGAATGGGGGGAGCCTTGAGGCAGAGGAAGAAATTAAACGCATCAATGAAGCCTATGAGATTTTGAAAAGTGTGTTTTCATGATCAACATATCCCCCAAATATGACGTGATCATCATCGGGGCGGGAGCGGCGGGACTCATGGCTGCTGTCCAGGCGGGGCGTCGGGGCAAAAAAACACTGCTGATCGAACATACAAACAAGATTGGTGAAAAAATAAGAATCTCTGGGGGTGGAAGATGTAATTTTACCAATCTCCATACCTCTCCCCAGAATTTTATTTCTCAAAACCATCATTTTATGAAATCGGCTTTAGCAGGGTTTACTCAGCATGATTTCATAAAGTTGGTTGAGTCCTATGGCATTGCTTACCATGAAAAGACGTTAGGCCAGCTTTTTTGTGACGGTTCTTCAATGCAAATCATCAAGATGCTTTTAGATTTATGTCAAAAACATCAGGTAGAAATTAAACTGAACTGTAGCGTCAGTGATGTTTCCAAAAGTGATGGGTTTGAAGTGATGAGCAACATGGGTCATTTTCAAAGTGATGCATTGATTATTGCGAGCGGTGGGTTATCCATTCCCAAAATTGGGGCAAGTGATTTTGGGTACCGCATCGCTAAAAAATTTGCCCTTAATATCACTCCAACGAGGCCAGCATTGGTGCCGTTGATTGTGGCAGATCAAGACCGAGGATTTTTTACAGCCTTAAGTGGGGTGTCAAACTCCTCTCTTGTGAGCTATAAAAATACGCGGTTTAGAGAGAATATCTTGTTTACCCATAAAGGATTAAGTGGCCCGGCCATCTTGCAGATTTCATCCTACTTGGAAAAATTTAAGGATGAAGAAATTACCATTAACCTACTGCCAGATCTTGATTTGAAAGACGAATTTACCATCCATAAAAACAACAAGCAAACGCCCTCAAATTTTTTGAAATCTCACCTTACCAAACGGTTGATTGATAGCCTTGCCAACACCCCAAATTTTCACAAGAGCATCACCGACCTTAAGAAGGAAAGCCTCTTTTCAATAGCAGATCAAATTCATAACTTTAAGGTAAAAATTGGGGGGAGCGAAGGATATCAAAAAGCAGAAGTGACGGTCGGTGGGGTAGATACGAATGAGCTGTCTTCAAAAACAATGGCTTCTAAAAAAGTGCCTCAGTTGTTTTTTATCGGCGAAGTGGTTGATGTAACAGGATGGCTCGGAGGTTACAATTTCCAATGGGCGTGGTCTTCGGGCTATGCTGCTGGAAATAATTGTTAAAAGGAGAAGCCATGGCACACCACCTTTCTTCAACAATTTCTAAAGTCCTGGACATCTTAAATGATGGCGCGGTTCATGCGGGCAGTGATATTGCCGAAACCTTGGCGATTTCCCGCACAGCTGTTTGGAAAATTATCCAACGGCTCAAAAAATATAATGTGGATATCCACTCTCAACATCAAGGCTATCAATTAGCCTCTCCCCTCATCTTGTTTGATAAAAAGAAAATTGAGAGTTTGCTTGAACGTCCCAAAATAATTGTGGAGATTTTTGAGAATATCCCCTCAACAAATGATTACTTAAAAGACAAAGCTCCCCTAAAAAACATCCATTTCTGCCTTGCGGAACATCAATCCAAGGGAAGGGGGCGCTTGGGAAGAACCTGGGCTTCCCCCTTTGGGCGCAATATTTACTGCAGTTTCCGTTTTGTATTTAACAAAGATATTGGGGAAATGGGGGGATTAAGTCTCGTTGTTGGTATTTTGATAGCAAAAGCCCTTGAGGATTTGAATCCAACTCTAAAACCCCGCCTGAAATGGCCCAATGATATCTATGTGAACAATCAAAAAATGGGTGGGATTTTAATAGACTTAATGGCGGAGGCCAATGGAAATTGTACAGCTATTATTGGCATCGGGTTGAACGTCAATATGAAAGATGAGGATTCCAAGGATATTAACCAACCCTGGACTTCCTTGGAACATGCCTTAAATGAAAAGCTTGATCGCAATAGTGTTGTGGCGCAGCTCATGCGGTCGATCCTGAGCGGTATAGAGGTTTTTCATGAAAAGGGAATAGAACCCTTTTTGTCTAAGTGGCAACGGTATGATCTATTACAGAATCAGGAAGCCTCTCTCACTATGGGAAAACAGGTTATTTCGGGTATTGCAAGAGGTATCAATTCCCATGGTTATTTGCTCCTAGAATTACCTTCAGGAAACATTGAATCCTTTTCCTATGGTGACACAACGCTTCTCAAAACTTAACACCATTCCCTTGTCATCCCAGAGATTAGCCGAGCCCAAGCTTTTCTTGGAATGCGAGACTTATTATCGGGAATCCAGGCTGTTGATAAATGGAGAGTTATACCCAAAAGTTGTGTATGAAGCATTAGGCGGCGCTCCTGATTCCCTCGGGTTTTTAAGCAATTCCGTTTTTAAAAATCGATTCCCCGGAGTCCCTTCGGCAACTCTATTGTTGCCTCTTAAACTTGTTCATCTTTTTTTGTCAGATAGCATCAGTTTCAAGGTGATTGTTAAACCTATTCTCCTTGAAAGGCAACCTCCTGTTTTGCCAGCCCTAAATCTTACAGTCCTTCTGTTACCCTAAGACGCGGTTCCCCAAATGCTTATATTTCACACGGATCGTCACAGGCGCGACAGAAACGTTGAACAAGCCGACATCAAAAGGCCAGCCACACAGATTACCATAATAAGATAATGTTGCATAATATAGCTCCTCCATAATATTATTATTAAACAAATTCCCTCATAACTATTGAAAAATAATTAGGTACTCCCGCTAAAGCAGTCTAATACATTGATAAAAAAAGCTTTTATAGAAATATACGTGTGAAAAATAACCTCATATTATTGATTCTAAAGAAAAACATTTGTCCATCATATAGAACAATGGGCTAAGATGGTTTTTCCCACGCATTTCCCAGCATAAGTATTAAAAAACAAATACTTACATTAAATTTCATCCGGAGCACCTGAGAAATAATTAACCGCCCCTTGTAGGGAGAAGAGGTTTTTTGCTCATCCCCAATTATGCTTTGACAAGACGATTAACCATTTTCATAATGGCTTTAATTTGGGGCGCATCTTTTGAATAAAAGTCAGAATCGCTGTATCCCCACCAGTCCCAACATCCAAATGGATTCTGTTTATCTTTAATCTTGTTGGGATTTGCCATAGCAATTGTTTGAGGGTAGAGAATAATAAGCTTATTCGTATCAGCCCAGCGATTAAATCCACCCTGCTCAATGACCTGTTTCCCTATTAATCCAGCATATTGCTTGCATCCATGTAAAAAGACATGAATCCCACATTTCTCTTTGTTGCAGATTTGTGGTACATAAACATACCCTTTTTCGGCCATGCTTATTTCTGAAGCGCCTTTATTATCTACAAATTCATTTTGATCAAATTCGATAATTTCTCCTTCAGCTTTATCTGAAGGAGCAGTAAGTTTTCCATAAAGATGAGAAAGAAGCTTGCCAGCACCATCATACTTACACTGGTTTATGAAAGGAAGTTTACTATCTGAACAATCATTTCCCTGATTTTCTGTAATTAGGGCATGTCCTGCTGCAAGATCAAAAGATCCAAAGATATTATCCGGTTTAACTACGAAATGGGCATAATAATCTTTAAGCACTTTAACCACGGGAGGGTGGACTGTTTTATCTGCTGTTCCAGATAATAACCATACTTTTGTTTCCGCCAGGTTCTCAATAGGATCTATTTTTTTGATCTTTGCTAAGGCTTTTGTCCACTCGGCTAAATCTTCGGCATTAGGCAGGGTTTCAGCGGCCATACAACGTTTTACAGCATTTTCAAACTTTCCTTCTGAACAGAAATAAGGCCCACCTGCAAATACCCCAATACCCCTAAACGTTGCTGAATGTGCTACATGCATTTGAACAGCCATAAATGCCCCTGAGGACAAACCGGAAATTGTTGTCTTGCTGATATCTGCATTGAATGAAGGTAAAGAAGCCTTTTCAACCTGGGGTGAAGCTTGAGAGGTTGCCATAGCAAGTGGGATTTGACTCAAGGAGACAATACAAGGGATTAAAGCTCTGGTAAAAAGTCCCGTTAGTAAGATACTGACACAACCTTTGATTTTCCAACTAGATAGTTTCATGTCGTCTTCTCCTTTGGCTCTGTTTTGCTATATCTTGTCAAACACTGGATGACACTATGGCCTTATATAGTTATCAGCATATCGCATCACTATTAATGAAATGTTAATGATGGCACATTTTTATCATTGGGCTTCACTTAGATATCATTTAGAATTCAACGGTCTTTTTTTAACACCCACTACGCAAGGACCCCAGCTTATTTTTTCAGTGGCCTTACGCTTCCAAGCTGAATACCTAAAAATCATGAAGATGATAGGGGTTTATGAAATACTTAATATGAGTGATTTTTTGAAGCATTATTGGAAAGCGGTTTAGATGCACCTATGCAGAAATTGATTAGTAAATTTTTTTCAGCCAAAGAGAGAGCGGATCTATGGAAGCATCGTAGGAACAATGCGAGGGTTTTCAATGCTAATCAAGATCGAAATATGTGTTGTAACAAGAAGAGAACAGCCGCGCTTTGAGAGTGTTAATAAAAGATACATAACGTGATATAATCATTTAAGCAACAATAGGAGGCTTAGATGAAGTGTAAAAAGTGCAATAAAAACAATGTTGTCAAAGCAGGATTTGTGAGAGGGTGCCAGCGATTCAAGTGTAAGGACTGT
>CAMCRD010000028.1 GCA_945877185.1 Candidatus Finniella inopinata | reverse complement strand
AGATATTAAAAATATGTCACAGGAGGAATTTGATGAGGTCATCTTGAACTATAACACTACACCTAGAAAATCTTTAGGCTGGTTAACGCCTCTCGAGGCTTTTAATAAAAATTTAGGCGGTGTTGCACTTCGTGCTTGAATGTGGCAACAACTCCTTTTCAAACGCTGGCATCCAAACCACAACCGTACCATAATAAACATATGGATTTTCGGAAAATGGAGAGGATTACCATGAATTCCCTTGATTTTGGCCTCAGTGATACGGCAATAAGCGTGCGCGATATGGTTCAGCAATTTGCCACCACGGCCATTGCCCCACGCGCCTCAGAAATAGATGAAAGCAACACATTCCCCCGCGATCTTTGGCCTCAGCTTGGTCAATTGGGGTTGTTAGGCATTACGGTTGGTGAAGCTTATGGCGGCGCTGGCATGGGCTATGAAGAGCATGTCGTTGCCATGGAAGAGATTTCTCGCGCTTCTGCTTCTGTCGGCTTGAGCTATGGTGCTCATTCTAATTTGTGCGTCAACCAAATCTATCTGAATGGCTCTGAAGCCCAAAAGCGACGCTACCTCCCTCCCCTCATGTCTGGTGAATATGTTGGCGCTTTGGCGATGAGCGAATCCGGTGCAGGATCCGACGTTATTTCAATGAAACTGCGCGCGAAAGATCAAGGGGACCATTACTGTCTCAATGGAACAAAGATGTGGATCACCAATGGGCCGGATGCCGATGTCTTGGTTGTATACGCTAAAACAGACCCAACGGCTGGCTCAAAAGGGATTACGGCTTTTCTGATTGAGAAAGGCATGCCAGGATTTTCAACGGCGCAAAAGCTTGATAAACTGGGGATGCGCGGCTCCAACACTTGTGAACTCGTCTTTAAGGATTGCCTTATTCCCAAAGAAAACATCTTAGGAGAGCTTAATTACGGGGTTCGCGTCCTCATGAGTGGGCTAAACTATGAACGCGTTGTCCTTGCGGGAGGCTCCTTGGGGATTATGCAGGCTTGCTTGGATATCTCCCTGCCCTATGCCCAAGAGCGCGAGCAATTTGGCCAAAAGATCGGGGAGTTTCAATTGATTCAAGCCAAGCTCGCGGACATGTATACTCAAGCGAATGCAGCCAGAGCTTATGTCTATACGGTTGCCAAAGCTTGTGATAAGGGGCGCGTTACCCGCAAAGATGCGGCAGGGGCTATTTTGTTTGCTGCCGAGGCCGCCACCCGCTTAAGTTTGGATGCCATTCAGATCTTAGGGGGCAACGGCTATATCAACGAGTATCCTGCAGGGCGCTTGTTGCGCGATGCAAAACTTTATGAAATCGGCGCCGGAACCTCAGAGATCCGACGGATGCTGATTGGACGCGAATTGTTTCAGGGGAATTAACAACGAGTTGTCAGAAAACCTGGATCTTAAGAGACTTTCTTGTCTATTTTAATGCGCATTTCTTTTTTTAATTCCTCCATTTCCTTTTTCAATCCCTCAATTCCCTTTTTCACCCTTTGCATTTCCCCATTCAATTCATCGAGCGTTGTCTGTATTGTACTCATCATTTGAACCATATCATTAGCTTTTTTAGTGATATCTTCAATATCACCTGCTGACGTTGGCATAACCGCAGCAACCATGAAACCCATTAATATCATTGTTTTCTTGAGCACTGCCTTATCCTTCCATACTTTTCTTAAACTTATCTCATCTCTTAAGGACTGCATCTATAAATCCCTTTTATAAGCTTATGCCTCTCATCTCCTATGTTGAGAGATATAGTCTTTTAAGTTTAGTTCCTTACAAGAAACAAGGAGCGAAGCTTGACGTAGCTAGGTGAGCGACGAAGTGACGATGTAAGGGACTAAAATCAAAAGACTATAAAAGGCAATAAGGCTAACATCCAGTAACATAATACTATTTTTTTATATTACATTTTTGTGTTGCTAATTGTTCTTCCAACTCTTTAATTTTATCTGCCATCTCCTGAAACGTTTTCTCAAAAGAAGCATTAAAATCTTTTTGCGCTTTATCAAAGTCCTGTTTAATTTTCTTTCGATAAAGGTCCATGATGTATAAAGGCGTCCCAAGGCCGGTAGCCCTTATGGCAACTCCCGCTGCTGTTTTGGCTGTTTGAGTAGCTGCTGTTTTGGCTTTTTTTAATTGTGCCCCTGCTCTTTGGAGTCTACTGCTTTTTTTGGGTGTGGAGTCTGACGTGGTATCTACCTCGTCTGTATCACTTGAGAAAGCACCCCCCATTCCTATGCCCATTAAAAATACGACAATACATACGATATTCTTTACTTTATTGAGTTTAACAAAATCGATCATTACTATTATCTCCTTATGCTTGATATTTACAGCCCATCAACATAAGTTTAATATTTAATAATTAATATTTGTTTAATGTATATTTTTCTATTTAAGGGAAATTTGAGTTAGCTTATTCCGACAATAGGAGGAGCAATAGGGCAGAGAGACAACTCTTTAAGGAATTTGGCGTTACGAGACATGCAAACTCGATACTTACTCATAAAATAAAAGCCATGTAAAAAAGGAAATTAGGCTTGAATATCGCCGCGAGACTCGCTATAAGTGGTTTGTGCCTGTAAAAGACGGTGTGGCTCAAGGGTATGCCTATTCCGTTGCGGTACAATTGTGAAAACCTTTCTATTGTAATGAAAAGAGAATCAAATGCCCAAGTTAAAAACAAAAAGCAGTGCGAAGAAACGGTTCCGGATCACCGGCACCGGCAAGGTCAAAATGGGTCAGGCGGGCAAACGCCATGGTATGAGAAAGCGCAGCAACAAAATGTTGCGCAATGCACGCGGCATGACAATCATGCACGAAGCGGACGCAAAAAAAGTTCTTAGCTATTACTTCCACATGTAAGGAGACCTCATTATGGCACGCGTAAAAAGGGGTGTGACAACACACGCCCGTCACAAAAAAGTTTTAAAATTATCCAAAGGATTTCGCGGACGTTCCAGCAAGTGTTTTCGCGTTGCGATTCAGCGCTTGGAAAAGTCATGGCAGTACGCCTATCGCGACCGCCGCAATAAGAAGCGTGATTTCCGCGCCTTGTGGATTCAGCGCATTAACGCAGCGGCTCGCGCAAATGGTCTGCCCTATTCCCGATTCATCAATGGTTTGTTGAAAGCAGGAATTACGATTGACCGAAAAGTTATGGCTGATTTGGCTGTTAACCAACCGGAAGCCTTTAAATCTCTGGTTGATCAAGCTCAAAAGGCATTGGCAGCTTAAGAGGTTTAGGTCTCTCCCTTGCTAGTGGTGGAAGCCTTAGATAACATATCTTAAATGAGGTGTTTTTTCATACCCGCAGAACGCCTCCCCCGCGGAGGCGGGGGTCTACGTCTTATCCGCGAAAGCGGAGGAAAAACAACTATTTACGCACCGCTTTGCGCTGCGACGTGTATCCCCGCCTCCGCGGGGAAAGCGCTTGGAGAGCAGAAATGCTTCCATAAATATGGTGTGTTATTTGTGTTTCGTACCACTAGTCTGTAGGTACAAGGGGAGAGTTAAATAGCTCATAACATAGGTTCATTTTATGTCCGATCTTTTTCGTCAAACAGCCTCCCTCCCAAATACGGACTATTCCGCTAAGGATATTGAAGTTCTTGAAGGTTTAGAGCCTGTCCGCAAGCGCCCGGGGATGTATATTGGCGGCACGGATGAGAAAGCTCTTCACCATTTAGCGGCCGAAGTCCTCGATAACGCCATGGATGAAGCCGTTTCAGGCCATGCCAACCGTATTGAAATACGATTAGAAGCTGGAAATATTGTCTGCATCCGGGACAATGGTCGCGGCATTCCAACGGATCCCCATCCGAAATTTCCCGAACTCTCTGCCCTTGAGGTGATCTTAACAACCCTTCACTCCGGCGGAAAATTCAACAATGCTGTGTATGCAACCGCCGGCGGGCTCCACGGGGTTGGCGTATCAGTCGTCAATGCCTTATCTGATTATTTGGAGGTTGAGGTTGCCAGGTCTCGCAGCCTTTGGCGCCAAACTTATTCCAAGGGTAAGCCCACAACCCCCCTCATCTTGCAAGAAGGCGCCACCAGCCGCCGGGGGACATCCCTTCGGTTTCACCCAGATCCAGAGATTTTTGGAAACGCTCTTCACTTCCGACCAGCAGCCCTCTATCAAATGGCGCGCGCAAAGGCCTACCTTTTTAAAGGTGTTGAAATTAATTGGGTATGTGATCCATCTCTCTTGAAAGAGAATGACAAAACCCCACAGACGGCCTCTCTCCATTACCCCGCAGGACTGGTCGATTATTTAGCGGATCAACTGGAAGACCGTGCTGCCGTCACCGAAAATCCCTTTGCCGGGGAAGCAACATTCCCGAACAACCAAGGACGAGTTGAGTGGGCTATTGCTTGGCCCATCGATGATTTTGCCAATGATGAAGCCGGGTGGATTTCCTCTTTCTGTAATACCATTCCAACACCCCAAGGCGGCACCCACGAAAATGGCTTTCGCCAGGCTTTAACCCGCGCCCTCAAGGATTATGGAGAACGGGTTGGAAACCGCCGTGCCGCCCAATTAACGAGTGAAGACGTCAGCGGCAGCGCTTATATGGTTTTGTCTTGCTTCATCCACCAACCCCAGTTTCAAGGCCAAACAAAGGAAAAGTTGGCCAGCGTTGAAGCCACCCGGCTGGTTGAAAACACCGTTAAAGACCACTTTGACCACTGGCTGGGAGACCACCCTCAAGCGGGAACACAACTTCTTGACCACGTTATTGTGCGTGCGGAAGACCGCCTCAAACGCCGACAGGCAAAAGAAGTTGCCCGAGCAAGCGCAACCCGAAAACTTCGCTTGCCTGGCAAACTGGCGGATTGCACCTCTAATATTGCTGAGAACAGCGAAATTTTTCTGGTAGAGGGAGATTCAGCCGGAGGATCAGCGAAACAAGCCCGTGACCGGGCAACGCAAGCCGTCCTGCCTTTACGGGGTAAGATTTTGAACGTAGCGAACGCCACGATTGAAAAACTTCATGCGAACCAGGAGATCCGGGATCTCGGGCTTGCTTTAGGATGTGGCATCGGAAAACTGTGCGACCCTGCCAAATTACGCTATGCCAAGGTTGTGATCATGACCGATGCAGACGTTGACGGCGCCCACATTGCCTCACTCCTATTGACGTTTTTTTTCCAGGAAATGCGCAGCATTATTGATTCTGGCAATGTTTATCTGGCACAACCGCCTCTTTACCGTCTCACCCAAGGGGCAAAATCCGTTTATGCTAAAGATGATGCGGAAAAAGACCATCTCCTTAAAGTTCACTTCAAAGGGGCAAAGAACGTGGATATTGGGCGATTTAAAGGTTTGGGAGAGATGCTCCCTGCCCAACTGCGGGACACCACCATGCATCGCGATAAACGGACGTTATTGCGCGTCTTTATCAAGGATAATGAAGATATTGCTCAATTCGTCGACCGCCTCATGGGTAAAAACCCTGAAGCGCGTTACAATTTTATTCAGGAAAACGCGCCGCACATTCAGGATATTGATGTTTGATGTGGCCTACATCAATTATGACTTGTGGCTATACGCTAAGCTGTCATCCTGGGGCTTAGAAAACCTTGGCAAGCGTAGCGTAGCCTTTAGGTTTTCTTTTCACTACCCGTCACTTTTTTAGCTTATTGAAAGAACAAAACTTATTCCTTATATCGTCATTGCGAGGAGCGAAGCGACGTGGCAATCCATGTATTTAAAGCAGCAGCTTTTCTTTTTTACGCATGAATACATGGATTGCCACGTCGCTTCGCTCCTCGCAATGACTGAATATAGGAGATAATAAGCTTCTTACGCGCTGATTTTAGAATGCTTTCTAAAAATGACAGGTAGCGAAGGTTTCTTAGAACCCGGGATGAGAACTGGGGTTGCTTAAAAGACCGTTGACTTCCTAGCTCTCAACGCCAATCAGTTCAACATCGAAGTGTAAAGTGGCATTCGGAGGGATCACGCCGCCAGGGCTATTGGCGCCATAGCCAAGTTCTGGGGGAACAATGAGTTTGCGCTTACCACCAATTTTCATAGTGGAAAGACCTTCATCCCAGCCTTTTATGACTTGTCCGGCCCCTAAGGTGAACTTGAAAGGTTCTTTACGATCTCGAGAGCTGTCGAATTTGGTTCCATCTGGCAATGTTCCGGTATAATGAACAATGACGATTTGCCCTTTTTCCGGTGCCTTCCCCGTCCCTTCTTTCTCATCCGTATACTGTAGACCAGATTCGGTTGTGGTTGACTCCTTTGCTGCATAAATTGGGCTGCCAGCTATGGCTGCAGCAACGGATAAAATAGCGACTTTTTTGAACATGGAAAAACTCCTTCTTTGGTTTATATGTCCATATTTGCGGGAAAGCAACCTTTTGTCAATATCTGACAACAACCCATCTAATAGGCCTCTTTCGAAACCAAGAATTTTGGTTCAGGGCTAGGAAACAATTTGCGATCAATGAACGCCATACATTTACCCACACAGAGTAGTTGTAGTGGGCAATTTAGTATGGGCAATTGAGAAATTTGACAAATCCCATGGGCAACGATTAGAACTTTACATACTTTCACTGGGCTCTATCAGGCGCCTGATAGAAACAAGGGAAGTCCCTATGCGTGTATAGGGTGTTTTTGAAAAAAGATAAGGTGTTTTTTAGACCGAGTCTTTTAAGTTTTGTTTTTTACAAGGAACAAGGAGCAATGCCTACTAATGCTAGGCGAGCGACGAAGTGACGATGTAAAAAGCGAAAATCAAAAGACTATACCCATCCCCATTCAAAAATCGGGGATTTTAGGCATGAGGTTTGAGTGAATTTTTAGACTCGAAATTTCCGCCGGTAGCTTTGCCCTACCGAAGGAAATATTGAGGCTAAAAAGGCGCCAAAAATCATAGGCTAAAAACCTGGTTTTTGGATGGGGACGGGTATATATATCCCAATTGGTGTCCGTGCCGGTCTTCGCGACTCGTTCTGAGCCGTAAGGGCGGGAAGTGGGGATTGGATCGGGCCCTGCATCCGCGGTATCCCCCTATGGCATAAGCTGTAGTGTGATCGGAGGCAGAAGCCCGTGAAGGTGTCCGTTGTTACTTGTATTGTTAAAAAAATATAAACTATAGGATGCCCTATGGTTTATGGAATTTCCTGTAACTCAGGAAATTTCATCCCCGTTTCCCATTTATTGGGGGGCGGGGATACCGGCACGGACTCCAATTGGGATAACGAAAAACGAAAGAAGACGGAAGATAAAATGAGGAACAAGGTAAAAAGATTAAAAAGAGAGGAAGAGAGGTATGGTTTTTTAAGTAACAAAAACAACAATATAGCACTGTTTCGATGACGGTTAGCGCATTGTTTATAAAAGAAAAAATTGTCAATCGCGCGCGTAGAGACTCGTCATGACAAAGCCGTAGGCATAGCCGGGAGCCATTCAGGAGCCAAGAGAGAGATCTATTGTGCTGCTCCTGGATTGCCACGCCGCTTCGCGGCTCGCACTGACAAAAGTTATGGATTTTGGATGTAATTATTCCCAGCCATCCCATAATTTGAGGTAAAAATTTTTATAGGGTGGCGACCCTGCCCTGTTCTTCCTTCCCTCTTGAAGTTTTTCTTTAAAAGCAATAATACTAAAGGTAGGTAATACATTAATCTACGGTTGGAGAGTCATGATGAAATTTTCAAAATTAATGGGTGTTATTTTGGCCGCATGCACGCTTTTCACCGCATGTGATGGAAAAAAAGACGGCAGCGGCAAGACCCTCACCGTTGGTGTATCTGCTGATTATGCTCCCTTTGAATTTTTTCATAATGGCGAGATTATTGGATTTGATATTGATTTAATGACCGAAGTCGCGAAGCGTTTGGGCAAGGATGTTAAATTCAAAGACATGTCTTTTGATGCTATTTTAGGATCTTTATCAACACAACGGATCGATGCGGCCATTTCCTCCATTACCCCAACGCCAGAGCGCCGTAAAACTATTGATTTTTCAAAGGAATATATTCAATCCAACCGTGTGATGCTTTGTAAGGGCACCTCGTCCATTAATTCCGTATCTGATTTAGCAGAGGGAACTGTGGGAGTTCAAAGTGGTTCAACCCACGAAACTTATGCAAATAAAGTCTTAAATAAAGATGTGCATGTAACGGTAAAATCTTTGACCCGGGTTCCTGATCTCCTTCAAGCTATGGAAATTGGAAACGTAAGCTGTTTGGTTATGGATAATGCTGAAGCCAACGCTATCCTTAAATCTCAAGCAAACTTGAAGTCGATTTCCCTTCCGGGAGAAGTCAACTCCTCAGCTATTGCTTTTCCAAAAAATTCCCCTCTGACGCCTCAAGTGGACAAAATTCTTGAGGAAATAGAAGCTGACGGAACTATGGCAAAATTGAAGGAAAAGTGGCTCCCCGCTTCATGACCTTGCATTTTGACATGATTTGGCCCTCCCTCCCCTTCATTTTGGAAGGGGTGGTGGTTACGTTGAAGTTTACATTGATGTCCCTCTTGTGCGGCCTTCCCTTAGGGGTTTTTTTGGCCCTTGCCAAAATTTCTCATCAGAAACTTCTTCGCAAGGTTGCTGAAGTGTATACCTCTATTTTCCGGGGAACCCCTCTTCTGGTTCAATTATTTATTTTCTATTTTGCCACCCCTCAATTAACCGGGTATGCTATTTCGACCTTTGAAGCCGGAGTCCTCACGTTCTCACTAAATTCTGCTGCCTATAGTTCAGAAATTATTCGCGCCGGTATTCAAGCCATTGAACGGGGACAATGGGATGCTGCCCAGGTGCTGGGATTGTCCTATTGGCAAACGCTCCTCACCATCATTTTGCCCCAGGCCGTGCGAAATATTCTTCCCGCCCTTGTGAATGAAATTGTTGATTTGTTGAAAGAATCAGCACTCATTTCAACTCTTGGAGAAGCTGATCTTCTGCGGCGCTCCCAAATCGTGGCGAGTGAAAAATACCTCTTTTTTGAACCTCTTCTGATCGCAGCCGCAGGCTATTACCTGATGGTCATGGCGATAAGCCTCTTGGCTAAAGCCTTAGAACGGAAACTTCACCATGCTTAAGGCCCAGAACCTTTCTAAAGAATTTCACGGCCAATTGATTTTAAATAATATTTCATTTGACCTTAAGATGGGGACAATTGCAGCGATCCTTGGCCCCTCAGGAAGTGGTAAGTCAACACTGCTGCGCTGCCTTAGCCGTCTTGAATCGATTAATAGCGGCCGCATTACCTTTCAAAGTCACCCTTTAACAAGCTTGTCCGCTTCCTCAATCGGGATGGTTTTCCAAGGATTTTTCCTTTTTCCCCACATGACTGTTTTGCAAAACCTCATTCATGCTCCCCTTCAATTGAAGCAACTATCAAAACCCCAAGCACAATCCCAAGCCATGGCGTTGCTCGAAACATTTGGGTTGAGCGATAAGGCCACTCAATTTCCCAACCAATTGTCAGGGGGACAAAAACAGCGGGTCGCCATAGCTAGGGCTCTGATCGTTAATCCACCAATCTTACTGTTTGATGAACCGACTTCTGCCCTTGATCCAGAACTGGTCAGTGAAGTCGCCTCTCTTATTCAAAGCTTGAAATCCCCAGACCGTCTGATTATGATGGCCACACATGAATTGCGAGCAGCAAAGTTGCCAGCAGACCACATCTTGTTCTTAGATCAAGGTGTTCTTATCGAAAATGCAACGAGCGACATTTTCTTTAAGAAACCAAAAACCAAGCGCGCCCAGCAGTTCTTAAAGAACTTAACTATATAGGGGAGCACTTATGGTTCAATTAGCTGAGCTCAAACGCCACAAAACGCATGCGGTTGCTGTTGGAAAATTTCTAATTGGAGGGGATGCCCCTATCCTTGTCCAATCCATGACCAATACAGATACCGCGGATGCGAAGGCAACTGCTGACCAAGTCATTAGCCTTGCCAAGGCGGGGTCTGAAATTGTCCGCATCACCGTGGACCGCCCTGAGTCAGCTGCTGCCGTTGCTAAAATTCGGGAGCTTGTTGAAAAGGCTGGGCTCGATGTCCCTCTCGTTGGGTGTTTCCATTTCAATGGCCATCGCCTGTTACAAGATTATCCTGACTGTGCAAAAGCCCTGGAGAAATACCGTATTAATCCCGGCAATGTGGGTTTTGGAGAAAAACGCGACAAGCAGTTCGATATGATGGTTGAAACCGCCCTTAAAAATAACAAGCCAGTTCGAATTGGCGTCAATTGGGGAAGCCTTGATCAAGACTTAGCCCAAGGCCTCATGGACAAAAATGGAAAGTCCGCCGCGCCGCGCTCCGCTGATGAAATTTTGCGCGAAGCCCTTGTAATATCGACATTATCCAGTGCGAAACGGGCAGAAGACGTTGGCTTACGCCCAGATCAAATTATTTTATCCGCCAAGGTCAGCCGTGTTCAGGATTTAATTGTTGTATACCGGGAGCTTGCCCGTCAGTCCAACTATTCCTTACATCTCGGCCTTACGGAAGCAGGCTTAGGCTCTAAGAGCATTGTTGCAACTACAGCCGCTGTCAGTATCTTACTTCAAGAAGGGATTGGAGATACCATTCGGGCTTCTCTCACACCGAGCCCTGATCAAGCCCGAGAAAAAGAAGTCATTGTCTGTCAAGAAATTCTCCAAACTATGGGATTGCGCTCTTTCTCTCCTCTTGTCTCTGCCTGCCCTGGATGCGGCCGCACCACGAGCACCTATTTCCAAACATTGGCCTCAACCATTCAAAATTTTGTACGGGACCAAATGCCAATTTGGTCTAAAAAATACCCGGGTGTTGAGAATATGAACTTGGCCGTCATGGGGTGCATTGTGAATGGTCCTGGGGAAAGCAAACATGCGGATATCGGCATCAGCTTACCTGGAACTGGCGAATCCCCCGTGGCTCCCGTCTTTATGGATGGCGAAAAGACCCACACCTTACGGGGAGAGCACATCGCTGAAGAATTTCAGGATCTTCTGGTGAAATATGTTGAAAGACGATATGGGACTTGATGAAATGGGGTAACCCCTCCCCCGAAAGGGAGGGGCTCATATATTTTGAATTTACTTTTACCTAATTTATGCTCTCTCTAGCCTCCCCGGCAAAAGATCTGCACGAGGTTGTGGGAGGCACGATTTGTTATATTCTTGAGCTGACTTGAGTCTTGTACGTTTAGGTCGCTATTTCCTTCCGCATTTTTAATAAGCGTCATACTCCAACCTGATAATTGGGGATTCTGATTCTCATCAGCAAGATCGCCTTTATCCACAATAACGTCTTCATCGAGTTCAAGAGTAATAATCCCCTTTTGTCCAAAATCATCGGCTAACTGCTCCAAAGATGGCATATACTTAGCCCTTGCAACAGCTCTTTTCCATCGAGTGATACGAGGCTCAGCTTTAACTTCTCTTACGGGATCATCAGCTTGCTCTTCTTCAGGAACGTCTCTCACGAGTCTAAGAAGCTCATCAGCTTGTTCTTCTTCAGGAACATCGTCTCTCACGAGCCTAAGAAGATCATTAGCCTGTTCTTCTACAGGAGCGTCTCTCATAAATCCAAGAAGATCATAGATCACTTCTTCATCAAGGTCGTCTTTGATCACCCTTATAGGGTCGTTGATCCACTCCTCATCAAAATCTTCTGATACAAAACCTATAGGGTCATCGATCCACTCTTCATCAGAATCTTCTGAAGTTGGGGTAAATCCTGTAGTTTCATCGACCCACTCTTCATCAGAATCTTCTGAAGTTGGGGTAAATCCTGTAGTTTCATCGACCCACTCTTCATCAGAATCTTCTGAAGTTGGCGTAAATCCTATAGTTTCATCGACCCACTCTTCATCAGAATCTTCTGAAGTTGGCGTAAATCCTGTAGTTTCATCAGTCCATTCTTCCTCCCCACCTGTTTTCTCATCCTCTAACAGGTCATAGGCATCCATGTCATCAATAAGGGGTACTTCATAATTCCAGTCCAATTCTTTAATAAATGGGGCATTTGGATGATTCAGAAGTTCACTTAATTCAGCTTGCGTAGCATTCAAAAGCGTTAAGTTGAGGGGAACATCATACTTTTGCGCATCTGCCAATAAAGTATTAAGCACCTTATGGAAAGGAAGGATTCCCCTAATAGGCGCACCCCTTAAATCGACTTTTATAGGCTTTCTTAAAAGCTCCCGGCGCCTTTCAACGCGCTCATCAACCTGCACAAGGATGTTTCTGACATAAGGCTCAATTAAAGAGCGGTGAAAATCGCCCCCACCGCTTCCACCTGTCATCAGGGTAGCTTCTGTTGCAGCGCCATGCACCATCGCATTAGGTAAAGGAAAATTTAAATCTTTTTTCTGTTTATCATCTTCTCCTTCAGTTCCTATGCCACCATTGGCTAACAAAGCACCCATTGTAATCGCCTTTAATAATACCACTTTACTCTTCTTTAACATAGATAACCTCCAAATTTTACAAAATACAAGTCAAAAACTATATTGATTAAGTTTTCAAATAAAATTTACTTATATTTATTTTTCATTACTTAATCAACCAAGTATCAATATAGTATTCAGAAGTTAAATAGTAGTTAACGAAAATATGCATACAAGAAGCAGTGGCAAAAAAGCGTTGATCACAATTTTACAGATTCTTAATTTTTGTAACCTATGCTATAAATAAGAGAAAAATTGTCTCCCTTATCTAGAAACGGACAGAACAATGGATCCTATCGAGCCAAATACCCCTAAAACGCCCTTTAAAATAAGTGGTGAACGCATCGCTTTATTACTTGGCGGGACGCTTATCGGCGCCCTTACCATTGTTTTTGGCTTTAAAATGGCAACCCCTATTGTTAAAAAGGTTTGCCAATCCATTTTAGAAACTCCCGACAAGGCCGCCCGAGAAACCCGGGTTGCCTCTGTAGAAGCCGTTGTTGTTAAGCCCGGAACAATTTCCCGACGCATCACCACCGTAGGCAAGTTGCGTGCCAATGAGTTCGTAACCTTGCGTGCTGAGATGCAGGGGCGCATCAAAGAAATCACCTTTAAAGAAGGGTCGATCGTTAAAAAAGGTGACATTCTTATCCGTTTCGAAGATGAAGAATTGCAAGCGGAGCTGGCAAAAGCAGAAGCGGAAGTTGAATTTCGACAAGTTAAACATGACCGTAATGTTGCTTATCAGGGCAAAGGTGTTGTAAGGGGATCAGAGTTCGATCAAGAAAGAGGTCAGTTAAACATGGCCAAGGCTACGGCTGACGTGGCTAAGGCTAAATTAGCAAAAGCGACCATATACGCCCCCTTTGAAGGAAAGATCGGGTTGATTGACGTGAGTGTTGGCGCCATTGTTGATGGCCAAAAAGAGCTGGTCACTCTTGTTGACTTCGACCCCATGAAGATTGACTTTAAAATCCCGGAAAAATTCATTCATGACATTGGGGTGGGACAAACCGCTGAAGTCAAACTCGACAGTATGCCAGATCAAATTTTCCAGGCAACTGTTGAGGCGATTGATTCCCGCGTTGACCCTCAAACCCATAGCATAGCCGTTCGGGCGACAATTCCCAATGTGGACGGAAAATTGCAGACGGGCCTGTTTGGAAGTGTTGGCGTCATCATTGGTGTGAAGAACGATGCCTTGCTGGTTCCTGAATCCGCTTTAGGCCGTGAGGGCGACATCGAATATATTTGGGTTGTCACCAATGGAAAGACGGGACGCAAGCGCATTCTGACAGGCACAAAAGAAAATGGCCAAGCAGAAGTTACCGCAGGTATTCGCCCCGGTGAAATCGTTGTCACCTCTGGTCAGCTAAAACTGGGTGAAGGAACGGCTGTCAAAATTTCTAATATGGGCGGCGATGACGTTGAAGTTACAGACACGGATGAAGAATCAGAAGATCTCAAAGAAGCTGCTGCTGCTAAAAAAGAAACAACGGATATATCCGAAACAGAAACGCCAAAACCGATTGCTGAGTCTAATGTTCCGCCAAAAGAGGCTTCAAAGGACGACGCTTCTATGAAGGCTGATGATCCTCAAGCCGCAAAAGAAACAACGGCTGAAGGCACTAAAGTTGCTGAAGAGCCTAAAAATCCTGATGAACCTGCTGCAAAAACTGAGGATGTTAAGGCGCCTGAAGAATCTAAAAAAAACGAGGAGGCCAACAAAGTAGATTCTTCGATAAGCAGCCCCCCCCCAGGAACTCCTGCAGAAGTCCCTCTGGCAACGCCTGAACCATCAGAAAAAACAGAACCAAATCTGGCTAAACCAAACGAAACACCTGACGAAAAAAAATTAGAAATTGAACCTGAAAAGACATTTTTAGACAAATCTGGTGACATTCTTAGAAAATCTCGTGACTTCGTTGTTAGTAAAATTAAGGGACAATAGGCATGGCTTTAAATTCTACACAGCCATCCTTGGGGGTTCCTTATCTGCAAACTCAGCTCCTAAAGGACAATCTTTATGAAAATATCTGAAGTCTGTATTCAGCGCCCTGTCTTTGCATGGGTGATGACCTTCATTCTTATTGCGTTAGGCTTGGTTGGCGGAAGCCGGTTGCCCTTACAAAAGGACCCAAAGATTGAGACACCTTACCTAACCATTGAAGCGACCCTTCAAGGAGCTGGACCAGATATTATTGAAAACCAAGTTACTCGCCCCATAGAAGAAGCCGTTGCTGGTATTGACGGGATCGTGGCAACCACTTCTACAAGTAGTGTGGAAGATAGCAAAATCACTTTGGAATTTACCCCGGAACGCCGTATTGATGATGCTACAAACGATGTCCGAGATCGCCTCAATAAGGCCAAAGATAAATTTCCCAAAGAAATGAATGAGCCCAATATTATTAAGGCACGGGCGGAAGAAAGACCCCTTATGACGCTCGCGCTAACGAGCGATAATATTTCCCCTGCTGAATTGGGCGATTATGCCACCAATGAATTGAAAAAAGAATTTGAAGCCATCCCTGGCGTTGCACGTGTAGAAGTTGCAGGCTCTGGGCTGTACAAGATGTACCTCAAGCTAGACCCTGTAAAGTTGGCAGCCTATAACCTCACTGTGGCTGACGTCATGAAGTCCATCAAAAGTCAAAATATTGAAAAGCCTGCCGGAAAGATCGTAACGACAGAACGAGAGTACCTTGTCACAACGATCGCAAATTTGGAAACCCCTGCAGAATTTGAAGATCTCATTGTCTCAAGTAAAGATAAGCACTTGGTTCGGTTAAAAGATATTGGAACCGCAGAAGAATCAGCAGACGACAAGAAGACACGCATGCGCTTTAACGGTAAGTTGGGAGTCAGTGTTGGCATCGTCAAACAATCTGTTGCCAACCCTATTGACGTAACGCGGGATATTAAAGCCGCTCTTCCCCGTATTATTGAGCGCTTACCCGACGGTGTTACTTTACGGATCGGGAAAGACAGCGCCCGCTTTATTGAACAATCTCTCCATGCCGTTTATCAGGCCATTGCTGAGGCCATTCTATTGGTTATCTTAATTGTCTTCCTGTTTTTGCGATCTGGAAGAGCTGCCCTTATTCCTCTTGTAACCATCCCTGTTTCCTTGGTTGGGGCGATGTTTTTAATGTATCTTGCTGGGTTCAGCTTGAACACGTTCACCCTTCTCTCTATGGTTTTAGCTGTCGGCTTGGTCGTGGACGATGCGATCGTGGTCTTAGAAAACATCTATCGCCGCATTGAAGATGGCATGGAAACCTTTAAAGCCTCTATCATTGGTATCCGGGAAATCAGTTTTTCCATTATCGCGATGACGTTAACATTGGTTGCGGTGTATGCGCCTATCGCCTTGTCAAAGGGAAAAACGGGGAAATACTTCACAGAATTTGCCCTAACCTTGGCGGGAGCGGTCTTAATTTCCGGGTTTGCAGCCTTGACCCTATCCCCCATGATGTGCGCCCGCATGTTAAAACGCGACCCCCACCACGGCGAGGTTCCAACGACTCTTTTCCAATCCTTCAAAGCAGGTTTATGGCTCGATCAGGTTGAAAATTCATACTCTCAATTGCTGCAAAGGGTCATGGATAAAGCTTCAAGTCGTTTCACGGTTATTATATCTGGTGTTCTCTTTGCTCTATTGGGATTAGGCATCTATTACACCTTACCGGGCGAAATGTTTCCAAGAGAAGATCAAGGCCAGATTGCGATTGAAGGCCAAGCGAGCCAAACGGCCACTCTGGACCACACGGACCGCTACGTAAAGGAATTGGATGCTATTTTATCAACTTACCCGGATATTGAGCGTCGCTATTACTCAATAAACAATCCGACTTACGATTTCGTTGTAACATTGAAAGATGATCGCAAGCGCTCCACGGCAGATATTGAGAAGGATCTAAAGGTTCGTCTTCAAAACATCTCAGGGATTGACGCGAAAATCGAAACAGCTTCCGTATCCGGTGATAAGAGCAACATTGTTCAATTTGTCGTCCAAGCCAACAAGACGTATCGAGAAGTCCGCGAATTGGCCGAAACCCTCTCCCGACGCCTGAATCAACTCCCATTCGTCGATGGCATTTTAAGCAATATCCATGCCGATGCCCAAGATTATACGGTCTCTATCAATCGCGGAAAAGTTGCCTCCCTCACCATTGAGCCAGAAACAATTGCCGATACGATTGAAACCCTCCTTCGGGGCCGTAAAACCGGCAACTTTAAAAAAGAAGGCCGTCTCTATGACGTTATGGTTGAAATTACGGACGTCAATAAGCAAACCCCTGAAGATATCACAAACTTGTTTGTCAAAGGGGGAGACAAGCAAGAATCCCTTGTTCCGTTAGCAGAACTGGTAAAGGTTTATGCCCGCACAAGCCCTATGGAAATATATCGTTATAATCGTTTACGCTCCGTCTCCTTCTCTCTCAAACTGAAACAGGGTGTCGGCTTGATGGAAGGTATTACGAACGTGAGCGAAGCCGCCAAGGAACTTCTGCCCCGTGATGCCCACATTGACTGGACAGATGATACGCGTCGCTACTTAAACGAGAGCCAGAATATTATCCTCATCTTCGGATTAGCCTTATGTTTCATCTATTTCGTTATGGCCGCCCAGTTTGAAAGTTGGATCGATCCTTTTATTATCATCCTCAGCGTTCCTTTATCCTTATCCGGCGCGGTTATTACGTTATCGATGATTGAAAACGGAAGTGTGAACCTCTATAGCCAAATTGGGTTCGTCACCCTGATTGGGTTGATTACAAAACACGGTATTTTGATGGTCGATGTGGCCAACCGCTTGCGCGATGAAGGCAAAGACCGCCTTACCGCCATTATCCAAGCATCGAAAATGCGCTTACGCCCCATTTTAATGACCACTTTCGCCATGGTTTTAGGGGCGGTCCCCTTAGCTCTTGCAGGTGGCGCTGGATCTGAAAGCCGCCGTCAAATTGGCTGGGTTATTGTCGGTGGTATGTCGATCGGAACCCTCTTTACCCTCTTTGTCTTGCCCGCCTTCTACTATTATTTGGCTCGGCGCACACGTGTCCAGCTGAAGGAATTTGAGGTCTAAAAAGGGAAATGATCCTCCCTTCCCCCCTCCCTCAGACACCAGGATTTCTTTTCGACCGATCCCTCCTCAAAGCACACCGCAATCGGGCCGCTGCCGCTTTTTCAGACCATGCCTCCTTGAAGGAACGTGTCGCCCAAGATTTAGCCAACCGCCTAAACCTCATTCGCCGTTCCTTTCACCATTGTGTCGACTTAGGTGGGCATACAGGGCAATTGGCGAGAGCGTTAGAAGGAATTCCCCTCATAACCACAGACGTGAGCGAAGCCATGGTGACCCAAGCCCCCACGCCTTTAAAAGTCGTCCTGGATGAGGAAGCTTTGCCCTTTGCCGTAAATTCCCTTGATCTCATCATCAGTGCGTTGTCCCTCCATTGGGTCAATGATATCCCGGGATTGCTGGCACAAGTTTTTCATTGCTTGAAACCCGATGGATTATTCTTAGCTTCCCTCTTTGGGGGGGAAACCCTTATAGAATTGCGAGATTGTTTATCATCAGCGGAGCTTGAGCTTCGCGGCGGCGTGAGCCCACGCCTTTCTCCCATGATCTCCCTTAAAGACGCAGGCGCCCTCCTCCAACGCGCTGGTTTTGCCCTGCCCGTCGTTGACTGTGATCGCCTTCACGTCACCTACCCCCATCCTTTGGCGCTTCTTCATGATTTACAAAAAATGGGAGAAAACAACGTTTTAGTCAACCGGTCCCGGGCTCCCCTGTCGCGCGCACTCTTGAAGCGCACCTTTGAGTTGTATCAAGAGCGTTATGGATTAGCCGATGGTCGCATCTCAGCTACCTTTGAGGTGATAACCCTCACAGGATGGACGCCCCATGCCTCGCAGCAACAGCCGCTTCCACGGGGGTCAGGTAAAGCAAGGCTCGAGGATTATCTGTGACTCCCCCAGTGGATCTATCGTTATGGATTAAATTTTAACCCAAATACAATAATTAATACTTAAAAATCAATATCTTATAGCAATTACGTGACCTATTGATCTTTATTGGTATTTGTCTTGAGTTAACCAAAATACTCGGGTGATAAAAACAACAATACCCAATGATCAAATTTGATCATTCCTTATTGATTAAATTTAGTCAGTTGCCATTGACTAAATTTAACTTGCCCTTGAAATGACGGTATCATGTTGTTTTTGCTTCTTAAAAGTTCATCGTTTCCTCGCTCCTCTCTCTACCTTCTTTATCCTGTTTCCTGTCTTATCTTTTCGTCTTAATTCGTTTTTCGTTATCCCAATTGGCGTCCGTGCCGGTATCCCCGCCCCCCAATAAATGGGAAACGGGGATGAAATTTCCTGGGTTACAGGAAATTCCATAAACCATAGGGCATCCTATAGTTTATATTTAACATACTAACAAATACAGGTCGCGATGGACCTACCTTCACGGGCTTCTGCCTCCGATTGCGCTCTGGCGCTTATGCCAAAGCGAAATACCGTGGTTGCAGGGCCCGATCCAATCCCCACTTCCCGTCCTTACGGCTCAGAACGAGTCGCGAAGACCGGCACGGACACCAATTGGGATAACTGGTCTTTTCAAAAACTCCCTATACGCGCATAGGGACTTCCCTTGGCTCTACCAGGCGCCTGATAGATCTCAGTGAAAGTATGTAAAGTTCTAAGAGATGCCCATCGGATTTGTCAAATTTTGTGATTGCCCATGATGCCATGAGCTTGTGATCAATGGGAAGAAAGAATTGAGAGTCAGCGTCATCGCGAGCGCAAAGCGCGTGGCGATCCAGGGGCCAAGGGAGAGATCTTGATTATTGCCCCTGGATTGCTTCGCTGCGCTCGCAATGACAACAATGTTTTGGTTAATAAGGTTTTTTCAAAGGAAATCTTAACGTTATTATGATTGAATGGATTTGTGCTCATTGATGTAAGATTACTGCTCTTTTATGGAGAATAAAATGAAAGCGAACATAAACTTATTATGTAAGTTTCTTATTGTAGGAATAGTCAGCATAGTTTCAGCTTATGCATCTGGGTATGAAGAATACCTGAAAGAATTAAGTGAGTTGAAAGGTATTTCGAGAGAAGCACGTGCCAAAAAATCGGAAATACAGGTAGGAATTAAAAGCGAGTATAATGAGCTAGCTCGTGAAGTTAATAAATACATAGATTATTTTATTCAAGTAGTAGATGAGAAAACTCCATTTAACTTCTCCGAAATGGATATGATCATAAAATCTATCAATCAAAAGGCAAATAAACTGAAAAATGAATTAAAGGAAAAAGACGGTGATAAAAAATTTGAAGTGCAGGCTGCTATAAATCCAATGGTAGTTATAGGCTTAATATTCCTTAACATTGAAAAAGCAAATCAATTATACGATTTTTGTAAGGAACTAAAGGATGATTATAATAAATATCAGATTAAAAAAGAGCTATCATCTTATAAATGGGAAAATATGGAATAGCAGTAATCCTGCTACAAGAATTTCTATTTAAGAAAGTGCCCAACAATGCAGCATTCCTTGCTCCAATTTTGCTTATCTGTTTCGATCTTTAATCCCCCCTCACGCCTCTCTCACCAGGATATGATGAAAAGTGCACCAGTCGATGCACCATTTCCTCTTGAGGTAGTCCATATCGACGTTCGGGGTTAACGGGATATAGAGGGGTTTTCTGTTTGATGGTATGATCGTGATCATCCACTTTTTCAAAGAAGGACAATATGTCGAAACGAAAGAATTTTACGAAGAAGGCTATACGTGCTTATTGGTCGGGTACTGATATATGGCATGGAGAATTTGACTCAAAAGAAGAGTTTTTAGAAGAAGGAACTTGTTTTGCTTGTGGTTTTATTCCTATGGATAAAGTGCTGGAAAGAGCCCATATCAAAGCTCTGTGGATGGGAGGGAGAGACGACTTAGACAATGTTCATTTGCTTTGTCGAGAATGCCATCAGGCATCAGAAGATCTTTTTGGTAACATGTACTGGCAATGGTTCAAAAAGCGAAATATTTTGGATGTCATGCTTTCGAAAGCAGCAAAATATAATCTTTTATCAGATTTGCTACGGACCCTAGATGTGAAGAATGAGCGTTAGAATCTGTCTTGATGAGTTTATTTTACTAACAAAAAAACTTTTAAAACAACGTAGTATGGTCATTGCGAGCGCCCCATACGACCCTAGGGTCGGGGGTGCGTAGCAATCCAGACAACTGCGAAGCAGCTAAAAAACTGAAATATTCTAAACAGCCTGGATTGCCGCGTCGCTTCGTTCCTTGCAATGACAAAATAAGGATAAGAAATACGTACCCCCCACAATTCATTAAGACAGATTCTAATTTTCCCCTCACGCCTCTTTCACAAGGATATGATGGAAGGTGCACGAATCGATGCACCATTTTCTCTTGAGGTAATCCATATCGACGTTGGGGGTTAAGGGGATATACAGGGGTTTTTTGTAATCGCCTGTACAGATCTCAATCAATGCTAAGTTTTCCTCAAAGGCTTCTTTGATGGCTTCGGAGGGGTTTTTGCTCTGGATATAGAGGGCTGATGCCCGCTTTGGATGGTGGATTGTAAAGTTCCAATCTATATGGACAGGCTTGAGGCGTTTTGCGGCTTTCATCGTTTCGGTGCTCGTGATGCACTCAAAAAGTTCGTTGTAATCTTCGAAATGTTCGATGGGGTTTCCATCTAAAGGTATGATTCGGATCATTCACTTTTTCCTTGTTCTTAAGTGTTGGCGTGTGAATGATTGAGGGAAAGGAATGATGCCCACACTCCTGTATTGTCTTTGCGAGGAGCGCACGCACGACGCGCCACGGCGAAGCCGTAGGCGTAGCTCGGGAATGCGTGGCGGGACGCGGCAATCCATGTATTCAAGGAGCTTTTTATCTCTCATGCTTTGAGAATATAAAAATACATGGATTGCCGCGTCCTGCAGCGCTACGCTCGCAGTCCTCGCAATGACGTAATAAGGTTATTCCGTTGATTAAAGA